>JBGPBY010000520.1:0-5187 GCA_041481485.1 Terriglobia bacterium
ATTGCGATGACGAGTTGTCCCACCTTCAGCGCGCTGGAGTCTCCCCATGTGATCGGCACCAGGCTCGGCGCCGTGATCCGGATGACAGCGAGATCGCTTTCGGGGTCATCGCCCACTCGATCCGCAATGTAGTGTTGGCCGTCCGGGAAAGCGACGCGAATTTCTGAAGCGTCGTGGACGACGTGGCTGTTGGTCAGAATGAAGCCATCCGGCGTAAATACAAAACCCGATCCGGCTCCGCCCGTTTTTTTGCCATTACGGACCTCGACATTAACTACCGAGGGACTGACCCGTTCCGCGGCAGAAATGACGGCCTGAGAGTACGAGTCCAGCAAGGTCTCGTCTGATATTTCATGGGGCATGTTTTTGTATGTATGCCGTGGAGCAAATTAATCAAGATGTTGAAATCCTCGCTATCGGACGCCGCATTTTCCCGTCCAATTAGGCAGGTTTTAGGGGACGCACATTCATTGTGATGCTCCAGAAATATAATTCATTGAGACAAAAGGAGAACGACCATGCATAGAGACCGAAAGAGTTTGGTTTGGGCTCTTGCCACCCTTCTGATGGTCGGGAGCCTGGCCGGCGGTCTCGTTATCGCGCAATCCGGACGCACCGCCTCCCCAAGTTTACCGACTACAACAGCTTCCAACATTGCCGCTCCCGCCCTGGGCTCCATGGTCCCGGCCGGAGGATTTTCACCCATTGTGAAAATGGCGGGACCGTCCGTCGTCAGTATCACTTCAACATCGGTCCGGAAAGCGGCCGACGACAACAGTGATGATCCGTTTTCGCTTTTTGGAGGTATCCCCGGGTTCAACTTCAGAAATGCACCTCAGATGCCACGTAAGCAGAAAGCTGCCGGCTCCGGTGTGATTGTCAGCCCCGACGGATTCATCCTGACGAATAACCATGTTGTTGATGATGCTACGAAAGTCCATGTGACTTTGGCCGACAAGCGTGAATTCGACGCGAAGGTTATCGGAAAGGACCCCAAGTCCGATGTCGCAGTAATTAAGGTCGAAGCTACAGGCCTTCCGGCAATCGCAATCGGCGACTCATCCAAGGTTGAGGTTGGCGACCTGGCGTTGGCGATTGGTAACCCGTTTGATCTGGGACAGACCGTGACCATGGGTATCATCAGCGCATTGGGGCGCAGCGGTATCGAAAGAGACAACTACGAAAACTTTATTCAGACCGATGCCGCGGTGAATCCGGGCAATTCCGGCGGCGCGCTGGTGAATACGCGCGGGGAACTGATCGGTATCAATACGGCCATACTGTCGCAGAGCGGCGGCAACGAAGGAATCGGATTCGCGATTCCCAGCAATATGGCGCGCTCCATCATGAATCAAATCAAGGATCACGGTCAGGTGACGCGTGGCTACCTTGGGGTTTACATTCAGCCGCTCACACCGGAGCTTGCTTCAAGCTTCGATGTGAAAGACAACAAGGGCGCACTGGTGGGCAATGTGGAAGAGGACAGCCCGGCGGCAAAGGCTGGCGTCGAGCGCGGCGATGTGATTCGAGAAGTCAATGGGGAATCCGTTAGCGATCCGGATGCCTTGCGATTCAAAGTCGCGGATCTTGCTCCAGGCAGTTCGGTTTCACTGAAAGTGCTCCGTAAAGGCGTTGAGAAGAATCTGACAGTGAAGCTGGGTACACAGGAACCGAAAGTCACTGCGTCCAATGGCGCACCGGCTCTGGATTCCAATGCGGCCGGTAAGTTGGGGGTTTCGATTCAGGATTTGACACCGCAGCTTTCGCGGCAATTGGGCCCGTCGGCTCCAAAATCCGGCGTGGTCATCACCCAGGTTCAACCGGATAGTCCGGCCGATGAGGCTGGCATTCGTGAGAGGGACGTCGTCGAGGAAGTCAACCACCAGGTAGTCAATTCAACGGCAGACTTTCGGAATGCGCTTGCGAAGGGTACCAACTCTTTACTCCTGCTGATCAATCGCGACGGTAAGACGCTTTACACCGTTGTGAATCGCGCAGGGTAGGGTTCGAGATTTCAGCGCGGTTCCCCCCATCGCGCTGAAATTTCCTGAATGGGCGGAGGCGCCGCCGAGGCGCCATCGCCTATTTCTTTTTCTCTTTATCGGCGTAATACCCGGATTTTGTCCAGACCTTGACCTTTCCCAGCGATTCCGGGACATCCACCAGACTCACTCTAATCTTTCTAAACTTGCCATCCTTGGCTGGGTTGGTCGACCTGTATCCGATCCGGTACTGAACTGCGAGCCCACGGGCGATTTCCACCACATTTCTTTCCAGCGCGAATGAAACGGGAGCGGAGACATAATCCTGCCCGCCGGTCAGCGGTGCGATATCGGACGTTCCTCCATCGTCGACTGCGCCACTGTCATCGTTGGAGGTGAGGATGGAATAGACCTGCACTTCCTGCTTTGTGGCCTGCCGCTCGACGTAATACGGATCCAGGCCGCCGCCGGCCGGAGTGGCGGCATCGCCGGTCAGTGTGCCGCCGATCAGAACCAGCAGTTTTCTGGCATTGGCTGCCTCTTTCAAATAGTCCAGACCCATAAAAATGGAATCCGGACTGACGCCCCCCGGCAAGTACGTCGCCGTGGCCTTCAACGGGTCTGTCGTGAAACTTTGAATGACGGTTCCTCCCGGCGGATGACCATCGTCATTGATGAGGAAAAATTCGTTGTTGGCCCAGGGGGTGGCCTTCAGAAATGCGAGGGGGGCTCCTTTGGATTCCTGAGGCGGACCGCCCAATACAAAACCAACGCTTAACGGTCCGTTTTCGACGGTGAAAAGTTCTATCTTCTGATCTTCTTTATCCTCGGTTACGACAAAATTCTTCTGGGTCAGGCCTGGAACCGATCGGTGATCCTTGTCCGTGACCGTGATATACGCCATCACCAATCCATTGTTTGGGTCAAGATTGTCTTCAGGTTTCTTTTGGGGAGCCTGGGCTCCGCGTCCTCGCCCAGCAGGAATATTCCCTCGCGGTGCCGATGGCGCACGCTGCCCGCCGGCTGTTCCTCCTCGAGGATTCGTTTGGGGAGACGTGGTGGACGGGCGAGAGGGAGCAGCCCCGCCACCGCCACCCCCACCACCTCCACCACCGCGCTGCTGCGCGAGTGCAATCAGGCACGACGAAATCAGGAAAACAACTGGGACGGCAACGCGAGCTCGAAAGGAGAGTGGTTTGCGCATCAGCCCGCGAGTGCAGCCCGGATCGCCTGCCCGAACGGAACAGATTCAGCCGGCCCCTCCGCCATGATCAACTTGTCCTCGATTACCAGCGGCTTCATGACGTAGTTGGCCCCGGCCGTTTTGAGCTCCTGGATGGCCTCGGGGAGAAAGTACACAGTGGCCTGCTTGCCTGCCAACAGCTTTGCCTTTGCAAGAACAACTGTCGAAAGGGAAATGGCGGCGACAACTTTTCCTGCAGAGGACATCGCGGCAGCGAGTTCCGCTAACTTTTTGTCGTTCCAGAAGAATTGAGGAACCGACGGTCCGCCACAAATCACGAGCGCGTCAAAATCGTCCGCTTTGGCGTCGGCCGTAGTGACCATGGAGTCGACGATTGTGCCATTCAGCCCATAACAAGTCCTGGCACTGTCTGAGGCTACGGTGATGGCGGCTCCAGCGGATTCAAGAATCCTTCGAGGTTCAAGGTATTCTTCGTCCCGGAATTGAGTGTGGGGCAGGACCATCAGTACTTTCTTGCCTGTAAGTGAGACGTCGGCCATTCCTGAATTTCTCCTTCGGCCGGGAATTATAGCCTGCGGCTTGCTAGAATGCAGTGAATGATTAGTTTGAAGAGTCCCAGGGAAATCGAACGAATGAAAGGTGCGAGCCGCATTGTGGCGGAAATCCTTCTGGAGTTGAGAGAAGTGGTCGGCGATGGAATGTCGACCATGGAAATTGATCGTATTGCCGAATCCTTAATTATAAAGAAAAAGGCGAAACCCGCTTTTAAAGGCTATCGAGGATTTACAGCGTGCATCTGTGTGTCGATTAACGATGAGGTCGTGCACGGAATTCCGAATCCGAAGCGATTTCTGAAAAACGGCGACGTCGTTGGGCTTGATTTTGGTGTGATCTATGATGATTTCTTTGGGGACTCGGCCGTCACGATCCCGATCGGCGATATTCCCGCAGATGTTGAGAACCTCCTGCGGACAACCGAAAAATGCCTTTATGCCGCCATTGAAACGCTGATTCCGGGGAATTATCTGTCCGACGTCGGGGCCGCCATTCAAAGGCTGGCCGATGAGCATCATTTCGGAATTGTTCGTGAATTTTGTGGCCACGGAATTGGCCGGGCACTGCATGAAGATCCGCCGGTTTTGAATTATCAACAGGTCGGAAAAGGGCCACGCATCAAGCCGGGACTCGTCGTGGCAATTGAGCCAATGGTGAATCTGGGCACGGAAAAAGTTCGAATTCTGGAAGACGGATGGACGGTCGTGACACTCGACGGGAAACCTTCAGCCCACTTCGAACATACCATCGCGGTGACTTCGGACGGACCCCAGATTCTTACTCGGGTTTGATATCCGCATTCCTCACGACTGTGCGTTTTCGTGGAAGGCGGCCTTCGGTACTTGGAGTCGGTACCTCGATGTCGGTCATCATCACAAGCCCGACTATTTGGCGAAGATTATCGATTCCGATTCGTTCCACGGCATGCTGGATGGATTCCCGCTTCAGCGGAAACGAAACCAGTTCCGAGTCGATATATCGTAGCAGCCGGTAGCTGAAGGCAGAATCCTCAGTTAAAAACGCTTCGACGTCCACGGCGGATATTCCGGGTTCGTTCAATTTTGTCAGGAGCCGGCTAACCATTTCCGGATTCAGCGGAAGTTTCGGCGATGAAACGACGCTCGGTTTGCAGATGAAGTTGCCCTGAAAGTAATCGAAACCCATCTGCTGACAAAACTGATATTCCTCAAAAGTCTGGATTTTCTCGGCGAGCAATGCGACGTTCAGCTTTTGCAGCGCCTCCGCCTCATCCTTCATCCGAACTCGATTGGCTTTGCGCAGATCGACTTTAACGAAAGAGCAGAATGGAATCATCGGGTGCGCTTGCGGCTGGTCTCCAATGTGTTCGATGGCAAACCGAAACCCGCCTTCTGAGAGGACCTTTAGCCGGTGGAGAAGTTCCGGGTCCGGTGCCGTCTCCGCTGCAATCTCGAAAACCACACGATC
>JBGPBY010000521.1:0-5187 GCA_041481485.1 Terriglobia bacterium
CAGTTTGAAATTTGCGACGGCGGCCAACTGTAGGCGCGGTCTATGACCGCGCACAATCTCTCGTCTATTGATTCCCAATGCGAGGAATCCCAGTCTGAAAAACTGTGTGCGGTCATAGACCGCGCCAACAGTGGGCCGTCCGGCGCGATGGAGAATTGCTTATAATCGGCAACCATGGCCGGAATTGCCGACAGAGGTTACCGATGAAGATTTATTCCTGGAATGTGAATGGCATTCGAGCGGTATTGAAGAAGGGGGTGTTCTATCCATTTCTAGAGGCCCATCAGCCCGACATCCTGTGCCTGCAGGAAACCAAAGCCGAGCGCGGCCAGATCGAGATCGACTTGCCAGGATATTACGAGTACTGGAATTCGGCAGTCAAAAAGGGTTATTCCGGCACTGCGATTTTTTCGAAGGAAAAGCCCATCGATGTCATTAACGGATTTCCGAAAGAGTTTACCGAGCGATTTCAGTTTGCCGACGAATTGAAGCGCGACAGCACCGAAGAAGGACGCGTCATCACGGCGGAATATGACAAGTTCTTTGTCGTCACCGTCTACACTCCCAATGCTAAAGATGATCTCAGCCGCTTGCCATTGCGGCACGGGCATTGGGATCCCGCCTTTCTTGCGTTTTGTCAGCAGCTGGAAAAAACTAAACCTGTGATCTTCTGCGGCGACCTCAACGTTGCCCATACGGAACTCGATCTTGCCAATCCCGGACCGAACCGAGGCAAGAAAGGATTTACCAATGAAGAGCGTGAGGGATTTCAGAACTTCATGAGCTGCCAGTTTGTGGACACATTCCGCCTCTTCAAACAGGGCAACGGTTATTACACGTGGTGGAGCAACTTTGCCAATGCCCGCGCGCGCAACGTCGGATGGAGAATCGATTACGTGCTGGTGTCGCCAAAATTGAAAGGGGCCGTGAAAGCAGCGGAGATTCATCCGGAAGTCATGGGCAGCGATCACTGTCCGGTAAGCATTGTTCTGGAAGTGTGATTCATGGCGAAAGCAACCAATCCCGTTCAGCTCGAAATCTTCAAGAGTCTCTTTCATTCCATTGCCGAGGAGATGGGTGCAACTCTCAAACGCACTGCGTACTCGCCCAATATCAAAGAGCGCCGGGACTACTCCTGCGCCGTCTTCGACAGCAATGGCGAGATGATGGCCCAGGGCGATCACATGCCGGTTCACCTGGGGTCGATGCCACTTTCGGTAAAGTCTGCTATCGAGAACCGGCGAATCGGACCCGGTGACATGGTGATCCTGAATGATCCGTATGCTGGCGGAACGCACCTCCCCGACATCACGCTGGTGTCCGGTGTCTTCGAGAAAAACAAGCTTCGGTTTTATGTGGCAAACCGCGCGCACCACTCCGATGTGGGAGGCATGTCTCCAGGGTCGATGCCGATCGCGCAGGAAATCTACCAGGAAGGATTGCGGATCCCTCCGGTGTACTTCATGTCTGCCGGCGCAATAAATAGAGATGTCCTGGAAATGATATTGCTGAATGTGCGCACTCCCGCAGAGCGGGAAGGCGATTTGGCGGCGATGATTGCAGCCAATCGAACGGGTGGAATCCGGCTTTCCGAAACCATTGCCCGGCATGGCTGGAGTGAAGTTCACAAGTACGTGCGCGAAATTCTGGCCTACAGCGAAAGAATGACGAGGCTGACGATACGCTCCATTCCCAACGGCGTTTATGAGGCGGAGGATTTTCTGGATGACGATGGCGTCAACAGCAAACCCATTCGGATTCACGTCACAATTCGGATTCACAGGGGCGAAGCGCTGGTCGACTTTTCAGGATCGGACCCTCAGGCGGCAGGAAGTGTCAATTCGGTTTATGCAATCACGGCTTCCGCGGTGTTTTATGTGTTCCGCACGCTGGTTGAGGTTGCGATTCCTTCCAATGCCGGAGGAATGCGCCCGATCCGGATCATTGCTCCTGCAGGCACTGTGGTCAATGCGCGTCCGCCCGCAGCCGTGTGTGGAGGAAACGTCGAAACGTCTCAGCGCACCGTCGACGTGTTGTACAAGTGCCTCGCCTTAGCGATTCCGGAACGCATTCCCGCGGCGAGTCAGGGCACCATGAACAATCTGACCTTTGGCGGTACCGATCCGCAAACCGGACAACCCTTCGCGTACTACGAAACCGTTTGCGGTGGGATGGGCGCCCGTTCCAGTGCAGACGGCATCTCGGGAATTCACACTCATATGACGAACTCGATGAATACTCCGATCGAAGCGCTGGAGCACGATTATCCGGTTCGCGTCCGAAGGTACGGATTGCGAAGAAATTCCGGCGGAGCAGGCCAGCACCGTGGAGGCGACGGCGTCGTGCGCGAATTGGAATTTCTGACTCGAGCGCAGGTTACGCTTCTTTGTGATCGCCGCCGTATTCCGCCCTATGGATTGCAGGGAGGAGAACCGGCTCAGTCCGGACGTAATTCCATGACAAGGCGGGGAAAGACGGAAGAGCTGGAGTCCAAAGCGACATTGTGGGCCGATGCCGGCGATGTGCTTACCATCGAAACTCCCGGCGGTGGCGGGTGGGGCTCCCCGAAATGACAATTGAACAGTGAACATTGAACAGTGAACATTTCCCCGGAGAAATGTTCACTGTTCAATGTTCACTGTTCAATTGTCATTTCGGGGACTTAACCGGAACCGCGTTCCCGCACCGCACGCCGTGCTAAAATTCGCGCCCTATGATTACACCGGATCTTTACCGGCAGGTGATGGGGAATTGGGGAACTGGTGTGACGGTGGTCACAACCAAAGATGATCACGGCCAACCCTATGGCCTTACGGTCAGTTCCTTCACCTCCGTGTCCATGAACCCCATTCTTGTCCTCGTCTGCCTGGACGACCGTTTAAGCGGACTTCAGTTCTTTAGAGACTCCGGCCGATTCGGAGTCAGCATCCTTTCTGAAGCCCAGGAACAAGTGTCGCGGCTGTTCGCAAAGAAGGACACGATTCGCCCACCCGAACTGTTCTTTGAAGGTGAAACCGGCGAGCCACTGATTCGAGATTCTCTGGTCACGCTCGAATGTAAAACGATTTCGATGTATGCCGGCGGTGACCATACCATCTTCCTGGGAGAAGTCGTCGCCGCGGAACTTCATGGCGCGATGCAGGGTGCAAAGCCGCTCATGTATTTTCGTGGAAAGTACGACCGGCTACCGTGAAAGGATTCGCGGAATGCGCGGATTGACCCGCGAAACGACTTCGTAAGCAATGGTGCCGATCTTGTCGGCCAGTTCGTCCGCTCGAATTTCCGAGTTGCCCTGGCGTCCCAGCAATACCACTTCATCCTCCGGTTCGGCAGAAACATCCGTGACGTCGAGCATGGTCATGTTCATCGCAACGCGTCCGATCACCGGAACGGCGCGGCCTCGCACCAGGGCGCGGCCGCAATTGGAAAGCTTGCGATCGTACCCGTCGTAGTATCCGACAGGGAGTACTGCGACCTTCATTGGGTGTGTTGCCTGGAAGGTCAGTCCATAGCTGACATGTTCTCCGGGTTGGATGGTTTTTACCTGGGCGACTCGTGTCTTCCATGTCATGGCTGGACGAAGCGTGATTTTTCGTCCGCGTTCGCGCGCTGCCAATTGAGTCTCCCGCGATGGCCAGATGCCATACGTGCCGATACCCAGCCGGATCATGGCGAATTGCGTATCCGGATACAGCAGGGTTCCGGCGGTTGCGGCGGCATGGACCAGCGGGGGACGCACTCCCAATGCCTCGAGCGAGGCGAGCGCTTCGCGAAATCGGTCGAGTTGGCGGAGGGCAAACGATGGATCCAGGGTATCTTCAATGTTCGCAAAATGTGTGTACGCGCCTTCAATTTCAATTCCGGGCATACGCTGGATTGCTCGGGCAAGCTCGGGCAAATCTCCAGGTGGAATCCCCTGCCGATTGGTACCGGTTTCAAGTTTCAAATGAATGCGGGCGGTTGTCTTTCGAACTTCGGCGGCCCTTGAGATTCCCCACGCGACGTCCGCGCGATAGACGACCTGTCGAAAATCGTTGGCGACAACCACATCCAATTGATCGATAGGTGTGTGGCCGAGAATTGCCACGGGCTTGCGGATTCCCAGGGCTCGGATTGCCAGAGCTTCTTCGAGTGCGTTGACTCCCAGCCAGTCGCCGTACTCGGCGGCGATGGGGGCGACGGCCTCGAGCCCATGGCCGTAAGCGTTGGCTTTGACAACAACCATTAATGATGCCTGAGCGCTGAGCAGGCTCCGAAACGTTTGGATGTTGTGTTTTATGGCGGCTGTGTCTATTTCAATCCAGGTCAGCATCGTTTTATATCGGTTGAGGATAACAAATGTGACATCCTCAAGTTGTAACCTTCGGCTTCCCTATGCCGTATACCTCATTGGGAAATTCAGTACATGTCCGAACGAAAATACAGACAAAGCGGCTATCAGGACAGCGGTGTCTCGGACCGCGAGCGAAGCGTTTCGAAGGCGAAACCTGCTCCGCAGGAGCGCGGACCGCGGGGATCAACCCGCGATGTGCCGCGCCGAATGCAGATGCCTGGGTTTCAGGAATTGCTGCGATGCGCAATGTGCGGAGCTGTGGTGCCCAGCACTGTGGAAATCTCCGAAACCAGTCAGTGTCCAAAATGCCGGGGGGATCTGCGAACCTGCAAAAACTGCCGCCATTTTGATACCGGTGCCCAATTTGAGTGCACGGAGCCGATTCCGAAGCGGATTGCAAAGAAGGATATCCGCAATGACTGCACATATTTCGTCGCCCGCACGTCGATCGAACGCGAAACTCGGGACTCCGGGGGCCCGTCCATCCCGCCATCCAGCGCCCGAAGCGCTTTTGATGAACTTTTCAAAAAATAACATCTCCATCGAATTCGTCGTCAGGAACTAGTAAGCTGGAAGTTCGGAGGTTTACCTTATTTGAACGGAGATCGCCTCAAGATCGCGGTATTCATCGATTTCGACAATATCGAAATCGGAGTTAAGAGCACACTAAACCGGCACTTCGATGTGGGAACGGTGCTGGAAGCCATTAAGGAGCGTGGCGAAGTCGTCACCAAAGTTGCCTATGGCGACTGGAAACGCGCCGGCGAACACAGCCGTGGAATGGCGCAGCATGCCATTCAAATGGTGCAGCGAACTCTGACACCTGGCGGAGATAAGAACGGCGCCGACATCAA
>JBGPBY010000522.1:0-5185 GCA_041481485.1 Terriglobia bacterium
CAATCCGGACAACACTTTCCGCGACAACGTGGCCGCGGGTTCCGACTCGAACGGCTTCTGGATGTCATTGCCGGAGCACCCGCAGGGTAAATTCGAAGGCACGGAGATCGCTGCGAAGACCTGGCCGCGCAACATGAGTGTCCGCGAGTTCAAGGGCAACGTCGCCCACTCCAACTACGACGCGTTCATGATGGACCGGAACATCGCGGCCAATAACACCTTCGGCGTGACCGGCAACATGCATATCGCGCGTGAAAATCCGGCAGACTCGCGCAGCAAGATAGTGGAAACGGTCTTCCAGGATCTCACCGCCTACAAGAACCGCAATGGTGGCTTCTGGGGCCGCGGCGAGATGCGGACATACAGGAACATCAAGTCGGCCGACAATGCCATCGGCTATACGCAGGCGTCTGGCCTGGCAGGTGGCGCCAGTCTTGAGGACCCCTATACGTCACGGGTCCTTGATTCGCTGTTCGTGGGCGAGACCGAGAACGTGGGCAACCCCACAACTCCGGAGGAAAAGGCTTACGGCCGCAGCTTGCCGAAGCCCTCAATGCCGGATTTCCCGACCCGCGGCTACGAGTACTACGATAACCGTCATGACGTGGTGAATACCACTTTCCGCAACTTCGAGGACAACGCCACGCGCAAGACCGGAGCACTCTCTTACCTGCTGTACACCAGCTTCGGGGTGAGCTCCAACAACGCCATTGAGCACGTGAAATTCGAAAACGCCAAGCCGGCGTACTTCCCGCCGATGGAGCGCAAGTGGGCCAACGATAATGGAAGCAGTACGGCCTACAGGACCGCGGTGATCCGCGACAAGGACGGCTCGCTCGGCGCTGGTCCCAATGCCTACATTCTCATCAACGACGGAGTCAACGACAGCATCGCAACTGACGCACAGGCCTGTGAGATCAAGCCCACCTGGAACGCTGCGGTGTGCAAGGGCGATGTCGGGCGCCTGAATGTTGGCGGCGGCGCTGCCGGCGGCCGCGGTGGTGCTCCTGGCGGTCGCGGTGCTGCTGCTGGAGCTGCTCCGGGTGCTGCTGCTGGCCCCGGCGCTGCAGGTCGTGGCGGACCTGGTGCTGCTCCTGGCGGTCGTGGCGGTGCCGGCGGTGGAGCTGCGGCTCAGCCGGTCATCCTAAGCCGCAATGGCAAGGACTACACCCTGACCGGCACCAACGTACGAGCCGGTACCGAGATCAAGGTGACCACCGAGCAACCATCCGTGTCCCTCAGGCTGTCCGAGCTGGACAAAGGCTCGTGGGTAATCTTCCAGCTGCCCGGCTTCAACACCGCAGCCTCGGGTACGCAGCAGACCAGCCTGGATGAGCTGCGCAATGCCAGCGACACCTCGTACTTCAAGGACAAGGATGCGCTGTGGATCAAGGTGGTCTCCCCTGACAGCGGCCCCCTCGGCCTTGGTGGTGGAACCACCGTCCAGGTCAGCCGCTAAGCTGAATCCTGCCGTATAAACAAAAGCCCCCGGCTTTCGCCGGGGGCTTTTTTGTTTCGCAAGGACGAGGTCAATCGAGGGAAAGTTCCCGAAGGGTCCAAAAACTCAAGCGTGTTGAAAACGTGGGACCCATGCGGACCGCCGCCAACTGTAAGATGTGAACATGTCTGCGCTTCTCAATTCGCTGTCCTTCCTCGTCGTGTGCATCTCAGGCTGAAAGCATCTTCCGCGCTGAGCGAACAAGCCGTTGGAATGATCCTGCGAATTCCCGACAGGAGTGTGGTGCTGTTGTCGTTTATCCACCCTTGAAATTTCTCTGATGGCGATCTAGGTGCGGAATCCGAAATAAAGAACTCCGATACCGTTGTTCTGTCCTGTGCCTACTGAAAATATCGTCCGCGTTGGAAGAATTGAAGTTAGGCTGGTCGTGAAATAAGCTCAACCTCGATGCTTCAAATCATCTGTTCCCTTCTCCGTTACTACCATGAATCACGCCTGCACTTGTCGTTGGAAAAGGATTCTCCGAACCCGCGCGCAGTTCAATCCTTTGGATCCATCGTTGCTATTCGTCAAGTTGGCGGGCTTCACCACCGCTACGAACGCCGAGCGGCCTGAAGCCAATTTAGACGCAGAAACACTCTTGCGTCCGATGGCAGGACTATGTCTTCTGAGGGGCTCACTCCGGCCGACGCCAGAGTTGCGGATTGCTTCAGAGGTCTCACGGTCTTATGACTGTACCGGTCGGCACAAACCCAGCACTGCAAATCTGTCTTTTTCAGTTACGATGGGATTTTTAGAAGGGACAATCTCAAGATGACGTACGAGTACCGGGAGATCCGCGGGTCCGCTCATTCCGACACTCTCTCTCGCGGAGCCCGCGATGTTTTCGCATTCTTCGCAAAGCATACGAAGTGAATCACATGAAACGTACCTGCGGTTTTCTTGTTTGCACATTCATCGTGACGTCTGCCTGCGCGCGAAAATCTGAACCCGCTGCCGCGGTTGACTCCACTCCACAGAAGCCGTTCTCTTATGAAGAGCGCGTTGGCATGGTGATTATGACCGATAAGAGTACGGGGTGCCTGATGGTGTTCAACAGTTCAGTCAATCCGGGAACGAAAGTGGTTCTCGTGGACCAGCCGGATCCCAATCAATTTGTCGACAAGCCCAGCGTGAACGATGCGAGCGTGGTGCAGCCAGTGCCGGAGAATTGCAGCGACAAGCCACCTGAGATCGACAAGAATGGTAAGAGTCCGTCGTTCTATCGAATCCAAACCAGCGTGAAGGAATGGGAAGCCAACGATTTCGTGATTGGAATTCTCGAACCGCCCTCACCCATTGTCTTGCGCGATGGAAAGGTTGAAGGCGACCTTGACGGCGATGGCACAAACGAATCCTTTCACGTCTGTCCCAGCAGCGAGGGACTGCACTACCAAGTGTGGACCGGCCCTCCGTTGGAAGGCCGCAAGAGATGGCATCGCTATGTCTACCTGGGTGAGGCAGTGACTCCGACGTGCACGGAAAAGGACATTCTCGTGCCGAAATGATGAAAGGGGCCGAGAGGAATTCCCCACAGCGTCGCAGGCAGTTTTTTTCTATACTTTTGGCCCAGCTGTAGCGGCGGTCTATGACCGCCGACAATCCTTCACATTTCGAGACCATAAAACCGGCGGTCAAAGCCTAGGAAGTTTAAGAGGCATCAGTAAAAAAGCCAAGATGAACGTCTCAGTATGAGCATTAAGTGGGAGCGCTGCCTGCGGTCTCAGGGCAAATAAGAGATGTGATTTTGATGGTATTGAGACGGATTCCGTGTAGGGGAAACGCGTTTCTGGAAGTTTCCAGGCAAACGAATCCTCTTTGGGCACTCAGAATTTGGTGAGAACGATTTCCGTTTAGAGGCTCCCCCATTGTCCTTATTGAAAACTTGGGTTGCGAATCGCTGAATAGGCTAAATTTCAAGTTGCTTCAGAGGATTTGATACGATGCTCGAATGCGCGACGTCTTCTTTCATGAAAAACAGGCAGCATGACTGCGAACTGCCGTAACATTGCACTTTGATTCGAAGCGGAGAGATTGTCGTGATTGTTCCGCAGAACTTGGCAGAGTTCTGGAACGTTTGCACTCGGCCTTCCGATCGCAATGGGCTGGGACTTACTCCAGTAGAAACTGACAAACACATTTCCAAACTGGAGCGCAACGGCCAGTTGTTGCCTTAATCGTTCCTGGGCCTCTGCCTCAGTAATGCGGAGACTGCGGACGATGGATTTCGGAATGTGCAGCGTCAGCTTCATCGGTTCAACTTTCTTAAACCCAACGAGAAAAGAACAGACCAAGCGATTCGAATATGGAAACGTGACTCATCGGAGATAGCGGAATCTCTCTCGCGGAGCGTTAGTTCAATTAGAAGTGGCCGTAGGAGCTGGGTTAATTGCCCGCCGGAGTGGCCGTCAGGTCGAGAGTCTGTTTCGACGACTCGTCCAGATATGAATTCCTTTTCCGCCACGGTTCGACAAGAACACAACCCTTTTGCTGTTTGGTGACCAATCCGGGAGGCGGTCTTCAACGCGCCCGTCTTCACTGGGGTCAAAAGTCAGCTGCCAGGGATCGTTTGTTTTTCGGAAGTGTAAGAAGTATAAACGAGGGTACGCGGCTTGATCGCCTCGATGTCGGAGAACGAATATTATGTGGCGGGCAGGCTTCATCGGTTTCCAGGCGCGTACAGAAAGTTGGTTCCCCTCTGTCCGGTGTGGCACGCTGTGACGATGTTGCGGTGCCTCGCATTCGGTCTATTGCTGTTTCAGATTCCGTTGGCGCCGGCACAGTCCGGCGTTGCGGCCGGAATCGTGCGTGACGCAGCAGGCGCGCCGGCAGCGGGTGTCCGCGTTGCCGCGATGGCGCAGACAAGTTCCCCCGAGGGTAACGGTGAAGGCGCTCTCGTGAGCTTGACTGAGACGGATAGCGCCGGGCGCTATCGATTAGAGAATATTCCGCCCGGCCGCTACTACATCCAGGCGGGGCTGCTTGATTTTCCGACGTACTATCCCGGAGGAACGTCGAAGAACGATGCGACCAACATCCAAATTACACCAGGCGCTGTTATCGAGCGTCTCGACTTTACTCTTGTACGCCCCGTAGGGGTTCGTGTCAGCGGTCGGGTGCCCTTGTATACTCCGGAGATTGGAGTCGTGGCTTTGATTGGAGGACCCGGTCCGCTCCGTCTCCGCGAAGTATCCGTCGAGCCTGATGGCACGTTCGAGTTCCCCAAAGTGATGCCAGGCAATTACACGCTCCAGGCGCTTCCGTCGAACTCAATCCCGATTCTGCCTATTGTTGTCGCCGATAAGGATATCGACGTGGGAACGCCGGCAGGCCCCGGCGTGAAGGTGAGTGGCTTTGTTGGGGCGGGACCGCTCTCGCCGAGACCGGCCGGTCAAAAGATTGTTCTCACGGGAAAATCGGCGTGGGCGCAATTCGAAACTGTCATTGGCGCGGATGGACGGTTTGAAGTATGGGAAGCCGATCGAATGTTGAGCGATACCCGCATCCCTCCGTACGGACATGCCGACGTCGAATACGTCTTTACCGTCGACGACCGGGCGCGCGGCCCCCTTTTCATTCGGGCCGATCTAAATTCAGAACTCCTGACATACCCCCTAAATCATTGGGGAATTCAAACGATTTCGGTACAGGGGTGCGAACCTAAACCTGTCCGGTTTTTGTGATTCA
>JBGPBY010000523.1:0-5177 GCA_041481485.1 Terriglobia bacterium
ACCCCTCACCCGGCCGCCATTTCTTGATGCCCACCCTCTCCCGTTGGGAGAGGGATTTCTTGATCGCTGTCGTTAGTGTCGGAATTGCATTCCTTCGGAAAGCTTCATTGTTGTTCTCAGTTTCTATAGGATACGGGACGAACCCAGGAGGATTGTCCCGATGCCCAGCTTATCCAGGTTGTTCCGGCGGATTGCACTGCTCCTCTCGATTGTTGTCGTCTCGCTAACGCTGAGTCTTTCTGCGCAGCAGACGGCCACACGATACGACTACCACGCTTCAAACTACGCTCTCGTTGCGGCGGGGATGCAGGCGTCATTCACCTGTTATGGCCTTTTCGTTTCCAATCGAACGATGGATCAGCTTTACGCCGCCGAGTTGAAAATGGATTCGATGCCGCTGGTTCCTCCGGAGCAGGTCAAGATCGATCGAGTACGCAAGACCGTCATGGTTGGCGAATCCGGAAGGAGTTCTGCGCCGGTGATGCGCGCGGCGTATCGAGAAGGACTCGGCTGCGTCTTGCTGGGGCCCGATCAAGACTGGGGGAACGTCGTCGACTTCCCCATCCTGAACATGCCGCCTGTAGATGGAGACCCCGCGAAGATTGCCTGGCCCGACGGCGACCTCATCGAGCCGGAGCCTCTCCTCCCCACAACCATCAATCAAAAAGCGCTCAACGCTGCCGCCGATTTCGCTTTCGACAGGGAACCTCATGGGCATCCGTCGCAAATCACCATGAGTCTGCTCGTGGTCCAGAAAGGCGACATCGTTCTCGAACGCTATGCGCCGGGCGTAGACATGACGACGAAAACGCGAACGTGGTCGACCGCAAAGAGCATCGCAGCCACATTGATCGGCACCGCCATCGGCGATGGGAAACTCAAGCTCGACGCGACGCTACCCTTCCGAAACTGGGGGCCTTATCGCGGGCCGGCGCCGGATTCCGATCCACGAACGAAAATCACGTTGCGCAACGTGTTGAATATGTCGAGCGGTCTCTACCCTGTCGACGACACAGTCGATGCCTATATCGCGGGTTCTCCGCTGGGTTATTTCGGTGCGGTCAGTTCAGCGGCAGGAGCACTAAATCGCGGCATCGTCCGCGAACAAGGCACAGTGTGGAACTACGAGAATTACGATGCGTTGCTCGGCGTCTACGCGCTGAAAACAGTTCTCGGCGATGAGAATACGTATCTCGAATACCCGCGCCGCGCCTTGTTCGACCGTATTGGAATGCGCAATACGGTTCCCGGAGTCGATCGATTTGGCGACTACGTATTGAGTAGTCAGGTGTACACGAATGCTCGCGATCTCGCGCGGATGGGGCTGTTGTATCTGAACGGCGGCATCTGGAACGGCAAACGCATCCTGCCGGAAAGCTGGATTCGCTTCGTGCGCACCCCCGCGCCAGCTACGCGCGACCTGGGCCGCATGTACGGCGGACAATTCTGGCTGGTTCCGGACGAAGAAGCGGACCTCCCGCAGGATGCCTACTCTACAGCAGGCAGCCGAGGACAGTTCACCATCATCGTTCCGTCTTACGACCTCGTTATCGTGCGGCGCGGCGAAGACTGGAATTCCCGCGACGGATTCGACAACTGGCAGTTGCTCCGCGAAGTTCTAAGAGCTTTTCCGAAACGGAAGGGCGGAGAGAAGTTGACTAGTTGAAATCAATTGGGGACAGAGAGCAATTTCCTGGGAAGGCGCCGCCGGGATCCGTCACTTCAGGTTCGTTACTGGCAATGCCCGGAAGACATCGCACAACCGAGCGGGTTTTGACAGAATGCCGGAGTCTTGCCTCAATCTGGCGTTCTATCCACATGCGCAAAATATACGATCAGATCGCATATTTTGCATTTCGAAGTCTGCGGATTCCCAAAGCCGACTGATCACGTGCCGCCTGTAGATTAGATCGCGGTGCGATTACCCCTCCTGGCCAGGAGGGGTGGCTGCGCCATCAAGAAAAAAGTCGCGTAGCAACCTAAGCGGCGCAGACGGGGTGGTGGTTCAATCACACCAAATCAATTCACAACTACAGCGGCGGCATTTTATTCCTGGCATCGCCAGAAACATCTCTGCGGGAATCGCAATTGGACATAGCTCTTGCTTGAACTTATCCATTGAGCTTGATCCACCACCCCGTCTGCGCCGCTGATGTGGCTTCGCGACTTTTTTCTTGATGGCGCAGCCACACCTCCTGGCCAGGAGGGGCAATTGCACGACTCTTAGCAAGAGGTAGCCCCAAAGCCCGGATGATGGGGAACCGCGACTGCTCTTGCGCGATGTTTTCGCTCTTGACATAGGAATCTTTTCCTAGTAAATCTTTCCTACATGAAAACCAACACCTCCGGAAATTTGCCGCGGCCAACCGAGGCCGAACTGGATATTTTGAATGTGTTGTGGCGGCTGGGTCCCTCCACAGTGCGGCAAGCGCACGAAGAGCTGGCTGCTTTCAAGCCATGGCAGTACAGCACCACCTTGAAATTGATGCAGATCATGGCGGGCAAGGGACTGTTGATGCGTGACGACAGCGAGCGATCGCATGTGTACCGTCCAGCAGTGGAACGCGAAGTAACGCAGCAGCAGTTGGTGCAAAGATTAATCGACCGAGCGTTTGGCGGGTCGGTTCGGAGTCTTCTCGTGGGGGCGCTTGATGCCAGGCGTTCCTCGAAAAAGGAATTATCAGAATTGCTAAAAATGATCGAAGACCGCAAGGATGGGAGGCAGCGATGAACGCGTGGTGGACCTATTCGGATTTGCTCGAGCGGCTGGCCGGATCTTTGCTGCATTTTTTGTGGCAGGGGGCACTCATCGCTTTCGTTTCCGCGATCTTGCTGCGCTTGCTGGCGCGGCGATCCGCGACGTTACGTTACGCCGTTGCCGTGGTGGGCCTTGGATTCATGTTGCTGGCGCCGTGCGTCACATTCATCTTCTACCCGGAGACCGGTGGCGCCGCTTTGCGCGTTTTGCAATTTTTGAGCCGGTCCGCCGTCGAAGCGGGAAAATCGGCCGGCGCGGGTGGCATTGCACTCTGGACCTCATGGATCGTATTGGCATGGGCGGCCGGCGTTTCAGTTTGCGGCATTCGCTTATTGGTGGGATGGATCCTTTCCCGCAGCATAATCCGCTCCGCGCGAATTGAGATTCCGGCAAGCGTGACCCAATTGATGGAACGGGTCCGCGCCAGTTTAGTGGGGTCCCGTCAGGTTCGTCTGTTAGTTGGCGAACGCGTGGATTCTCCTGTCGTTTTTGGATGGATGCGTCCGGTTGTATTGCTGCCGGTCGCGGCAGTAACAGGGTTGAGTGAGAATCAATTGCTCGCGGTACTGGCGCACGAACTTGCGCACATCCGGCGGCACGATTTTCTCGTGAACGCGCTGCAACGCGGGGTGGAGTCGGTGCTGTTTTATCATCCTGCGGTCTGGTGGCTCTCTTCCAGAATTCGCGCCGAACGCGAACATTGCTGTGATGATCTCGCAGTGCAGGTTTGCGGCGATCGGTTCGTTTATGCGGAAGCGTTGATCGAACTGGAACGGACGCGCGCCGCTGTTCCGGTATTGGCGATTCCCGCGGCAGCGGGAAGATTGGGAGAACGCATCCGCCGTGTGCTAGGTGTCCGCAGCGGCAATCGCGATTTGCAGCCTGCCGCCGCGGCGCTGCTGCTTGTTGCCGTGTGCGCGCTGGCCGGGTCCTGGCAAAACGAAACCATTGCAGCAACATCGCTGGTTGTGTTGCCGCCGGCATCGAGCCCCGTACGCCTAGAGAAGCCGTTGAATGCGATCGCTGCAATCGTTACCGCACAAACTCAGCGAGCGGTGACACCCGCTCCGCCGCAATCTCCGGCGCAGCCCGAAACGCCGGAAATTGCCCCGGCTCGCGCCGCAGCACGCAAAGAGTTGGGCCAGCTTCTCGTGCCATACAGCGCGGAGTCGTTTGTCAAACAGGCAGAGGAGGGCGATAGCATCGCAGTCCGATTGTTCCTGGCCGCCGGCATGAATCCAAACGTCGTTGCTTCTCTCAAAAGTGTTGTTAATTCCAAGGAGACCAGTGTTGAAGCCACTGCTTTGAATCGTGCCGCGTCAGCCGGCCAGACGGAAACAGTGAAAGTACTGATCGCGGGTCGCGCCGATGTTAATCTCAGCGCCGGCGCACAAACTCCTTTGGCGATGGCTGCCTACAATGGTGATGCCGAGATGGTAAAGGCCTTGTTGGCCGCGGGCGCGGCTGTGGATTCCAAAGTGGGGAGCGAAACAGCGTTGATGATGGCGGCGAGTAAGGGCCGAACCGACGTCATAAAGGTACTGCTGAGCAAAGGGGCGGATATTCGTGCCAGGGGAAACGGCGGGTCCACAGCCCTCATATCGGCGGCCTCAAACGGTAGAGTCGATGCCATCCAAACATTACTGGACGCAGGCGCGGACGTGAATGAGGCAAGAAACGATGGAGCCACGCCGTTGTTGGCTGCGAGTTTAACGAATCCGGAAGCGATCAAACTACTGCTCGACAGAAAGGCCGACGTGAATGCCAGAGACAACCGAGGAGGGTCGATCCTGTTTCGCGTGCTTTACAACAATTTCAACAGCCCAAACAACGATTCCCTCAAGACGGAATACGTGAAGTTGCTGCTGACGCGAGGCGCGGACGTGAATCTAGGCGATAACTCAGAGAATACGCCCCTCATGGCGGCTGCACAGCAAGGATCCATCGATTCGGTAAAAGCGCTTTTAGACAAAGGCGCCGACGTGAACGCGAAGACCCGCTCGGGTTATACGGCATTAAAGTCCGCGGGCCAACGCACCGACATTGTTCAATTGCTTTTGAATGCCGGCGCCAAACAATAGGACATCGATTGCTGTAGGCGCGGTCTATGAAGGTTTGAAGAAATTACAGGTCCAGGGGAATGTCCCCTCCTCAGCTGAGGAGGGGTGGACGCGACAATAAGAAAAAAGTGCGAAGCCACCTTGTTGGAGCGGCCGGGGTGGTGTTGGTCAAGTCAATTTGATTGAGGTTGATCAACACCACCCCGTTTGCGCGAATTTCGGTGGCTTCGCTATATTTTTTGGGGATTCAGGGTTTGTAGTGGGTGACCATGCCTGGCGCTGTGGAAACTGCCGCACTGTGGAAATCGGTAATCGGAGTTCTGCGGCGGCATTTTCTTGATGGATTTCCACAATGCTTG
>JBGPBY010000524.1:0-5168 GCA_041481485.1 Terriglobia bacterium
AAGAATACTCTTGAGATCGTCGAGTTCAGCCTTGAGTTTGTCTGACTCGGCCTTGAACTTTGCGTATTCCCGTTCCTGCGCCTGACTCTTGGCGACCTGAGCCTGAAGGGCTTTCAGGTCGGTATTCTTTCCATCGATAGTTGTTTGGATCGGAGACAAATACTGGTACCAGACGGCGCCAAGCGCCAACGAGCAGACTCCGGACACGATCAAAACCTGGAAGTACCAGGCAAGTTTGTCAAATCCCTTAAGCGAGGATGCCATTAGTTTGCCTCCTTTGCCGGGGGCAGCGGCAGCGCGAATTCACAAGTCATGCTGAAGGTATAGTTTCCAGACGCATCCTGCGCGTTCTGAAGATTGATGTTTTTGAAATATCCCGTCGCTTCGAGATTCGTTACGAAATCCGCAATGGCATTTACGGAGGTGCCGGTTCCCGCCATACTGAACACCGCGTTGCTCTGCTCCAGACTGTGAAGCCAGACGAATTTCGTCCTGTCGATCGCATCGTCGAGAATATCCAGGGACCGCACCGGGCTGACCTGATTCCGCTTCAGCCCCTGAATGATCTTGATGCGGGCTTCAAGCATCTTTTTGCGCCCCTCGAAAATCTGGTCCTGTTTGATGATGGCCGCGAGCCGGTCGCGTTCTGCCGTCGCCTGGGCGATCTGCAGATTGACGTTCTTCAGCTCATTATTCAGGCTGGTGTACCACCAGAATCCGCCAACGCCTGAACCGATCACAATCAATATGAGGAATAGCGGCAGCGCCCGGGATGGACCCGCTGGGACCGCCGCGATTGCCTTTCCGTTCTTTTTTGTTGGAGCGCCCGATAAATTGACCCGAATCATTGATCAAATCCTCTCAATGCAAGGCCCACCGCAACGGCTAACGATGGTCCAAGCGCGGTTACTTTTGCCGTATCTACCTTTGAACTGATCGTCACGGACTTAAAAGGATCCAAAACCTGAGTGGGACAGCCAAACGTGTCTTCGATCCGTTGGGCTAAACCTGCGATCCGCGACGTACCTCCGCTGATCAAAACCTGTGAGATCGTTTCCTTGGGATAGGTTTCGCGGAAGAAATCGAAGGTCTTTTGCACTTCCATGACCAGCATGTCGGTGACGGATTCCAGAAGCGGCTGCACCATCTGCGCTTCTTCTTCGCCGCCCGTTTTTCCGAGCTTGAGATCCTCGGCTTCCTGAAACGACATCTGGAGTTCTTTCTGCAGGATATCGGTGTATTGATTGCCGCCGATGGAAACATCGCGGATGAACAGTGGCATCCCGCCTTTTGTGATGTTGATGTTCATCAGGGATGCACCTATGTTCAGCAGAGCAATCGTCGCTTTCGAATCCACGGAATAGTTGGCTTCAAACGCATTCTGCAGGGCAAACGCGTCAATATCGACGACGTCGGCGTTGCGTCCGGCGGAACGAATGACATTGGTGTGGTTCTGAATTTTGTCCTTCTTGGCGACGACCAGCAGGACTTCCATCTCCGGATCTCCGCTTCCGGAAGGTCCGATCACCTGATAGTCGAGATTGACTTCCGATATCTGAAACGGAATGTGCTGCTCGGCATCGAACTGAATGGAAGCATCCACCTCCGCGTTGGTGGCACCAGGAACCATGATCCGCTTGACGATAACGGAATGTCCTGAAACCCCAGCGGATATGCCTTTGGGTTTAAATTTGCCGATCTGCAAGACTCTCTTAATGGATTCGGCAACAGAGCGGCCATCCATGATGGCGCCATCGACAACTGCATCCGGCTCCAGAGTTTCTGAGGCAAAGGCAGTAAGTTCCAGGCCCTTCCGGGATTTCGTCAACTCGACAGCCTTGACGGAATTCGATCCGATATCCAGACCGATCAGTGGTTTGGTTCTATTCAGCAGTCCCATGGTTAGTTGCTATCCTCTATTGGCATTTATCGTCTTTTGTTGAGCAATCTTCACATCCATCAGCTGTTCGCTCACCGTTTCCATCCATCGATCCAGCAGGTCTTTCTTGAATCTCCATCGATTTCCCAACTTGAATGCAGGAACCCGCCCCTGGCTGAGGTACTTGTACAAAGTGTCGGGTGAGACTCCGAGGTATTCGGAGGCTTCGCGCAGCGTCATTACATCCTTGTGTCGAGTCATACCCTGCCTTGTGTCTCGTGAAGGACATCCTTGTGTCTACCTGTTTTCCCCAGGCTTCAACCGTGTATTGCCGATTCCTCATTGCAGTTGTCACGATCTGTTGCCGGTATCATGGAATTCGAAACTAACGTGGGGACATATGGGCAGCAAGAGGTACTTTCGAAGGTTGTCGAAGATGAAAACGGGAATGGAGGCTAGTCTTTGAGAACGACCGGATGATTCATTTTCAGCCAGGAATGGCGCTTGAATTCCGTATCGCTGCGTTCGGGAAAATCCGTGCGATAGTGTGCCCCACGGCTCTCCAAACGAAGAATGGCGCCCTTGAGGATCAACTCGGCGACTAGACGCATGTTCGCGGTTTCCAATGCATCTTTTGACGGTTCCGGCGATGCCATCCAGTTCCTGTCCATGTCTTCCAGAAACTTCAACCCTGCCATCATGCCTGAGGCATCGCGAATGATTCCGGCATCATGCCACGCGGTTTCACGAATCTGCTGGCGGGAGAACTCCACGTCCTCGGGAACTCGAATGCTGAAATTGTCCATGTATTTCCGCAACGATGATGCGGGTTCTGCAGCCATGGATTCTGCAGCCCGCTTGCCGAAAACCACGCATTCCAAAAGTGAGTTGCTTGCCAGCCGATTCGCTCCGTGCACTCCCGAAGAAGCGACTTCTCCGGCAGCATACAATCCGGGAAGAGAAGTACGTCCGCAAAGGTCCGTAAAAATTCCCCCCATGAAATAGTGCGCGGCCGGAACGACTGGCAACGGCTGACGTGCGATATCAAACCCATGTTCCAGACAAAACGCATAGATCTGCGGAAAGCGGCCGCGCAGGACATCCGAGGGAATACGTCCAAAATCCAGGCGGACTTTGTTCTTTTCCAAAAGACGCTTATAAATGGCCCGGGCAACCACATCGCGTGGAGCAAGTTCGTCAACGAAGCGATTCCCGTCTCCATCAATCAGAATGGCACCTTCGCCGCGAACCGCCTCCGATATCAGAAAGGGCGGAATTCCGGGTAGGCTCAGCGCCGTCGGATGGAACTGGACGAATTCCATGTCCCGCAACAGCGCTCCGGCACGAAATCCAAGCGAAAATCCATCGCCGGTTGCGACCGAAGGATTCGTGGTTTCCCGATAAACCTGGCCCGCTCCACCGGAAGCAATCAGAGTTGCACGAGATGAAACGCTGTACTCGAGCCCTTTCTGAACGAAGCGCACTCCATGAACCCGGCCGTCCTCGACGGCCAGATACTTCACGAAGGCAAACGGAATGGCTTCGACTGAGGGGAGAGATCGAACTCGTTCCGAAAGCGACCGGATGATTTCGCGGCCGGTCGCATCACCGTGAGCATGAAGAACCCGCGCCTGACTGTGAGCGCCTTCGCGTGCCAGGGCTATCTGACCGTCCTGGCGGTCGAACTCCGTTCCCCACTCCAGAAGTTTCTGAATTTCGCGCGGAGCTTCGTCTGCAAGGATCCTGACCGCAGACTCATCGCATAATCCAGCACCGGCGGCGAGGGTGTCGGAAAAATGCAGGTCGGTGGAATCCGATTCGCTGACCGCGGCCGCAATGCCTCCCTGCGCGTAACGGGAATTCGATTCCGTGAGTTCGGTTTTCGTCAGAAGAAGGACGCGTCCGGTCTTTGCCAGATCTGCCGCAGCGCGGAGGCCCGCTACGCCGCTGCCAATAATGATGAAGTCTGTTTCAATGTGTTCGTGCGGTCCACCGTTCACCGCTCAAAGATAGCACGGGCGACTCCAGTCACCCGTTCGGGCTCGGTATCGATGGCCCGCTGAAACGCCTGAACCGCGTTCTGATTTACGCGTCGCAGTAAGAAAAGCAAGCCCGCCAGAATGGTCGTTCCGGCAAAGAATACCCATAGACGTGCTTGATCGATTTCAGAATGTCGAACATATTGGGTGAACAACCCGACCAACGACATAAAGGAGAGAATAATCAAAGTACCGGTTCCCGGATTCAACGGGGAGGTCAACGAGACGGACCAACGCCGTAGACCGTCCCGTTTCGCTTCAGTCCATCGCCGATAGGTCTGGTGAGAATCCTGCGCCAGAGAAAGATTGTCGCGGGATTCTTTCCGAATGCGCTCTCTTTCTCTGATGCCAATGAGACTGAAAGACTGTAAGCACCACAACAGAATGAATCCCTTTCGTTCCAACGGTAGCGGAAAAATCAGAACAACCAGAAACACCCCAATTACCCATGCGAAATTCAGGAGGCGCGCCTTCCGATAAAGAACCTTCGCCTTCCGAATCTGAAGGATCCATTCCACGAAGTCGACAGGAGCATCAGCCGAAATCTCAATGCGGCTGCCGTTCAGCCAGTATCGCGGATGCAGAGCCCACTGCCGAATCAGAGACAGAACGGCATCCAGAATCAAAGACGCGGATCCGCGGCTTTCCACGGAATCATCGAATGTGCACATCATCTGATCCTGAAACTGTTTCCGAAACTGTCCAGGATGCAGTCGAAGCAGAAGTTCGTAGACGGATCGAACGGTGACCATCACTTCCCTCGGATCGGCCGCAGCTGCGATTTCGCGACTCGGAAAATATTTTCAAGTCGATGGATTTCCGCTCCGAGCACCCGCCTGCCCATCGCAGTCAGACGGTAGTAGCGTCGGCGGATATCATCACTGCGCTTCGGCGATTCGGAAACCAGGCCCTGATCGAGCAAACGCTGCAGATTGTCATACAGTGTTCCTGGCCCCAGCTTGTACTGATCATCCGACTGTCGAGCCACTTGCTGCATGATTCCGTATCCGTGACGGTCCTCGCCTGCCAGCGAAATCAAAATGTGAAGGATTGCAGGCGACAGTGGAAGAGATTGGGGTTCGTTACCCATAGTCAGAATCCGTTATATCGGATTCCGAGTGTCGAAGTCAATGCTGCCCGCTTCGAGATTGTTCGCGACAGCGGGAACAAGGCCGCACTCCGCTTTGTCTTCGTGTCTCCAGCCGCGGAGCGGCGGCAGTTCGCTAGCCACCGGCGTCAGCCGGTGGAAT
>JBGPBY010000525.1:0-5165 GCA_041481485.1 Terriglobia bacterium
CTGCCTCACCCAAGATTCCACATTTTCTCGCGGGGTCGTATAATGCATGTTCAGCAAGCTACGGCAACGGGAGATCCGCTGGATCCTTCTGCTCAGATAATCGAGAATCGAGTAAGCCGAGCGGCTTAAAATAAACCGGCTCCGTACGATGGTGACCCATATGAAAACTGCGACCCTGCCCAAGTTCACTGTGCTGTTCGCCCTGTCAACCGCTGCCCTCCTGGCCCAGGTCGGCGACGCCACCGTCGATCATCAAGAAATGATGGCCAAGCTTCATATCACGACGCCGCTTCGTCCGGGTCCGGCAGGCAGGCTGAGCGCCGATGGCAGTGCGCCGGCCAACTATGCGAACTACGACGAGAGCAAGGCGACCGCCAAGTCACCCGTGCCGCCGTTGCTCATCATGAACGATGGCCGCAAGATCACGACGCCTGCGTTGTGGGAACAACACCGCAAGGAACTGTTCGAGCTTTTCGATCGCGAGTTCTATGGCCGTCTGCCCGAGGCGGCGAAAACCATCAAGGTCACATGGGAGATAACGGCCACGACGCAGGGTATGAGCGGCAACATTCCCACCATTACTCGCACGCTCGTCGGACACGTCGATCCCACATATTACCCGGCGATCAAAGTCGATATCGCCGCGTCGGTCACGACGCCCGCGAACGCAGCCGGCAAAGTGCCCGTGATCATCCAGTGGGGTGGCGGCGGGGGGCTCGGCCGCGGAGCCGCGCCCGCAGGCAATGCCGCTCGAGGCACAGGTCCCGTTCCTGCAATTGGCGGCGCGGGCGGAGCCGGTCCGGCGCCAGCGGCCGGAAACAACCCGCCGTTCCCGAATGGCGCGACGACCTGGCAGCAAGCGGCCATCTCGCTCGGCTGGGGCTACGGCAATCTCAATCCGGGCAGCATCCAGGCCGACAGTGGCGCCAACAACCAGCTACGGCAGGGCATCATCGGTCTCATCAACAAAGGTGAGCCGCGCAGGGTCGACGACTGGGGAGCGCTCCGCGCGTGGGCCTGGGGTGCGGGAAAGCTGATAGATTTCTTCGAGAAAGACTCGCTCGTTGATGGCAAGCAGGTCGCGTTCGAAGGGCATTCACGGTATGGCAAAGCTACCCTGGCTACTCTGGTCTACGAACCGCGCGTGTTCACCGGGTTCGTCAGTTCGTCGGGCGAGGGCGGCGCTAAGCTCTGGCGCCATCTCGTCGGCGAGCAAGTCGAGAGCCTCGCGGGTACCAGTGAGTATCACTGGATGACCCCCAACTTCATCAAGTACGCCGGGCCGCTTACGGTGGACGATCTTCCTGCCGACGCACACCAGTTCATTGCGCTCGTGGCGCCGCGTCCGATCTTCGTGAGCGGCGGCGAATACGTCGAATTCAACGGGGATGGCCATCCGGGCTCTCGTTGGAGTAACGAGTCTTGGCAGGACACGCCCGGCACGTTCATGGCGACGGCCGGCGCGAGCCCCGTCTGGAAACTGCTCGGGAAGAAACCGCTCAGTAACAAGTCGCTCGGCTTGAGCTTCGACAACGTGCCCGATCCGATCGCGCTGAAGGCTAAAATGCCGCCGCCCCTCACGTCGCTGATCGACGGCGACATCGCCTTCCGTCAGCACGACCAGGGACACACCGATGCGCCGAACTGGTCAACGTTTCTCGAATTCTGCGGACACTATTTCAAGTCTCCGGGCCTCAAGAAGGGCTAAGCGCACAGAGTCTCGGTCCGACCCGTACGCTCCCTCCCGGCCCGCGCCGGGAGGATTCTTACTTCTGATGCCTATGACCATCGCGAACCTGTCCGCTCGCAGATCATCAACGCCCGCCGCCGGCATCGCTGCCGCCGTTGAACTCTTGTCTTAACGCGGCACAAATGCGGCAGACTTTGGTTGCAAGAATTCGGTGCCTTCTGTCGCCGTCCAGGCACTTTCCGGGATACCGACTACACCTCCAAGTGGATTAGCGAGTGAGAACAGGACGAGAATCGCCCATTTGTGGTCACGGTTTCATTTGACGATGTCGCGTTAAGCAGCCTGGCCTCGTTTGTCCGCGTTATAGGCCAACCGATCGTATCTGTCGTCTTCATGCCGGATGATTCGGTTCGCGTGTTGCTTCACCGACATGCGATGCCTTCAAGTTGGTTGGTGCTCCGGCGAGAGGGGTGGACGTGGAACGCGTCCAGCATGGGGCACGAACATAACTCAACGCTAAGAAACAGGATCCAAATCTCGAATACCGATGACGATGAGCCGTCTTCCTAGCTTAGCTGAAGACCCCGTGGACCGAAAGTCACGTTCCCCACGTAACAAGCTTCTGCGACACTCATGTCCGTGTGAGTCCGGCCGTTTATAATGTTTACGCTTCGCGAGTGGCGAATGACGTCAGATAGGGACCCACCGAAGCCAGAGTCAGGCGAACGCCTTTGAACCGGGCGGCGTTGCGGCATTAGCAACTCAATTAGTACCTGGCGAACCGTCGCGAAGATACCAAGGCGACGCCCAATGCAATCAGAACAAGCGGCGATGGTTCAGGAACTGCGACGCTATTAAAATCGAACTGCGTGACCAACCCAAATCCAATGGTGCCACTTCCAAAATTGTGATAGCGGCTGAAGATGCCTATGGCATCTCCACTTGTGTTTGAAAGATAACGTGCGCCCGCTCCTCCGCCATTGGCATCGACGCCACCTGGTGACACAATAATATCCAGAAGGAGATTGCCGCTTGCCGGGTTATACAAGAAGGGCCCCCCAATGAAAGTCAGGGTCGCGGGAGCGACGCCGCTCAAGGTACGAACTGCAAACAATGTATTGTTGGCTCCAAGGTTGTTCGCAAAGTTAGTATTACTCAATGAATCGATTCCGGCAGTGATAGTCGAAAGAGACAGAGTATACGTGCTAGTGGCAAGCGTCCCAATCCCGCCAAGGAAGTCGATTCCCGTAATCGAAATCGGACCAGTGAAATCCGTGGACGCATAAGCCTGTTGATACCTCGTGCCGACGCCGGCAACTTCTCCGCCAAACGGAAACGCATTACTAACGATTCCGGGCGTCCCAATAACGATAGACGCAGCCTGAGACGGCACAGAGATTGCAAATAGAAGAGTGGCAGCGAAAAGTATATCTTTCAACGTTCCAACCGTTTTCATGGGTGCACAGTATCACAACTTAGTCCGTGGTCTTTAGAACAAGTGAGATCAGCCTTACTGGCTGCAATTCCTGCCCTTTCAAATCCCTTGCTATGAAGGACTGGGCTGGAGCATCCTATCACGCCTGTGCGGGCGGGTTGCCGTACACGCATGAACTGGCAGGTAGTGTCTCAATTTGAAACTATAGGCGAAGCTTAACTAGAGAAACTGTCCAACGAAATTAGCCAATCTGCAATCCAGCGTGACGCTGAGCAAGAGATGGTCCGGGAATCTCCCCCAAATTCTCCGGTGTTTCGCGAAGAGTAAAATGACGTGTCGAAACGTTATCACAATCCAAGTCGGCGACACTCCAATCGCTGTATAACCGCCAAACCGTAGATTGAGAGTCAGCGCAGTTTCAGGATCATCAGTCCGGTTTACCGACTACGGCCACTTGAATTCGAGATCGATAAACACTTGGCGTTCGTAGGGGCGGGAGAACCTGTCGCGAAGGCTTCCTGCCGAGCATCGAGAACTCATCGGGTATCCGTCCATTTGTCATGAATATCGAAAGTGCGGCCATCCGCGAAAAACAATTTGCGTCCATTCGCGCGTGGCGATCCGTCGAATGCCGGCCATATTTCTATCGAGCAGGATTTGGCCAGTTCGAAAGAACCCGGACGCATACCGTCTCTATACAGGGAGTTTGGCGCGGCCATCTCTACACTCCAGATCGTAATTGCGCCATTGGTGTTCTTGACTTCCATTGAAATCGACACGTGAGGGTTGCCCCACATCACTTTTGTGATTACGCCTTGAAGCGTTGTGACTTTGCTTGCATCAAAAGTTCTTGAAACGCCATGATGCGCGAGCAACGGGGCCACGGTCACGACGACCACGAATAACACCGGAATTGCAAATCGAAGTTTCATTGCGCGCCCTCCGCAATATCCCATTCAAGGATTCCATATTACCCGCTGCACCCATCGCGAATGCAGACAAATCCGATAAGCATGGGAGGAATAAGGAGCGGTCCTTAAGGTCTAAGACTCTATGAGGCGTATCCTCTTAAATCCGCTGTAGTCGCAAAGGGTTTAGGAATCGGAGATGCCCTTGACCGCGGCTCACTTTGCCGTGTAACCGGCTAAACCACAGATGTGGAATCCGGACGTACATTGCAAATTCCAATCTACAATATGCCGACTTCTCGCGACTTGAGATTCCAATGATTAAACTCCTCCGAATCGCCATTCCCGTTCTAGTCAGCGCCATGGGCATATCGCTGGCTGCTGGAATCGCCCTGTTCCTGGGCAACGGGACCATTTCGACGTGGGCGATCTCGGAAAACAAAGAGATCAATTTGTCATTCACGTTGCAGGTCATGGTGCTGGTCGTTTCGTTCGCCGCAATTGGATTCGTTTATTTTTTCGATAGGACGAGTTTCAAGACTTTTTTCAGGCTTAGGACATCCAGGGAGGAGAATGATTGGAACGCGTTGGGACCGGTTCTTGCCATTGGATTCACCTTGGGAACAACGATGTATATGTCATTCGCCGTCACCTCCAAGCATGGCGTCATTAACGGCCAGTTTTGGAAATTGCTTCCGCTGGTGTTGCTATTCGCCGCGACTAATGCGTGGTCCGAAGAGATCATCAGTCGGTTCGTAATTGTTGCCGGACTTTACGGAAAGCTGAGCCCGTCGGTCATCTGCTGGATATCGGCGGTGATCTTTGGAGGGCCGCATTTTTTTGGAACACCCAGCGGAATATTCGGCGTGATGATGGCAGGTTTGATGGGATGGATCCTCGCCAAATCCATGATCGAGACAAAAGCACTAGGATGGGCACTATTCATCCATTTTCTCCAGGACGTGGCGATCTTCGGCGGGGGAGCGATGATCATTGCAGGTACACGATAGCGGTGTGGCTCGCGGCGGAACAACGGCCGCGCCTCGCTGCGGTGAGGCGATTGGCTTACGAAGCGTCGGACGCTGGTTTGCTCAGTCCCGAACTCGCTGCGGGCATCCGGCGTGTGAAGGGA
>JBGPBY010000526.1:0-5162 GCA_041481485.1 Terriglobia bacterium
CTGCAGCGATAACAATGTCGATTGCAGAGAAGCGAGTCTGGCTTCCGCCTGAAGACGATCGGCTTCTGCCGCCTGTACTTTCGATGCGGCTTCCGCAATTTGTGCCTTCATTTCAGGTGCGCTCAATATGACCAGGAGGTCGCCTTGCTTCACCACACTGCCGCGATCGACAAGGACCTTTTCCACATAACCCTGCACTCTTGCACGCAAGTCCACGGACTGGAACGGTTCGAATTCTCCGGGGATGTCGATTGTTCTGGAGTCGGCTTTAGTCACTACCGGAACCAATTCAATTGCCTGTGCCGAGAGAGGACTTTGAAGAACCATCTCTGCAAGAAGAGCCAACATCACATAACGGTAAGGGAATTTCATGTTTGCTTACTCCAGAACAGAATCGGCTGTATTGGCTGCCGGAAACTCACCGGCATCGTAGTATCTGCTGTGCGAATCCATTGGATTCAGCGATGGCGATGCGGTGGAACTTCTCGCCTGCAGGATCGCATAAATCGCAGGCAGAACCGTCAACGTGGCGAAGGTTGAAAGGATCAATCCGCCGATAACAGCACGGCCCAGCGGAACAGCCTGCGCACCGCCTTCACTGGCGCCGATAGCCATAGGCAACATGCCAAACACCATCGCGGATGCCGTCATGAGAATTGCACGGAGCCGGCCCGCCGCTCCTTCGATTGCAGAATCCATAGTCGCTAATCCGCCTTGCCGCAGGCGCTCCGCAAAACTAATCAGAAGAATTGAATTGGCGACGGCAATTCCGATCGACATGATCGCGCCCATGAAAGATTGAACGTTCAATGTGGTATGGGTGAACTTCAGAATCAGCAGTACGCCGCAAAGTACCGCCGGAATCGTCAGTACAATCGCCAGTGCCATTCGAACGGACTGAAAGTTGGCTGCCAACAGCAGGAAGATGATCACCACGGCAAGCAGCAAACCCAGCCGCAGACCGCGAATCGTGTCGAGCAATGGTGGGATTTGCCCGCGGAACTGAACACTCACTCCACGGGGCGGAGCTCCCGCATTGGCAATGGCTCGATTCATTTCGGGCACCGCCTCGCCGAGAGTTAAGCCATGGAGGTTGGCGGTAAGACTCACGACACGCTGCCCGTTGTAGCGTTCGATCAGTCCAGGCATTGTTCCGGGTTTGAGCGTTGCAATGTTGACGAGCTGAGTATCCAGTTCGCCCTTCTTCATGACAGGAATACTGCCCAAAGCATCGATGCTCTGAGTTCGATTTTGCGGCAGTTGCACCTGAATCTGGAAGGCCTGTCCGGAATTGGGATCGCGCCAGTAGTTGGGTTGCGTAAACCGGGACGACGATGTGGCTGGAACGACAGAACGCATCACATCGGCCATCGTCAAGCCGAACTGCCCCGCACGCTCCCGGTTGATGTTGATATCCATCGTCGGATAGTTCTGTTCCTGAGCGTATTGCAGATCCCGCAGAAAGCTGAGTTTGGCCATTTCCTGCTGTACCTTTTGAGCAAAGGTGTAATCGTCCTGAAGGTTCACTCCCATGACCGCCACTTCGACTGGCGTGGGTGATCCAAATCCCATGACCTGACTAACGATATCGGCTGCTTCAAACGATACTCGGGAACCCGGCAATTCGTGTTGGAGGCGTTCACGAATGCGTTCGCGCAAATCTTCACCGCGCGCAGCGGTGTCTTTCAGTGATACCTGAATGATTGCTTCACCGGGACCGCTCGTGAACAAGTGAATCAGATTCACCGGGTAACTCGGCGGCTGAACCCCCATGAAGTCGCTGCTGATCTGCACGTTCTCATGACCCGCCTGACTGTCGATGACTTGAAGGGCGCGAAGAACACTACGTTCGGTTTCCTCAATACGCATTCCCGTGGGCATGCGCAGACGTAGACGAATAAGAGGCGCATTGGCATCCGGAAATATTTCGGTTCCCATCCGAGGCAGTAAGAAAACCAACAGGGCGATCGAAGCAATGAGGTAACCGGCAACCAATGGCCATCGGAAGCGCAGCACCGTCCGGAGATAATCACGGTAAAGTGCACGTAGCCGCCCAAAGAAGCCTTTGCCCTCTTCAATAGCATGGCCACTGCGAATCAGCCACGTCGAGAATACAGGAACCAGACTGCTGGACAGTAAGTAGGAGGAGATCATCGAAAAGGCAACGGCCAGCGATAAAGGAACGAAAAGCTGCTTTGCCACGCCTGTCATGAACAACGACGGCAGGAACACGGCAAGAACGCACAGCATCGACAAAAATCTGGCGAGTGCGGTTTGCTCGGATGCCTGAACCACGGCTCTAGCCCGGTTGACTCCGGATCCCATTTGCGTGTGAATGTTTTCAATCGACACCGTCGCTTCGTCGACGAGTACACCGACGGCCAATGCCAGACCGCCGAGCGTCATGATGTTGATGGTCTGCCCTGTCGCCCAAAGAGCGATCACTGCAGCGAAGAGCGCGAATGGAATATTCAGCACGACAATCAAAGCGCTGCGCCAATCGCGCAGGAAGAGCAGCACCATCAGGCCGGTCAGGAGAGCTCCCAGGAGTCCTTCCGTCGCAAGATTGCGAATCGCGGAGGATACATATCCGGATTGATCGAATTCCAGCCGGACGTCGACATCTTCCGGTATGGCGGCCTTGAATTTCGGTATTGCCGATTTAACACGGTCAATGACGGCAAGGGTCGAAGCGTCGGCACGCTTGGTCACGGGAATATATACGGTTCGCTTTCCGTTGACGTGCGCGTAAGCCGTAATGATATCGGTGCCATTTTCAATCGTGCCGATATCTCGAAGGTAAACCGTTGTTCCCGAAATGGGTCGAACGGGCGTACTCATCAGTTCTTCGAGATTGCCTCCGAGCGTCGCATTGGTGCGGGCGATCCGGTTGGTTTCTCCCGTCCACATATTTCCAGAAGGCATGACGAGCGTTGCATTGCTCACGGCTGAGATGGCTTCTTCGGGAGATATCTGATACTGACGCAACTTGTCGGGATTGAGCGTCACCACGATCGAACGTTGATTGCCGCCAAATGGAGGCGGCGCCGACACGCCTTCGAGAGTCGCAAACAATGGCCGGACCTGATTGAGGGCCATGTTCTGCAATTCTCCCTGCGTGTAGTTGTTGCTGCTAAAAACCAGTTGGCCGACAGCGACGCTGCCGGCGTCGAATCGCGTGACGAATGGAGGAACCGTACCGGGAGGCATGAATGCTCGTGCCCGGTTGACATATCCGATGGTTTCGCCCATCGCCGACGCCATGTCTGTACCTTGATGAAAGACCAGCTTCATCAGCGCCGCGCCCTGAATGCTCTTGCTTTCGACGTGATCGATACCGGTGATATAGAGGAAGTGATACTCGTAGTAATAGGTGAGGAATCCTTCCATCTGCGCGGGATCCATGCCGCCGTAGGGCTGAGCGACGTAAATTGCCGGATCGCCGACCTGAGGAAATATGTCGACCGGCATGCGTTGGACCGCCAGGACAAATGCCAGAGCGACGGCAATGAGAGCAACGACGATGGTTAACGGGCGGCTCAGTGCCAGTAAAACGAAACGCATCGACCGATCCTCCTCATTTCAGAATCACGGAGCCGTACCGACAAGAAATGGTTCAAGGTCCCCCGACGATGCCGCAACAGACAGCAGTGCCCGCCAGACACTGAGGCGTGCCAGAGCGTCGTCAATCTCGGCTTGAGTCAGGAGTCTTTGGGAATCCACAACCTCGACGATCGTTCCTAATCCTGCCTGATACCGCGCGTTTGCCTGTTGATTGGCGGTCATCGCAGCGGCCACCGCAACCGGCGTATTGGCCGCAATCCTTCGGGATCCATCCAAAGCTGCGTTCGCAACATTGCGACGGGAGGTCAGTTCGGTTGCAATTTGCAGCGAACGCGCGGTTTCGGCTCGGATTGTAGCTTCTTGTCCGGATTCGCGTGCGTGAATGGATGACCTGTCAAAGAATGGGAACGTGAGGGAAACACCAACCGCATAGTTCTGCGTGTCTGGAGCGAGCCCGTTGACTCCGCCCAGCCGCGTTCCGTTCGTGAGTGCTCCTGTGCCACGAGCAAACGCCGAGCTTTGCATCAGGAATTTTGGTACATACGATTTCTCAAGCGCCTCCAATTCCGCTTTCCTTTGATTGATAATCGCGTTCTGTTCGACGAAGGCAGGATTTTGTTCTATGTCCAATGGTGAAATCGTTTGCTCCGGCGGAATCTGCAAAAGTCTCGCCACAGACAGAGTGATTTGTTCCGGCGGAATGCCAATGAATTGCGACAACAGTGCGCGTGCGACATCCTGCGCCTGCTGCGCCTTAATCAATTGCGTGCGAGCCGCAGCAAGTTCGGCTTCGCTTCGTGAAACATCCGCCCCCGGCCGTAACTGGGCGTCACTTTGAGTGCGGACTGACTGTAAAATCGATTGAGCCCGGTCTACTCCGGCCTGAGCGGCACGGACCGTTTCCTGTGCCGCTACGAGCGTTAGAAATGCATCCGCAGCCGCTACCGAAATATCCAATTGAGAGCGCTTCAGCGTGGCTTCGGTACGGGTTTTAGCGGCGGTTGCCGCAGTAATGTTCGCACCGCGCAAACCAAAATCAAATGGCTCCCACGAAACCGTCACGCCGATAGCGCTACCCCACACACTGTCGAGACTGTTAGTGCCCAGAACTGGGCCGGAGATCGACGGGATAACGGACTGCGGCAGCAAGAGACCGAAGACATTATTTCGTGTGGCGAGATTCGCCTGAACGATGGAGTCGACTCGAGGCAGGTACGCCGTACGCGCGAGTTGAATTCCGGCCGCGGCGGCATCGATCTGCTGCTGAGACACTGCAATCGCAGGATAGTTGCGTTTCGCACTCTCGACGGCCTGTCGGATCGTAATCCCGGCGGCGGGAATTTGCTGCGCCTGAAGCGCTGGAACTTGAGACAGCAATAGAAAAAATGGAAGTTTTGAGAAATGTCTCCGCATATTCATATGATGCATCTGTTGAATTCGCAGTCTTCAGCCGCAGAATTGACGCAGAGCTTGTCACATACCGGATTAATAAGTACTGAATCAAAGATGAAAAACCATTCAGAAACGATCCCACTGCGGGGGCGGGGAGATTGTTTCAGCCGCGTTAACGGCGGCAGTAAATAGCCACGGGCGTAAGC
>JBGPBY010000527.1:0-5136 GCA_041481485.1 Terriglobia bacterium
CACCAGGGCCATTAATCAACGGACAACAGACAAACGTTCAATTCTCATTTGGGGGTCATAGGCCCCCGCCCACAGCCCCCCACTGCCTACATTTCCAGCCCCGGGAAATTTCGTCTTCCCGCGTGCTAAACTCAAACGAATGAAATCCATTCTGGGTCTGCTGTTGCTTCTCCAGAGCGTGAAGATGACGGAAGACTTTCTGCCGCTCGAGGCAGGGAACCGTTGGGTCTATGACCTCACGACGGAAACCGGACAGAAAATCGGCCAGTTGGATTTTGTCGTGAGCGAACGGACCATTGTTTCCGGCAGGAGCGTCTACAAAGTTTCGGGCTTTCCGATGGCGGGCGAATCCGGTTCCCCGACTCTGATTGGATACGATCGAGACAGCCGCCAGTTCATTAAAATGCAAAATGGCCAGGAAATCCCCCTGCTGACCGGCGATGCCGAGTCCACTCAGGTTCTACAGTCGGACTCGTCCGGAATCCCGCAAAAATTTTCCTTTCGTTCGGAATCCTCCACGGTTGTGTTTCAGAGAGGCGTCGGCATCGTGGAAGCCCGGTTCGCCACGCCTGATGGGATTCGCATTGCAAAAATTGTCAGTTCCAATATCGGAAGAGTGAATTCATCGACACCTTTATCACCACCGGCTGCGCCTGCCCTGCCGGCAGCCGTTGCATCCGACCCCGCTGCTGCGAATAACCCCGAGCGGACCGCACCGGCGAATGTAACTTCCGTTACGGCTGACAATCCGGTTCTGGCGATTTCAGCTGAAAGTACTGCGAATGGATTCAAATTCGAACTGCTGGTGGTGAACAAAACGGACAAACTATTGCCGTTCAAATTCAACTCCAGCAAATCTTACGATTTTGTCATCGAGGATCCCGTTACTGGTCTCGAAGTATGGCGCTGGTCACAGTCCATGATGTTTTCGCAGAGTATTCGCACGGACTCCATTCGCGGCGATTCGAAATGGACTTTTACGGAAAACTGGAACCGGCGGGACAACAATTACAATCCGGTGCCGGCCGGAAAGTACCGGGTGACCGGAATTCTTACGTCTCAGCCGCCGATCGAATCCAAACCCATCGAAATCGAAGTCCGCTGAGACCGGGTCAGATGGCTCTGCCGTTCCCGGTCGTGAATTCGATACCGCGCAGGTAGGCGTTCAATTCCGCTCGTTCGACGTTTTTTCGAATCACGGTTGACAAGTCGGTGGATGGGTCGTCGATCTTGCGTCCGATTTCGGAAATCATTTTTTGGACACGTTCGACTTCTGTCTGGACGGCGGATGTATTTTCCGGTTTCGACGCCGTTGCATACCGGTTGCGATCGGATTCCAGAAGGGCGCTGGCAACTTTCAATTCGTCGGCAAGCTGGGTCTTCTGTTGCATCACTTCGTGAAACCTCTCATCGTACTGGCGCCGCAGTTGTTCGATACCTTCGGTGTTCACGGACGGGTGCGTGTCTGCAAGCTGTCGTTCCAGTTGTTGGATCTGTGCTCGCCATTCGCTGCGTTCGCGCTCCACTTCCTTCTGCATGGCTCCAATCCGGTTTTCCAGTTCCGTTGCCCGCTCTTCGCCGCCGAGCTTGCTTTTCACGGTCTTGCTTTGAGTGGCGGCATTGCGAGCCTTGATTAAATCGGCAGTCATGCGAAGTTTTTCTTCATCCCATGCTGCCTTTTCGCGCATGTATCCCGCCTCGATCCGTTCGCGCACACGATTCGCTTCGGTGAGTTTCGCCTCCAGTTCTTCGCGCACCGGCATGCTGGCGCGCAGTGGATTGTTGGAACGTTCAATCAAGTCTCCAACGGCGCGCTGCAGCCGGGAAATTTCTTTGAGCAGACGATCGCGTTCGACGTCCCAGGACTTGGATGCCTTGCGGACTTTCTCATCGGCGTTGGACTGAATCTTTGCCACATCGAGAAGATCGATGCCATTGCCGTTTTTGGCCATCAGGACCTTTTTCCGGGCTTCGCGGGCTTCGGCCAATGACGCTTCCAGCCGCTCGATCTCTCCGGTCAATCGCCGGCGTTCGGTGCGCCAGCGTTCCGAAACAGACTCCAGTTCCTCTTCGACTTGGGACCGTTGCCGCTTGGATTCGCGCAGTTTGGACTCGTATTGGCGTTGTAATTCGTCCAGGGTCTGTCTGCGTGGGAGTTCCTTTTCCATCTGGGCGAGTATAACAACGGGTCATGATCTGCAAACGATTCTGAAGTTCGCTGCTATCCTAGGCGGATGGAACCGATAACCGTCCGGAATCCGGCCACCGGACAACTGTCCGGCACGGTGAACCCGACCCCGGCTTCCGAACTGGCTTCCATCGTGACACGGGCAAGGCAGGCCCAGCAAAGGTGGTCGAATCTGCCGTTTTCAGCCCGGGCGCAGATTGTGGCAGGCTTTCACGACCGCATCATTGACCAGGCCCCTCTGATTTTCGATACTGTCCAATCGGAAACCGGCAAAACCCGCAGAGATGCGCTCGCGGAAGTCATTTCGGTTGCCGGAACCGCGCGCTATTACATCGCCCATGGAAAAGCGTTCCTATCGTCTGCCGGCCGCCGCGGAGCCGTCCCGATTTTCACACACTCCCGGCTGGAACATCGGCCGCATGGGGTGGTCGGCCTGATTACTCCGTGGAATTACCCGTTTTTGCTGGCCACCGCCGATGCCTTACCCGCCCTGCTTGCCGGGAACGCTGTAGTGCTCAAACCTTCGGAATTGACTCCTCTTTCGGCAAATCTCGGCCGAGAACTTCTGATTCAAAGCGGGTTGGATCCCGACCTTTTCATTGTCGTGCACGGATATGGTCCGTTGGGAAGCGAACTCATTCGTCATGTCGACTATGTTGGGTTCACAGGCGGGACTGCAACAGGACGAAAGGTGGCGGTCGCGGCAGCGGAACGGATGATTCCCTGCTCCCTCGAATTGGGCGGAAAAAATCCCATGATCGTCCTTAAGGACGCTCCTTTACGAGAAGCCGCAGCCGGGTTGCTTTCGGGCTCGTTTTCCAACGCCGGTCAAACCTGCATTTCGATGGAACGGGTTTATGTCGAAGCCCCCGTTCTGGAGGAGTTTTCCCGCATTGTTGCAGACAGTACCCGCAGCCTCAATATCGGCTGGTCGACCTCATGGGACTTCGATGTCGGCAGCCTGATTCACAATTCACATGCCGATAAGGTCATGAAGCTTGTCGACGAGGCGGTTGCCAACGGGGCTCAGGTGCTGGCGGGTGCGGTGCGGCGTACCGATCTGGGACCGGCATTTGTGGAGCCGACCGTCTTATCTCATGTGAGCCATCGATCACTGATTTCGACACAGGAGACGTTTGGACCAGTCGTGTCGCTGTACCCGGTACAAAGCGCAAAGGAAGCCGTGGTGGTTGCCAACGATTCCGACTATGGATTGCACGCCTCCGTATGGGCGCGCCATTCGGCAGAAGCCATGAACGTGGCGCGGCAACTGGAAACCGGATCTGTTGCGATCAATTCAACGCTGATGATTTACAACGCCTTCGATGTTCCCATGGGAGGCATCAAAATGAGCGGCATTGGAAGACGGCACGGCGAGCACGGTATTCAAAAGTACACGCAGGAACAGAGCATCGTTACCAGCTTTGCGACCTCTGGCGGATATGACAGCATTCTCTCCAAAATCCGGAACTCGAAGAGCGCGGATGGATTGCTGAAAGCGCTGCGGCTCTGGCGGAGGATTCCCGGAATCCGGTAGTGGAGAAATGGTCACTGATCAATTGTCAATTCTCAATTGTCATTTTTGGATACGCCTTCGGCGTGGCATCTTTAAGAATTGATTGCGCGAAGCGCTACCGCCGATGACAAATGACAATTGAGAATTGACCATTGACCATTTCTTCACTGGTCTGCTATTTCCGCTGCGCATTGGATCCTGCCCGGCGGTCGGCCAGCGTTTCCACCGCGATTTTGTAGATTCGATACATCGATTCGAATTCGGCCAGGCCCTTTTTCAGGATTGCAGTCAGATTCGGCAGATCCACGGGGTTCACCACCATATGCACGCTGCGAGCGAAAGACTGCATGGCGTCGAGAGTCTTGAACGAGGGCCCAATCAGGCACACGAACGAATTGCGGCGCAGGTTCATGGGAAGAGTCGCGAGATAATTCAACACCGCATTGGTGCGGAGGGTGCTGCCTGCAAAAGATTCCTGAATCAGCACGCAGTCATATTGGGTGTAGCGTAAACGGTCAATAGCGGCGTCTGAAGAGTCTGCGGCATGATATTTGAAGCCAAGTTCATTGAGGTTTGCCCGGAGGGAATCCGCCAGCGCAGCATCGGCGCAGATGAGCGAGGTCTTGTCACCGAGTTCGAAAAAATCCATTTGAGAGATATCGGTTGCGCTCATCGCTTTCTCCCGTAATCCATGTCGAGTTTCAGGCCGCCGGAATCAATCGTTTCGCCCTTGGTTTTGCGGATCCTGTCCATTCCCCGGGATACGATGCCCTTGTTCGTCGAATAGAGCAGCGCGGTCTCTTCAGTAATCTGACCCTGCTCGAACAGTTCCAGAATTGCCATATCGAAAGTCTTCCAGCCAAACGTCGCAGACGACTGGATGATTTCGTAAAACGTTTTGCCATCGGATTCACCGTGTTCGATCGAATCCTTCACACGCAGGCTGTTTCCCATGATTTCAATCGCGGCCACGCGGCCTCCGCCGACTCTCGGAAGCAGCCGCTGTGAGACCACCCACCGCAGAGTTTCGGCAAGCCGCACGCGAATTTGCTTTTCCTCTTCCTTTTCGAACATGCCGATGATGCGATTGATCGTCTGTCCCGCATCGATCGTGTGCAGAGAACTCATGACCAGATGTCCCGTCTCCGCGGCGTTCATTCCGATTTCCACAGTTTCTCTGTCGCGCATCTCTCCGACCAGAATCACCTTGGGCGCCTGTCTCAGCGCGGCCCGAAGGCCAGTAGCGAAATTTGTGAAGTCGATGCCCATTTCACGCTGATTGAATGTGGCCATTTTTTGCGGATGAACAAATTCGACCGGGTCTTCCAGTGTCACCACGTGTATGGATTTGTTTTCATTCAAATCGTTGAGAATGGATGCCAGTGTCGTTGACTTTCCAGAGCCCGTGGCGCCCGTCACCAGCACCAGTCCG
>JBGPBY010000528.1:0-5117 GCA_041481485.1 Terriglobia bacterium
AATGTAGGGGCGGTCTATGACCGCCCACAATTTTGAGGGATGCAATCCCACAGATCGCGGGCGGTCATAGACCGCCCCTACATTTGGGAACGCATTCCTTCGCACCTTGCTTTCTTCACTTCCGATTCATCTGGAACGGAGCACTCTTCACCGTTGCCAGCACAAACGAGGAAAACCGACCATTATCCTTCGCCGCATCCCGCGCGATGGCGCGCACCAGCGGCATATCCTGGTATCCCACACCGCGGCCCAATGCGTACGTCATCAGTTTCTCCGCAATCACCTCTCGAAACTGATCGGAATAGCCTTCCAGCCATGCGCGCAGCCCTGCCGGTCCGTCGAGCCGCGTACCGTCATATGCAATGTCGGCGGCGTTCACCGGTTTGCCGCCGTCTTTGATTCTCCACATTCCGATGGCATCAAAGTTCTCCAACGAGAATCCGATTGGATCCATCAACCGATGGCAATGGGCGCAATCGATGCGTGCGCGATGGTCTTCCATTCTTTGCCGCATTGAAGGCTCCGGAGCGTTGGGATCGTCTGCTTTTGGCTTCAAAGCCGGAACGTCTGGCGGCGGATCCGGGGGACTCATGCCAAGGATGTTCGTCATGATCCATCTGCCGCGCGTCGCCGGAGATGTGCGTTCGGGTTTTGAAGTCGTCGTCAGAATTGCGGCCTTTCCGAACAGCCCGCGCCGCGAATCCCATGCCGGACCGAGGGTCACTCGACGAAACTGACTTCCGTAGATCCCGGGAATTCCGTAGTGTTTCGCCAGGCGCTCGTTGACGAAGGTGTAGTCCGCGGTCAGCAGATCCGTAACATTGCGATCTTCGCGAACAATGCTGTCGAAAAACAATTCCACTTCGCGTCGCATGGCCTGACGCAACGGATCATCGAAGTCCGGATACATCATGGGAAGCGGACCCACGCTCTGCGTTCCGCGAAGATCGAGCCATTGCCCGGCGAAATTGATCGCCAGTGCTTCCGAACGTGAATCTTTCAGCATTCGCCGCGTCTGTGCTTCAAGAACGACAGGATCCTTCAGCTTTCCTTTCGCAGCCAAATCCAGCAATTCGGCGTCGGGTCCGGTACTCCACAGGAAGAACGACAACCGTGAAGCCAGTTCAACGTCGGAAACGCGATACGTTTCCCCTGCCTTCAGGCTCGGTTCATTCTCGATGCGGTAAATGAATTTCGGACTTGCAAGAATGCGGGCCAGTGCGGACTCGATTCCGTGATCGAAATCGCCCCGCTGTCTGCCGAAGCTGAAGAAGCCCATGACATCGTCGATGTCCGCAGCCGTTTGCGTACCCCGAAACGCGCGGCTAACCAGGCTGGTGACAATGTCGCGTGCGCATGCATTCTCCTCAGTTGTCGAACTGGGATGGCAGACGAACACCTTTCGACGCGACTCGGAATCTTTCGCGGCAGAAGCATTGTTCGGGCCTTCTACCTGCACGCTGCCGACGTGCGGGAAAAATGTATATCCGGGAAAGGGGCCGGTCTGAATCGTGTCGCGCATGAAATGACGGTCGATGTCGAGACCGGGCGCGAGATTTGTTTCGAGAAATGTCACGCCGATGACATGCAGACCGGCAGTGGTCTTGAAGCGGACCTGCATTCCGCCGCCTCCCGCAGCGTTTCCATCACCTCGACCGCCGCCGCCTCGTGCGCCGCCTCCGGCAGCACCACGGCCGCCCCCTCCGGCCGCCGTACCTCCGCAACCACCACCACCACCGCCACGCCCTCCACCGCCTCCACCGGCCCAATCCAGTTGCCGCAGCAATTCGCCGTCGAGAAGTACTTCAACTTTTTCGCACGGCACTGAGCCAAAGGGCGTCGGAGACATGTTGTCCCCGAGAATCGGGTTGACGGCAATGACGTAGTCGCCATCGGACGGGAACTCGTGTTCGATGCGCATTCCGCCGCGAGTTCCGAAGGGGAGCCCGTCAATGTGATAGCGCTGCGACGTGTCTTCAGGCGCGCGATACAGCGTCTGCGTTGCGGACGTGGGAGCGCCGATGGCGAGACGGCTGATTTTTTGCGCCGCCGTGACGTATGCCTCGACGAGCGTGGAAGACACTCCTAATGTTCCGGCCATGTTGTCGAATCCGTGACTGGAATCATCGGATGGCAGAAACTGGGCAGGATCAATCTCCAGATCCAGCAGGTCGCGGACAATGTTGGCGTATTCGGTTCGATTGACGCGGTGCAGCGCGGATGGCGGAACGGAGGGTTTCGCGTTCCGGTCCAGTTCAGTCTCGAGCCAGTTGATCATGGCGTGCAGCGCTGGAGCCGGGGGCTTCGACGATCCACCCGAGACCGGCGGCATCATGCCCGTGCGCAGTTTGCGGACAATCTTTTCCCAGACTTCCGGATTATCCGCAATTCGATTCAGGCTGATGGTGTCCAGTTTCAGCCCGGCGATATTGTCATTAACGTTGTGACAGTTGACGCAGTATTGATCCAGGAACGAGCGCTGCGTGTTGGCGGACACCTGAGTTCTGGCGCCGTTCAAAATGACAGCAACGGAAAGGGCGGCGATAGTTCCACCCATCCATAGCATCTTCTTCATGTTTGGCTCCGCCGCAACGATATAACAAGGGGCTGTTCCCGGGGAAATGTTCATTGTTCAACGTTCACTGTTCAATTGTCATTTGTGGATGCGCCTTCGGCGCGGCATCTTTAAAACAACGCGCGGAGCGCCACCACAAATGACAATTGAACAGTGAACGTTGAACAATGAACATTTCTTCGTCTTTTCACGCAAGGATTCCGTATACCGAGCGATGCCACACCCACTCCAGCGGGCCTTGCTGGAATCGGCGCATCCACAGCGTCGAGGCGACTAACTGGAAGGCCCACACGGCCAGGACTATCCACACGAGCTCGGCGCGGCTCATCCAGCCAAAATAGCCGAATCCATGTCCGTAAAAGATCGTTGTTCCAATCAATGTTTGCAGGATGTAATTCGACAGCGCAGTCCTGCCGATTGCACGAAGGGGACGGGCGATTGCGGCCAACCGCCCGTATCCGGACGCAACCAGAATGGCGAAGTACACGCCGAGCGCCATATACCCGAACGCGGTGACTAAAGAACCCCAGTAGTTGAATTCCATTCCTGCGAAATCCGGATATTCGCCGTCGAACCAGCCGTACGCCTGATTGTGAAGTACACCCAAAACTGTAATCCCCCATCCAACTGGAATTCCGATCGCGGCAAGCGCGGGATAAGCGCGCCTCGGCCATTCACCGTGAAAGAAACGCAGCTTCAGAAGCGCCATACCGATCAGCATGGAACCTCCGCAACGCCAGAATGTCCAATTCAGAAAGCTGTAAGTCTGGTTGTCGAGTGCCACCCAGAATCGAGTCTGCATTTGTTGCCGCCAGGAACCGGTGTACGCCCTGAATTCAAAATCGTTTCCGGTGACGCCGTAGGTCAGGCGGGCGGCGCCGTCGCGCAGCCAGTGGACGATGCCGATGTTCAGATTATGAGTGTCGGCCCAGTGATAGAGTGTCGCGACCGACAACAGGCACAACCCGCACGCAATGAGAACCTGCACTCGAAGTCTGCGCAGCGGATACAGCAGCATTCCGCACATGGCGTATTCGGCCAGCACGTCGCCATACCAGAACACGTGGGCGTGAATGAGGCCGAATAGCAACAGCACTCGCTTTTTTACATGCCGAGCCGCTGGAGCAGCGCATCCGCATCCACGCCGATCCGCCTGCATAATTCCCGAAAGTGTTCGCGTCGTTCCGCCATGTTGGTTGTGTGGAAAAGGAGGAAGAAAGGGCGCTGATCCCAATCGAAGGGCTCGCTGGCTTTTCCATGAAGATACATCAGCATACCTGCGAAATTTACGGCAGCTTCGCCATCGCGTTTGAGCAGCCCGTGGAATAGTGCATCGATGACTTCGGGCGGATGAAAGTCCTCCACCTGGTCGAGCGCCTGACTCAAACCGCCGTAGAGATCGGCGCCGTGAAGAGCCGCCACCAGCGAAGCGGTTCGCGCGTTGTCCGACACCAGGTGTGGTGCATGGTCCGCGACTGCCACCCGCAATTCATGATTGCCGTGCAGCAGCGTTTTCTTCAACAAGGCGCGGGCACGGGGGGAATCCAATGCGGCCAGCGCTTCGACGTCGCGCCAGTCGACAACAGGGCGCAGTACCAGCAGATTCTCGATTTCGACGAGTTCTTCCGGCGTCGCGTTCCGGATAATGTCGATATCGTAGCCGATTCCGTCATGCCATTTCTCGTAATCGATTTGCATGCTGTTCCGAAGTCGTCCTGCGGCAGTGTCGTCGGAAGGTTCCACATGGCTTGGCGCCGTCCGGGGGGATGAGTAGAGGGGCTGATTCCCAGGTTGCGCAGCGGCTCGAATGGCATCCATGTCCGGCTCTGGCTCCGGCGGGTGGGGTGGCTCGAGCACGAAGAAATGCCGATTGGCATCGGCATATTCGCCCGAGTAACTTGACGAATTGCGGTCGTAGAAATCGATCCCTTCGCTGGATTGGCGCGGACGTGAAGTCACCGGATGCGCCAGCTTCACATAACAGCCGACCGGCGCTGCCGGAAACGAGTGTCCGATTTCCTCGATTTCGTTACCGGCATTCAGCTCCGCTTCGACGAGGTTGCGCAGAGCCCCAGGCATCCTGTCGATTTCCTTGGCTTGGTCTTCGGATATCGGCATAGCGCCAAGATTCTATACCCCTGGGGCAGTCCCGTTCCCAGCCGCATTAGGGGCGACAGTCCAGAATTCCGGAGCCCGAATGTCCCCAGCCGCGTTAGCGGCGGCACTCCTCATAGCCACCGGCGTAAGCCGGTGGAATATAATTCAACAAGAAAATCAAGTGCCGGAGGCACGACAGATCAATAACTCCCATACTCCTTTCGCTCATGTCCACGTCTGGACCATTCGGTTTTAGATCTGTCGTGCCTCCGGCACTCTGCGTGGTGTTGTAATTCTTTACCCCCGGCTCGCGCCGGAGGCTAAGTAGGCTGTTTCATAAATACGCACACGTATTCAGGGCGGCACAATAGCTGTAATCGCGATTTCCCACTGTGGGGGCGGTCTATGACCGCCCCCAATTGCGAGGAGTGCAATCCTTCCAAAT
>JBGPBY010000529.1:0-5092 GCA_041481485.1 Terriglobia bacterium
ACATTTGAGAGAACTGCATTCCTCCAAATTGCGGGCGGTCATTGACCGCCCATACAGTGGGAACATGAAATCTCACGCTAGCTGCTGGGGTGTTCGCCGGCTTTCTTGACCATTTCCAAAATCTGATCCAGGTTGTAGCTTTCCGGCGCCTGGAGTGGCGGGTAATGCTTGTAAGATTCGAGTTCTTTTAACCACAGCTGCTGGCCGATGGGCAGCATATTCCAGTCGTACTGGAATGCCGTCACGGGTCCACTGAGAGCGCCTCCGAGGGACATGGCCGTCTTCTGATCCAGCCCGACAGCCTGTTCGAAGGGATCGCGCTTGATGTTCTGGACGAGGGTAAAGTGAAATGGAACAAGCGGTAAGATCCAGCCTTCCGGACCGGGTTGCGACATCGTGTAGTACATTTTCCAGTTCTTGTAGCGCACTGCTGATGGTGTAGCCCCGGAAAAGTAGAAGAACACATTTCGAGCCGAGTTCTGCGATGAGCCTTCGAGGTATGCGCGCTGGTCGAATCCGTCGAGAGTAGTCCTGACGAAGCCTGGGTATGAGCCGGATTGAATCTGGTTTTTCAATTCATCGCCCTTTGGTCCACCGGCAATATCGGTGAGTGTGGGCATCCAGTCCAATGCCGCGAACAGCTGATTCTTGACCGTGCCCGGACTGATGTGCCCCGGCCAACGAACGACCATTGGAGCGCGATAACCGCCTTCCCATGCTTCGCCCTTTTGTCCTTTGAATGGTGTAACGCCTCCATCAGGAAAGGAAATGGCCTCGGCGCCGTTATCGGTCGTAAAGACGACGATGGTGTTGTCGAGTTCACCCATATCCTGCAGCTTCTTGAGCACGTAGCCAATGTTGTCGTCCATCTGTTTCATTCCGGCTTCGTTGACACCCCAGTCCTTGCCGCCCTGCTCACCCACCATGGCCATGTACTTGTCGGATAGCACGGTGGTGACATGCATGCGTGCCGGGTTGTACCAAACGAAAAACGGTTTGTTGGTCTTCTTCGGATCATTGCGGTCGAGGAAGTCAATCACCTTTGACGAGATTTCTTCGTCGACGGTCTTCGATCGATCGAGAGTAAGAGGCCCTTCGTCCTTACAGGACTGCGCCTTCTCCGTTCCGTCGGCCGACTTGCACCAGAGCACCGGACGTGGCGGAGTCAGGCAGGTTGTCGTTCTGGGATCGACAGCGCCGGCAACTTCATTCACTCCGGGGATGGGCGTGTTCTTACATGGCGGAGCTATACCCTGAGTACTGGGATTCTTGTTGATATCGGGAAAGCTGACCTGCTGCATTGCATCCAGGTGGTACAGATAGCCCCAGTATTCCTGAAAACCGTGCGCAGTCGGCAGCGACGCCGTATGGTCGCCTAAGTGATTTTTCCCGAATTCTCCGGTCGTATAGCCCAAATCCAGCAAGATTTTCGCGAGCGCAGGCGTTCCGGGCCGAAGGTATGAAGGGCTTCCGGGCAGTTGAGGAGGAATCATGCCCGTCCGCAGAGGATACATGCCGGTGAAGAACGCATTGCGACCGGATGTACAGCTCTGCATGGCAACGTAATCCATGAAGATTGCTCCCTCGTTGCCAATGCGGTCGATGTTTGGCGTTTCTCCAACCATCAAGCCACGGTGGTAGATGCTCGGCTGCATCCAGCCAATATCATCTCCCATGATGAATAGGATGTTCGGTTTCTTTTCAGCCTGCGCCAGGACCTTTCCAGGCGCCCCAAAGACTGCACCTGGCCACCGGAGAGTAAACGCCGTCCCGCCGATAATGCTGACCAGGATTATCAACGCCAGGATTCGGCCGTACCAGACTTGAAATTTAAGAATCATGTTTCGACTTCCTCCCTCTCGTTGGATTTGGATTCTGATTAGTACCAATTTCGCAACCGAAGGACACCTGTCAAGAGATGCAGTAGCCGTTCTTCACCATCTGTATTGCAGTATCAAGGGATGCCTAGTCCGCAAGAACGACGGACGGCCAGGAGAAATTCTATGATTGCGAAAATCCTGTCAGTTCTTCTTAGCTTCGTTCTGGTCACATCTTCTTTATGTGTGGTGTATGGATATCAGGCTCCTGCCTCATCTTCGGAGGCGGAAAGTGGAATTCCAACCGAAGCCGCGCCACAAAACGCAAATGAGTTGCAGGCACTGGTGGCGCCTATCGCTCTCTATCCGGATTCGCTTGTTGCCCAGATTCTTACGGCGTCGACGTTCCCCGACCAAATCGCTGTTGCCGAATATTGGCTCAAGCAGAACAAAAGCCTCACTGGACATTCTCTGATGCAAGCCGTCGACAAACAATCATGGGATGCGAGTGTTAAGGCGCTTACGGAATTTCCATCGGTGCTCGGCAAGCTGGCAAAGAACCTGAACTGGACGTCCTCGCTGGGAGAGTCTTATCACAACCAGCGGGCAGAGGTCATGACCGCCATCCAGACTTTGCGGGCGCAGGCCAAAGCAAGTGGAAATCTCAAGACCACTCCTCAGATGAAGGTCGAACAACAGTCGCCGCAGGTCATCGTCATTCAGCCTGCCAATCCTCAGGTCGTTTATGTCCCGCAGTACAATCCCGCGGTTGTCTACGGTACGCCTTATGTAACTCCCGGTTACAGTGCCGGAGATGTGGCGGCCGCCGGCGTCATTGGATTTGGGGCTGGGATTGCCGTCGGCGCACTGATGAGTGGTGGGTGTTGCGGTTGGGGTTATAGCAGCTGGGACTGCGGCTGGCACGGCACCGCGGTGGTGTATCACGGCGGTGCGTATTACGGGAATTCTGCCTGGCACGGCGGGTATTACAACGGCGGTTATCACAATAGTTATGGTTACAACAACTCCTATAGCCATAACGGCAATAACTACAACAGCTATAAAGGTGGCGGCAACACCTATAACAAGAATACGGTAAATGTAAATCATCAGAGCGATCAGAACTTCGATCGTTCCTCAGCCTCCAACTCATGGGCACATCACAACGACTCGGCCGGAGGAAAGTCCACCGCCTTCAGCGGCATGGAGGCGCACTCTGGCGGTTTTGGTAATTCTGGAGGCTGGGCTTCGAAGGCCGAGAGTAATCGCGGTTGGGGCAGTATGCGCTCCAGCGGATTTAGTGGCGGACGATTCGGCGGTGGCGGGGGATTTGGCAGATTCCACGGAGGCGGCGGATTTCGACGCTGATGCGATCTTTGTCTAGCCCGCAACCACGAAACCGGATTGGAGGTGTCCTTATGTCGCACACGGTTCGAATGTCAAAGATGATCGCTGCACGTTTCTGGATGTTCCCGGCACTGCTTGTACTGACTACCTCATTGATCTCTTGCAGCAGGCCGGAGATTGCCACAGCCCAAAAGGCAGCCGCTCAAAAGACATTTGCATCACAAGAAGAAGCATCGGCTGCATTCGTGGCGGCCGCAAAGTCCGGCGATCAGAATGCCTTACTTGCCATTTTCGGCCCAGACGCCAGAGACATCATGTTTTCGGGAGATCCCGTGAAGGACAAAATTGCACTACAGGATTTTGTTGCCGCCTACGCCCAGATGAATCGCTGGCGCCAGATCAAGGCAGGCGGCCAAATGTTGTATACCGGCGCGGACAACCATCTTTTCCCGATTCCACTGGATCGGAACAGTTCAGGTCAGTGGTACTTCGACACGGCGGCAGGTAAAGATGAAATTCTTGCACGCAGAATTGGCAAGGGTGAGCTGACGGCAATCGCTGCCTGCGGCGCCCTCGCCGATGCTCAAGAGCGATACTTCAGCCAAACGCACGATGGCGACAGCGTAAAACAGTATGCTCAGAAATTCGTCAGTGACGCAGGGAAACAGAACGGCCTGTACTGGCAGGCTGCCATTGGTCTGCCTCCCAGTCCACTGGGGCCACTCGGCGAATTCGCAAAGACGCTGGGCTACAGAGGTACAGGCGATAAACCACAACCGTTCGACGGCTACTTCTTCCGAATCCTGACCAAACAGGGGAACACGGCACAAGGTGGCGCGAAGGACTACATCGCGAGTGGAAAGATGACTGGCGGGTTCGCATTTCTTGCCTATCCCGCGGAGTACAGGAACTCGGGAATCATGACTTTCATCATCGCGAAGGACGGAGTCGTTTATCAAAAAGACCTCGGCGAAAAAACCAGAGAAGCCGCTGTAGCCATGACGGACTACGATCCGGGTGACGGATGGGAGAAAGTTTCGGGTATGGAAGAGAACAAACAATAAGAGAGCGGGTGAAACCGAAGATTCATCGGTTGATATCGGCGCGCAGATCCTCAAGAGCCTGGTCGAATTCGTCGACTCGTATCAGACCATAACGAGGGAACTCCAGATCGATAATGACGTAAACGGACGCTGCCAGCATGATCGCAAAACCGATGGCGTGAAACCAGTTTCGCTTTGCGGCCTTAGCCATGCCATAACCGGCCAGAGCTGAGCTTACAAAAGCCATCGTAAATAACAGAAAATAGATGACGATCGGTGGATGAATCCGAAGGTTCAGGATTCGCGTGGACTGGATGTCGAACATTGCGTTCAGCGCCGGGAGTAACAACCTGGCCGCATCCGGGTGAGACCCCGGGGCCAGTGTTGCCGCAACGGACTGATTCCAGATTTCACTCTGGAGCTCCTTCTGGTTCGCCAACTCCTTCGTGGCGAATTCCATATCCGGAACTCGGCGGTAAAACTCCAGCCTCGAATCGACGTAGCGTCGAAATTTCTCCCGCACTAACTGACAGGACTCCTCTGAAAGCAGGCTGACCCGATAATAGGCGGTACCAATTGCGTTGGTTTCGTCGATGATCAATTCCCTTCGATGATCGAACCTCGATGCTGCGCCAGAAAACGTAAAGGCGACCAGCAGACCAAGCAGTGCGAGTATTGCTCCATCGATGGTGCTGGTACCGGTGTGTGCGCCTTCAGAATCCTGCCGGATCTGACGTTTTCCTATCAGCCGGCCCAATTCAAAAAGAATCAGCATTCCGAAGAAGAGCCCGACAGAAATCCCAATCACCAAAAATGAGAAATTCATGTTCCTTCTCGACGGATATTCAGTGATGCCAGGAGTACGGGTTTCCGCCGAGCGAATTC
>JBGPBY010000530.1:0-5092 GCA_041481485.1 Terriglobia bacterium
AATTCCCGCAATTCAATCCGTTGCAGCAGCATCAGGCACTCGGCGAATGAACACGTATTCGCTGGATTCCGCGTTGTGAGAAAACGCGGCCGCGTAAAACCCTTCACTCAGGTTTTTCTCGAACTCATAGCGGAGGCGCTCTTGAATGTCTCGCGCTTCTTCGAGATCGGCTCTCTTGATCCGCTGAATATCCGAAGGGATGGCGATCCGGCGAATTTCTCCGGCCAGAGAAGGCCGGCTGCGATCGAGCCACCACTCCGCCACAATTCGATCCGTGGGAAGATTCCCCTGAACGCCGCTGGTCGAGCCATAAAAGTTGGGGTAGTACCGCTTGACGATGACGCCCAGTTTCTCGAAATTGAAATATGCGTTCTTCGACTCCATCGGATCGAATGTCCATTCGATCAGTGGTATTCCATGCTGAACTGCATAGTCCCGCTGCGCCATTTTCAGGAGCATCCCGGTGCCCTTGTTCCTGAACTGATGGGCCACGACGAGCATATGGGAATGCCAATAGGGAGACCGGTTTCGCATCGCCGGGATGGAACTGAGAAACCCGACAAGGTTATCGCCCTCATACGCGCCGAGCACGAGACCGCCGATATGATGCGTCACGACGAAAAACCGTACCGGCATGAGATCCGCATCCGACCAGCCGAACCCGTCGCGCTGAAGATCCAGGCACTGTTCGTATTCCGACAAGGCGGTCAGCTGGCGTATGACCATCAGCGCGTTTCCGTTTTTGCAAGCTTCCAGAGACTTTCCATTTCATCCGGTGGAGTCTGGTCGAGCCGTTTGCCGGCGCGGGCAAGTTCGGCTTCCATGTGCTGGAATCGCACTTTGAATTTCCGGTTGGCGCGCTTCAACGCCGACTCGGAATCCAGCTTGAGAGCGCGTGCAATATTCACCATTACAAAAAACATATCACCGACTTCATCTTCAATGTCGGCGGACTGCCTGGCCGCAATGGCTTCGCGCAATTCCAGCAATTCTTCCTGAAGTTTTTCAAAGATGCCATCAATGGTGGGCCAGTCAAATCCAACATGTGCTGCCCGGGAGGAAATCTGATGCGCCTCGTGCAGCGCCGGCAGCTTACCTGGAATTCCTTCCAGTATGGAGGTGGCGGATTCCGGTATGACATTACCGGAATCGGCGCTGGCCTTTTCAGCTGCTTTTATCGCCTGCCAATTCCGAAGAACATCCTCGGCGCTTCCTCCCTCTTCACCAGCGAAGACATGAGGATGACGGCGAATCAGCTTGTTGCAGATTTTGTCGATTACCGCATCGATATCGAATTTTGAAATCTCTTTCGCCATCTGAGCCTGGAAGACGATATGGAGCAGTACATCTCCCAGCTCTTCCGAGAGATTCTCGAAGTCCTGATTGTCGATGGCCTCGATGACTTCATAAATTTCCTCAATCATCATCGGCTTCAGCGTATTGAAGTCCTGTTGTTTGTCCCACGGACAGCCCTGCGGACCGCGAAGCGTGGCCATGATCTCCACAAGTTTTTCAAATTTTGCGCCCGTCATCGTCCTGCAATTATAGCGGTATGCTACATTCAACACTTGATGAAAGTCGTTTCCTCATTGTCCGAAGCCTCGGACGCTCTTGCAGGCCGGCCGTGCGTTCTGGGCATCGGAAATTTCGACGGCCTTCACCTTGGACATCAGGCAATTCTGCAGTCGATTGCGCGGCGGTCCAGCGAATTCGGGCTTCCCTCGGTCGTTATGACGTTTGAGCCCCATCCCATTCAGGTGATCGCACCAGAGAAGGCGCCCAAACGAATCAACACCCCCGAACAGAAGCTCCGGCAAATCTGCGATTACGGAATTGAACTGCTCTTTGTCGTTCACTTCGACCTCGAGTTTGCTTCACTTTCTCCTGATGCGTTCATCCGTCAGTTTCTTGTGACTGGACTTCGAGCCCGCACGGTCTGCGTTGGCAACAATTTCGCGTTTGGCCACCGTCAGGCAGGAAGTGTCGAGACACTGCGGCTATGGCACAGAGACTTCGATCTGCATATCGTTCCGCCGGTCATGTATCGCGGAAATCCCGTTAGCAGCACGGAAGTGCGTAAAGCCGTAAACGACGGCGCGGTTTCGGCCGCATCGCGCCTGCTGGGACGATGGTACGAAATCGAAGGCCGGATCGCCTCCGGCGCCGGCCGCGGCCGCAGGCTGACCGTACCCACACTGAATCTGGAGAGCGACAACGAACTTGTGCCGAAGCACGGCGTTTACGTGTCGCGTATTGCGCTGGACAAAGGAACCCTCCTGGACTCGGTCACTAACATCGGCGTTCGTCCCACGTTCGGAGTGGATGGAATGACTATCGAAACGTTTGTACTTCGAGACCAGGTGCCGGCGGCTGCACAATTCGGCCGATTGCAGTTTCTGCACCGGATTCGGGACGAAAAGCGATTTGACTCGCCGGAATTACTGTCCTCTCAAATTGCCCGCGACGTTGGAAAGGCCTCCCGATTTTTCAGACTATTGGGAAATATTGAACATGCCCGAGCCCATTCGCATTGACATCTACTCGCGTCCGGGCTGCCATCTGTGCGACGAAGCCGCAAAAGTGATTCAGGATTACCGAGGACAAATTCCAGTTGTTCTCAACACGATCAATGTAGAGTCCAGTGAAGTTCTTGAATCCAGATACGGGATGGATATCCCGGTGGTGATGGTCAATGGAAATGAAGCGTTTCGGCATCGAGTGAATGGCCCGGAACTGGAAAGGAAACTGAAGGCGCTGTGGAACCAGTCGACATCCTGACAATTGCTGCACATCCTGATGATATTGAACTCACCTGTGCCGGAACACTTTGCCGGATGGTGCACCAGGGCTATTCGGTTGGAATCCTCGATCTCACTCAGGGAGAAATGGGAACCCGGGGCACCCCGGAGCTGCGGGCTCAGGAAGCAGAAGCCGCCGCTCGAGCCATCGGCGCCAGGTTTCGGGAGCGCATGAACCTGGGAGATTCCCAGTTAACCGCTTCCATAGCCAACCGCATGGCCGTGGCCCGGATGATCCGGATTGCCCGTCCCCGGACGGTCATACTCCCTTATTGGGAAGGCCGTCATCCCGATCACTACACTGCCTCTACCCTCGGCTATGAAGCGTGCTACGCCGCCGGATTGCGCCAGTTGCCCATGGACGGGGAGCCCCATCGGCCGAAGAAAATCATTTACGCTGCCATGTATTACTGGAACGTCAAGCCTTCGTTTGTGGTGGATATCTCCGAGTTTTTCCCTAAGAAGCTGGAAGCCATCAACTGCTTTGCCTCTCAATTTGCAGGGGATATGCGGTCAATCACCGAGCTTTATCCGGCCTGGGGACGGGTCATTGACCAAATCACGACCCAGTGCAAATACTTCGGTCATGTGATTGGCACCGAGTTCGGCGAACCCTTCGTGATTAAGGAACCGATGGCAGTCGACGACATCGTTTCCATGCCGGTGGAGTCCATTTGAACCGAATCCAAGTGCCGCGCGTCAAAGGGCTTGACACGAGTTTGGTCGCCTCATACGATGAAAGTATAGTTTCCTGGAGATCCGCTATGAAAAACAAGGCTACCTGCTTTTTACTGGCACTGATGATTTCAGTGCTTGCCGTGGGTCCCACCTTTGCGCGCACCGATGACGAACCTTTGACATTGGATCAAAAGAAAGCGGCTGCGGAGCGTAAGAAGGCGGAAGATAAGAAACTGGCCGAGGACAAGAAAGCCTCGGAAGCAGCGGCCAAAAAGGCCGCGGAGGATAAGAAAAAGGCCGATAAGGCTACTGCCGTAGCAGATAAAGGAAAGCCCGCACACTCGGACATCGAGAACATTGGCCACCGGAACATCAACGCACACAGCCCGAATTTCACTTCCATTCAGAACGAAATTGCGCTGGGTAAACAGGCGGCGGCGGAGGTCGAGCGCGACGTTCAGTTGATCACGGATCCGACGATTACCGAATACGTCAATCGGATCGGTCAGAATCTGGTGCGGCACTCGGACGCGACACAGTTCACATTTACCATCAAAGTCGTGGATTCCGACGAGGTCAACGCATTTGCCCTGCCCGGAGGATTCTTCTACGTCAATAGCGGCTTAATCCTCGCCGCCGACGACGAAGCCGAACTGGCCGGTGTGATGGCCCATGAAATCGCCCATGTCGCCGCCAGGCATGCCACCGAAAATCAGGCGAAAGGCAATATCCTGCAGATCGCGTTAATCCCGGCAATTATTCTCTCGGGAGGCGTGTTGGGAACTGCAGTTCAGGAGACTTCGCAAATATTGCTTCCCGTGACGATGTTCCAGTTCTATCAAAAGTCCGAAAAGGAAGCCGATTTCCTTGGCCTGGAATATATGTATGCCGCCGGTTACGATCCGGCCGCGACCATCAGCTTCTTTGAAAAACTGCAGGCAAAGGAGTCTCCACGCAAAGTATCCAAACTCTTTGCAACGCATCCACCGACCGAGGATCGCGTGAAGGCGGAGAAAAAAAATATCGAAACGGTACTTCCGGATCGTGAACAGTACGTGGTGACGACTTCGGAATTCGACAAGGTCAAAGCCCGCCTGAACGCTCTGGACGTCCGTAAGCCGGCCCAGGAGCAGCAGAAACCCAGCCTCCGGCGCGGCAGCGGTAGACCGGGCGGAAGTCCCGACCCCAACGATCGGGATACCCGGCCCAACACTCGCCCCGAGGATCGAACTCCGGAACCGGACGATCGCCCAACTCTGAAGCGCGATCCAGGCTCCGATACTCACTAGGAATAGACAGTAAGAATAGAAAAGGCGGCCAACCGGCCGCCTTTTTTATTTCCTTGGTGGAAATTCCAAACCCTTTTCCTGCGCTGAATAGCGGCGGCAGATCAATAGAGCATTGAGAATCAAGCAATCCCGTTCGATTTCTATCCGAGAAATTGTGCGCGATTTCAGACTGCGACATCAGTTCAGTCTCCTCTTCCGCCGGTATTACCAGTTGTAAGCCTCTCACGCGCTGTGTACAATTTTTTGATTGCCTGTCCTCAGGGGTCGTAGTTCAGTTGGTTAGAACGCCTGCCTGTCACGCAGGAGGTCGCGAGTTCGAGTCTCGTC
>JBGPBY010000531.1:0-5088 GCA_041481485.1 Terriglobia bacterium
CACCAGGGCCATTAATCAACGTTCAACAGACTATTTGACAACTCACAACTCGGGACCAGCTCTACCTTCGGCTCCTCATCTTGGAAAGCAGGCGGAGGAGTTCTATATAAAGCCAGACCAGCGTCACCATCAGGCCGAACGCGGCGTACCACTCCATGAATTTGGGAGCACCTTGTGAAGCCGCCGATTCGATAAAGTCGAAATCCAGCACGAGATTCATGGCCGCAATTCCTACCACGACCAGGCTGAACCCGATTCCGATCGGGCCGCTGCCGTGAATGTAGGGAATCGTGTGACCGAAAAATCCCAATATCATGCTGACCAGATAGACCAGCGCGATTCCACCAGTCGCCGCAACCACTCCGAGCCTGAAATTGTCCGAGACGCGGATCATGCCGGAACTGTAGGCCAGCAGCAGGCAGAACAGCGTCCCAAAAGTCAGTCCAGCCGCCTGCATGGCGATACCGGGAAACCGAAAATTCAGATAGGCCGAAATTCCGCCAATAACCAGTCCTTCGAGCAGCGCGTATATAGGCGCTGTTACGGGCGCCCAGTTTTTCTTAAATACGGTGACCAGTCCGACGATGAAACCGCCGATTCCACCAATAGCGATGGCCGCTCCTGCTTCGTCTCCGGCAGTGACGCGATTCCAGGTCCACGCCGCTGTTACAAAAGCGCAGAGCAACAGGATTCCGGTCTTATTCACCGTTCCCTGGAGCGTCATCGCCTCGGCGCCTGTAACCGCGGGCAGGTTTTGGAACGCGTTCGAATTGAGTGCAGGATTTGAGGTTCTCATTCGCATTTGGTTGTCCCTTTCATCTCGACAGGAATGGACCCGAACGTCACGGACAGTCGCCTAGCGATTTTCTACGACGACTTGTCCTTCTTTAATGACTTTTTTCACTTTCAGCAGGTCGTCGACGCTGGACAATGGGTCGCCGTCCAATATTACGAGATCGGCGAACTTCCCGGCCTCAATTGTTCCAATGTCTTTGCTCTTTCCGATTACAGCGGCGGCATTCCGCGTCAGGATGCGGATGATGTCCTCAGCTGAGAACACCAGGTGGAGCGCCCTCAATTCCTGAGCGAGAGAGTCTTTGGGCAGAAACGTCGTGTCGGTTCCATAACCATACACAATACCGGCATCCCACAACATGCGTGCGTTGACGGGGCCCTGGCCTGCGCTCGAGATGGTATCCATGGGGAAAGGATCGAGATCCCGGAAGCGAGGGGTATTGTCGAGACCGCTTCGGTTGCGGATCCGTTGGTTGTCGGCTGCAAATGCCGGCAGGAACACTCCCAGAGTAGACATCATCGGGATGCCGGCGCCGGCAATTGCTTTGGCTTGTTCCGGTGTGAGCTGGCCAATGTGCGGCGTATGGACCAGCACCGTGGGGTGAGCGCGGACGGCGGCCAGAGTATCGTCCACAGACACCGCATGCACAAATACCGGCAACCCCACTTTTTTTGCTTCATCAATGACAACGGCGAGTGTGTGTTCCTCGGGACCGCCCGGCGTTGTCGAGAACACGGCCTTGACGACGTCAACTCCGGCCTGTTTCAACTGCCGCACGGCTGCTCGGGTGTCTTCATCGGGAATAGCGCCGGCGGCCGTGCGCGGACGATTCGAAGGACGCGATGGATCAGTTCGGGCAGGATCGACGGTGGGAGGCCCGGCCGGCGCCCCGGCTGGCGGACGTGACAGCTGTACAAATGCGGCGGTGAAGAGACGCGGTCCCTTGATTTTGCCAGAATTGAGCTGCCGCTGAAGTTCGACGATTTGCTGCGGAGCATCGCCGCAGGACTGGACTGTGGTGAATCCGCCATCCAGGAATTCCTGCATGCGGGCAGCCGCTTCGTCGCGCATCCACTTCGCGGGATCACCGGGTGGAAAGTCGGCCGCAATCAGGTGCCGATGATCCTCGATGAATCCGGGCATCACCGTCATGCCGCGAGCGTCGATTTGCCGTGCACTCGGATCAGTCGCGTTCCCAGCTGCGACCGACGCGATTCTGCCGCCTCGCACCACGATTGAGCCGCGTGCGATGACGCCGCCATTTCCGTCGATGATCCGTGCATTCGTGATGACAAGATTCTGTCCGCCCCGTTGTTGCGCGAAAGCAATGCAGCAGACCAACAATCCACAACCCAGCGCAATGAAGTTTTTTGTTATTGATTTCCGTACCTGCATGCGCCGGAGCTTACCACACTAGCGCAGGCCAAACGGATTGGCGGTTTTACCCTCGATATCGATCCACACGCTCTTGGTTTGCAGATATTCGTGAATGGCTTCCATCCCGCCTTCGCGGCCGATACCGGATCGTTTGTAACCACCAAAAGGCGTCATATAGCTGGTGACTCGATAGCAGTTAATCCAGACCGTGCCGGCTTCGAGATGCTCGGCCATCCGCATCGCGCGGCGGATACTTTGGGTCCAGGCCCCGGCCGCAAGACCGTAAATCGTGGAGTTCGCGATGTGGATGGCTTCGTCTTCATCGTCGAATGGAATCAAAGCGAGGAGGGGTCCAAAGACTTCCTCATTGGCAATGCGCATATTGGGATTAACGCCGGCGTAAATCGTCGGTTCGATGAACCAGCCGGTACCGCATTCCGGCCGTGTTGCAGCACCACCGCCGACAAGACAGTCGGCCCCTTCGTCTTTTGCAACATGGATGTAGTCGAGAACTTTCCTGTATTGAGGCTGTGTGGTGATCGGTCCTACCTGAGTCGTCAGATCCAGGGGATTTCCCATCCGCGCGGTGCGAGCGAGCGCGACGAGGCGTTCGACAAATGCGTCGTAGACCGGCCTGTGAATCAATGCACGGGAACCCGCAATACAGGTTTGGCCGGTCGCCGCAAAGATTCCGGAGACAACGCCGTTGACCGCCTGATCGAGGTCCGCATCGTCGAAAACGATGTTCGCCGACTTGCCCCCCAACTCGAGCGTCACATGCTTGATTCCGCGCGCGGCCTGTTCGTAGACCGCCTGTCCGGTCTGATCGCCTCCGGTAAACGCAACCTTCGCCACATCGGAATGCGCGATCAGTGGACCTCCGGCTTCACTGCCATATCCGGTGACGATGTTGACCACGCCCGGCGGAAATCCGGCTTTTTCAAATAGCGCGCCAAATGCGAGCGCGGAAACGGATGAATGCTCCGAAGGCTTCAGCACTACCGTATTGCCGGCGGCCAACGCGGGAGCAAGCTTCCATGCGGCAAGCAGCAATGGCGAATTCCACGGCGTCAGCGCTGCGACGACGCCGAGCGGCTCTTCGCGCGTGAAATTGAAAAATCCCGGTTTGTCGCTGGGAATGACGCGGCCTTCGATCTTGTCCGCCAGGCCTGCGAAATAATGAAACCATTGAGGCGCGTAGTTGAGCTGTGCACGCATTTCCGAAAGCAGCTTGCCGTTGTCGGTAGTTTCGACCTCAGCAAGCGCATCGGACTCAATGGCAAGAAGATCCGCAAAACGTCGCAGCAAAGCGCCGCGGGCGCTGGCTGTAAGGCCGCGCCAGTCTTTTCCGGAGAACGCCTGTTTTGCGGCAGCGACGGCGAGATCGACATCGGCCTTGCCCCCTCGCGGAACCAATGCCCATGGTTTTGCTGTAAAAGGATTGATCGATTCAATCCATTCGCCGCCGGCGGCTTCCACCCAGTCGCCACCGATCAGCATTCGGTGCTTCTTCATGTCTGTGGAGTATAGCTGTACTGCCCGATGTTGACATGACGAACCATCATCTATATACAGTCCGCTCGCCGTTACAGCATGAATTGGATCCGGCGAGGGAGGAATCATGAACAAGGAACTTTTCGAAAAGGGGCTCGGCATCCGCCGGGCCGTGTTGGGCGCGGATTTCGTGGACAATGCCATCAAGACTGCCGATGATTTCAATCTGCCGTTGCAGGAACTGGTTACCGAATATTGTTGGGGCGAGGTTTGGGGACGTCCCGGACTGGACCGCAAGACACGTAGCATGCTGAATCTGGCGATGCTGTCGGCGCTGAACCGTCCGCACGAAATCAAGATGCATGTCCGGGGTGCATTGACCAACGGCGTGACCAAGGATGAAATCAAGGAAATCTTCCTGCAGGTCGCCATCTATTGCGGAGTGCCTGCGGCAGTCGACAGTTTCAGAATCGCTCGGGAAACCTTCAAGGAAATGGGAGTGTAGAGTGGCAGAGAGCATTGGTTTTGTCGGTGTGGGAAGAATGGGGGGCCGCATGGCCCGTCGTCTGTTGGACGGTGGGCTGAATTTGACGATCTGTGACTCGAGCCCGGAAGTGTTGCGGCCTTTGGTCGAGCGTGGCGCTCATGTGGCGGATTCAGCCGCTGCAGTTGCTTCTTCGTGTGAAATCGTTTTTGTGAGCCTGCCGACACCGGCCGTGGTCGAAGCCGTTGCACTCGGCCAGCGCGGCATTGTCGAAGGCAGCCGCGTGAAGATCTTTATTGATACATCGACCACCGGAGCGACGGCCGCACGCCGAATTGCCGACGGCCTCGCGAAGAAAGGCATCATTGCGGTGGATTCGCCGGTGAGCGGTGGCCTGCCAGGAGCCGAGAAAGGAACTCTCGCCGTGATGGTTTCCGGCCCTGAGGAACTTCTTCCGCGCCTGCGGCCCATTCTCGAAAATCTTGGCCGGATCTTTTATTGCGGTACAAAGCCCGGCATGGGGCAAACGATGAAGCTGCTCAACAACCTCCTCTCGGCGACAGCGATGGCTATAACGTCAGAGGCGGTGGTGATGGGCGTCAAGGCCGGACTCGACCCTACATTGATCATCGACGTGCTGAATGCAGGCACGGCACGCAACACCGCAAGCACGGATAAATTTCCCAAATACATCCTGCCGCGAACGTTCAATGCGGGTTTTGCCATGGGTCTGTTTAACAAGGATATCCGGCTGTGTTTGGAAGAAGCCGACGCGCTGGGTGTTCCCATGATTGTCGGAAATGCAGTGCGGCAGTTATACTCCATTGCCCTGGCCAGCGAAGGCAGCAACTCCGACATGACTGAAGTCGTCAAACCGGTGGAGCGTTGGGCCGGCGCGACAGTGGGCCCGGTCTGATGATTTTGCTTTCGGATCTTC
>JBGPBY010000532.1:0-5081 GCA_041481485.1 Terriglobia bacterium
ACAATTGAACATTGAACAGTGAACAATGAACATTTCCCGAAGAAATGTTCACTGTTCAATGTTCAATTGTCATTTGAGGGCAGAGATCGCCCCTACAGCTTTGCGACACAGGGATTCCGTCTCAGCCTGTCAACGCGACAGTCTGCACTATCCAGCTTGTTTTCTCCCCCTATAGCTGCTGGAAATCCCGGAGTATCTCGTCAGTCGTCGTTCTGTCGGAAGTCAGAGCGGTGACCGTGAAAGTTTCCCCCTCCTCCAGTTCCTGAAGGCGAATTCTTTTTCCATCCCTTAACTCAATTGCATCTCTGTGGCCCGGCCCTTCGAGAAACAATTGGCGAAATATCACCGGTTCCTCATCGGAAATCCCGAGAGCGAACTGGTTCGACATCGAAATGCCCTTCCAAGACAGATGTGCACCGTCAGGGATGCACACCGCACATTCACCGGAGGGCTCAATGAATTTCGAGGCGAGAAATGCAAAGAGACTCTTCGACGAATTGGCGGGCTCTATATTTTGAGGTGAAGTCAATCCCTTCGATCCCGTGCTGAAGCGATGAACCACAAGGGTTTCCCCCTCGCTTGCCAAACGGTTCTCGATGCCGTGCAGTGAATAGTCACACATACGATTCTCCTTCCTGCGGATTCTTGGGCGCCGATGCGACAAGTAACGGCACATGCCGTACCAAGCGGCCGGAATCCAAAGGCAATAGACTTCCGGCATGTCCACTTCGTTACCGAGCTGAATCGGTGGCAGTCCGTTGCTCATTTTCGGAATTAAGACGGTCTTCGGGATTCGCCTGCGGACACATTGCGTTCAACCAGGCGATTTTGATGGATGGTATACTTCCATATTTTACAGGGTCATCGACATGAAGTTACTTTATTCCTACCTGCGGCAGTACTGGCCGCTTGTCATCCTGACTCTGGTGCTGGCAACCATCAATCAGGTCTTTTCACTGCTGGACCCTTATGCGTTGCGCCGCATCTTTGACGACTACTTGTCTAAATATCAGGAGCTCTCGCGGCGCGAATTCTCTCTTGGTGTGGGCGCCTGGCTGGCGGTCATTGTCGGGACGGCTTTTGTTTCGCGAGTCGCCAAAAATTTTCAGGACTATTTCACCAACGTCATCACGCAGCGCATGGGCGCGCAAATGTATGCGGATGGCATCCGGCATTCTCTGGAACTTCCGTACACGGTATTTGAGGATCAGAGAAGCGGCGAGACTCTCGGCAAACTTCAGAAGGCCCGATCGGACACGGAGAAGTTTCTTAACGCGGTTGTGAATGTCCTGTACCTGTCTGTTGTCGGCATTGTCGTCGTCATGATCTTTGCTGTTCTCGTTCACTGGCTGATTGCCGTGGTGTACTTTCTGACGATGCCGTTGCTTCTGTTACTCAGCTGGACCCTGAGTGCCAGAATCAAACGAGTACAAATGGAGATCTTTCGAGAGACGGCTGCCCTGGCGGGCTCCACGACCGAATCGCTGCGCAATATCGAACTGGTGAAGAGCCTCGGGCTTGCGGGACAGGAGATTCAGCGATTGAACTCCACAACCCACAAGATTCTCCAGCTCGAGCTCAAAAAGGTGCGCTACCTGCGCAGTCTGAGTTTCATTCAGGGAACCTGCGTCAATGCCCTGCGTACCAGCATCATCGGCATGATGATATTCCTGATCTACTTCAGGAAAATTCAAGTTGGCCAGTTCCTTCAGATGTGGATCTATTCGTTTTTTGTTTTCGGCCCGCTGCAGGAAGTCGGCAACCTGATCAACACTTACCGCGAAACCGAAGTATCTCTGAATAAAATGAATGAGATCTTTGATGCCCCGGTGGAGCCAAGGCCCGTCCATCCGCTTTCTCTGGGTCCGCTGGATCTCATTGAATTCGACAACCTGACATTCCGCCATCAATCGGCATCGACAAATGCCCTGGACGGCATTTCGTTCACGGCCGCCGTGGGAGAAACGATTGCTTTCGTCGGCCCATCGGGATCCGGTAAAACAACGCTGGTGAAACTTCTGGTCGGACTTTACCGGCCGAAGACCGGGGATATCCGGTACGACGGCAAATCCATTAACGAGATCGACCTGGAACAACTTCGCAGCCGCATCGGATTGGTGCCTCAGGACACCCAGTTGTTTTCCGGAACCATTCGCGAGAATCTGCGGTTCGTTAATCCATCCGCCACCGATGAGGAATGTCTCGATGTGCTGAACAAGGCGGCATGTCACAGTCTGCTTGCCCGCGCGGACAAAGGGTTGGACACCGTCATCGGCGAGGGCGGTGTGAAAGTGTCCGGAGGCGAGAAGCAGCGCCTGTCGATTGCCCGCGCGCTGCTGCGGCATCCCAAGCTATTGGTATTTGATGAAGCGACGTCCTCTTTGGATTCTTTAACGGAAGAGGAAATCAACGTCACCATTCGCGATGTGTCGACGCGCAAGGACCTCATCGCCATTTTGATCGCTCATCGCTTATCGACCGTATTTCACGCGGACCGGATTTACGTACTGGAGCGCGGCCGCATCATCGAATCCGGCACGCATGATGAATTGTTGTCGCTTAGAGGTCTCTATTATGCGATGTGGCGTCAGCAGATTGGTGAGAAGACAAATGCTTCTCCAGTGCCTCAATCCGCTTCAACAGTTCAGGTAAACGCTTGATCAAAGCTGTGGCTCGCAACCACAGTCTGTTGTCCATTGCGGGCGAGCCGGATACGATTTTTCCGGATTCCACATCTCCCGGAATTCCGGATTGCGCCGTGACGATCACGCCATCGCCGATAGTGAGATGACCTGAGACGCCAACCTGCCCGGTCAAGATGACATTGCTGCCGATTTTTGAACTGCCGGCCAAACCCACCTGGGCGCACAGCAGAGAATTTTGTCCAACGTCGGAGGCATGTCCGACCTGAACCAGGTTGTCGATCTTCGCGCCGCGGCGAATTCGCGTTTCGCCAATGGTGCCGCGATCGATTGTGGAATTTGCACCGACCTCGACATCGTCTTCCAGAATAACGACTCCGGATTGAACGATCTTGTAGTAAGAACCGTCGCTCTGCTTTGCGTAGCCGTAACCATCGGTTCCAATCTTCACCCCATCCTGCAGAATGACTCGATCGCCGATCTGGCAATATTCGCGGACGGAAACGTGGGAGTAGGCCTTGAAACTCCGGCCGATGCGGGCTCCACGATAAATCTGAACAAAGGGATAAAGGATGCAGTCGTCTCCGATCTCCACTTCGTCCTCGATGACGACAAACGGACCGATGGATGCATTCGCTCCTATCTTTGCCGAAGCCGCGATCTGCGCCGAAGAACTGATTCCCCTTGAAGGAACAGGAATCTGATAGAAAAGCTCAACAGCTCTCGCGAATGTCAGATATGGATTTCCACTCCGCAGTGTGGCCGGAGGGATTCTCGGAAAGTTGTTTTCGACGATAACCGCAGAAGCAGATGTAGTCCTGGCCCTGGACGCATATTTGGGATTGGAGACAAAAGTCACATGGCCTCCTTGAGCCTCATCGATACCAGCGACGCCGCTGATTTCAATGTCGCCGTCGCCATCCAGCGAACAGCCTAAAGCCAACGCCATTTCGTTTAACTTCACGCCCCTGCCTCCTTGTTTGCCTCTTCAGACCAAATGGTACACTTATCGCCCGAATGAGCGAACACCGCACCGTACTCCGGTCGACGTCGACGATCAGCATCATCACTTTTTTCAGCCGGATATTCGGCTACATTCGCGATTCCAGAATCGCATTTCTGCTCGGCACCGGAGACACTGCCGATGCCTTTTCCATTGCGTACCGCATTCCGAATTTAATGCGCCGTCTGGTCGGCGAAGGAGCCATGAGCGGTGCTTTCATTCCGGTCTTTTCGTCATATCTGTCCGGCGACAAGAAAAGTGAGGCCTGGGAATTCGCCAACATCATGTTTTCTGCGGCAACCGTATTCCTGACCGTTGTGACGATTGTTGGCATCGTTCTTTCTCCGTGGATCGTGCCGCTTCTGGCCTACGGCTTCAAAGTCACACCTGGAAAACTCGAGGCGACCATCGTACTGAACCGCATTATGTTTGCGTACATCGGCTTGATCAGCATTTCAGCACTGGCTATGGCGGTGCTGAACAGCTTCAATCGCTTCGCGGCGTCCGCGTTTGCTCCGCTTGTATTGAACCTTTGCGTCATTGGTTTCTCGTTTTTGTCCGGATGGTTTTCGAGCCCTGCGATTGCAATGGCGGTCGGCGTTGTCATAGGCGGTGTCATGCAGATTGCGATTCAGATTCCAGGTCTGATTCGTTCGGGCTGGCATTTCCGCTGGATCTGGGACCTTGCGCATCCCGGCTTGCGGCGAGTGATGAGTGTGGTCGCTCCCCGGATGTTTGGAATCGGCATCGTCCATATCGATGTGCTGATTGGGTCTCAATTCGCCGCAGCGATGGTCGTTGGAAGTGCAGCATCGATCAACTACGCCGATCGTGTGATGGAGCTGGTTCTCGGTGGCTACGTCATCGCACTGTCCACCGCCATACTTCCGCTGCTGTCCAGGCAGGCTGTGGAAATGCGAATTACCGAACTGAAGGCTTCGCTGAATTTTGCAATCCGGCTGGTGGTGTTTGTGACTTTGCCGGCATCGGTGGGGCTGGTGCTTTTGAGGAAGCCAATTATTCAGGTTCTGTTTGAACACGGCAACTTCACCGCATCTTCCACGGAATTGACGGCCTGGGCATTGTTGTTCTTTGCTGTAGGACTTTCCGGATTTGCGATGGTGAAGATCATCGTCCAGGCGTTTTATGCGCTTCACAACACGCGGGCGCCGGTGCTGGTGGCTGCTATTTCGCTGGCTCTTAATATTGTGCTGAACTTCTTGTTCTTTCATTCCCTGCGGAACGGAGGGCCTGCGCTGGCGACATCATTGTCTGCCGTGTTCGATACGGTCGCACTGACGACGCTGTTTCGATGGCGTTACGGTGCACTGGGCATGAAGAAAGTCGGCCGTTCGAGCATCAAGTTTGGTCTCGCCGCGGCTTTGATGGGAGCGGTAGCGTATTGGCTCATCCATATTCCAGGATTTTATTCAGGC
>JBGPBY010000533.1:0-5074 GCA_041481485.1 Terriglobia bacterium
CTCACCGGTTGCCGTCGCGAAACGGTCGAGACGCCGTCCAGACAAGGCGCGCGACCGAGGCCGACGCAGGCGTACTTTACAGTACGTCGAGTCGGCCGACCGAGCGCAACGCAGTCTGGGCGAGCGTCTCGATCGTTGCAGCAGGCAACCGGTGAGAAATGCGGGCTAGCCCTGGGCTAGGACTGGAATCCCACCTTGCGGAAAAGAAGAGCGACGGCTGCCGAACGGCCGCTTACATTTAAAATTGCAAAGATGTTTTCGAGGTGTTTCTTGATGGTGAGCGCGCTGACACCCAACAGTACCGCAGCTTCGGCATTACTGTACCCGGCCGCGATCATTTCCAACACTTCGGATTGTCTCCGGCTGAGACCCAACTCTTCCATCGCGGCAGCAATATTCAGCACGGGGATTGTCTTCCAATTCTCCAGCATGGTGATGCGCTTCGCATTCCGATATGCCTGAATGATGTGAGGACCAAGGCGATTCAGCCGGTCGACCTCGATAGTGCGAAAGCTGCGCTCCCCGCGTGAGACGGCAACTCCCGCTGCACAGGCGGGATCCGTTGGCATCATGAGTACAACCTGATCTTCGACATGCAATTTGCGGTAAAACTCACAGTAAATTCCCTTCTCGTGAAACTCTGGGGCGGACCAGTGGTCCGAGATTCGCCGCGCTATCCCGGTATGTCGGAAATCCATGACGATGGGGTGTTGCTGAAAGTATCTCTGAAGCACTTCGTAGGATTCCTCAACGGTGGCAAACCCTGTGGGGTAGTCTTCCGGATCTGCGCATCCCTTGATTGCTCCGGTGCGATAGTTGATTTCGGTAACTGCGACAACATCACCGGGAATCAACAGCTTTACAGCGGCAATAATGCGGGCCGATACCATTGTCAGATTCGCGGATTCATACAGATCGAGGAGCGCCTTTTGAAATCGAGAGTCTTCAGAAATTGGCATGCCCGCCTCCGTTTGCACAATCGTGAACCGCCGTCATCGGATATAGCGTCGGCGAAGCGTCAGGGGGATGCTTTACGCCGAAGGGCAAATTGGAACACGCGTTAGATGCATGGGATTATACCCACATCGGAAGGAAATCCAATTGGCGCAGGAAGGAATCTCCCGGATCAAAACTCCCACCTCCGGTTATTTCTTCAAAAGGAATACGGCTTTTGAAGTGAATTTCGTGCATGCCAAGGCGATCGTGACTCAGGATCAAAGCGTGCATATGACGGGAAAGCTTGCCGGACAACCTGTCGATAAAGACATGGTCCTGACCGAAGACGTGCTGACATACAAGCTCAACAACGGTGCAAACTTCGCGCTGTTCAATGTCGTCAAGCGGTTTCGCATCCTCAGGGAACCGCGGCAGACTGGCAGCATGTCCGTACTGGCCAAAGCCGGAATTGGTTTTGTTGCGCCGCATACGGAGAATTCCTTGTTCGGAGTATCGAATGAAAAGGGATTTCAATTCAGCGGGCCGGATCTGGGTGTCGAACTTGCCGTTCGTCTGCATCTGTTTCGCGCGTTCTACACGGAGTTCTGCGAGAAAGGTGTGTACGCCCGTTACCGCGAAATCAACATCAACCGGGGCCATGCGGAACAGGAACTATGGGCCCATGTCACTTCGCTGAGTTTCGGAGTGAGCTTCCTGACCTGGTGAACACTCCTCGCAATTGTGGGCGGTCATAGACCGCCCCTACAGTGGGGAATCGCGATTACAGCTATTGTGCCGCCCTGAATACGTGTGCGAATTTATGAAACAGCCTACTTTGCCACCGGCGTCAGCCGGTGGTAGCTAAAACCGCAGGATCATCCAGCCGCAGAGCGGCGGCAGATCCAGCAAATCGAGCGTTCAATGCGTCATGGAGTAGAGGACGAAGTTGATTCCCAGCTTGAGGGCTTCAGCCGATGGTTTGAGCTTATATGTCGGGCGATCGATGAATTCCCAGTAGTCGCCGACGTCATTATTGAAGCAAATGATCATGGCCAGCCTTCCCTTGGCATCCGAAAAGCCATAGGTCAGTGCCTTCACATGGGTCATGGGATGTTCCATCATCAGTCCGTCGACGTCATAGAAGTTGTGAAGCAGGGGGTGCTGATCGGTGAGAAGGAACATGTCGCGATCAGGAAATGCACGTACCAGATTGTCGCGGAACCGATCAAATTCTCGCTGCGCGTTCGCTTCGCCACCCTGGCCGCCAAAATCGTCGATCATGACGAATCCGCCGCGCTCGATGTACTGCCGCAGGTTTTCGATTTCCGGTTCTGTCAGCCGCATCTCACCAGGTTCGGAAACGTACCCAAACGGATATTTGAAAACTTCCGGGCTCGACAACTCCACGACGCGATAGGACAGCCGGCTGGTATCCATGCCCGTCGTCTCCGTCATGATTTGAAGAATGTGCTCTTCGGCTACCGGAAAATCGTGAATCCAGCCTCCGCCGCCCCAGCCCGCGGTGTAATGCCATCGGGCCAGGACGAATTCCGAATTTGGCGGAACATTGTTGACGGCGGCGTTATTGCGCAATCGTTCGCGCTGGCCCTCTGCAATCGGGCCGAGAATCAGAATGGCGACGATTGCGGCAATTGTCGGACGAGATAGATTCATTGGCAGCGTATTCTATGTGAGATTTGGCGGTATCCACTCAGTTTTTGATGCCAGGAGAATCCAAATCAAACTGAACCGGGATCACCCTGGAGTTTTGATCTCAATCAGCTTTTTCTCCAGAAATCTCCTTTCACTGTCGTTCGAAACCAGAGTGAGTGCGCGAGCGTAACTGTTCGCGGCCTCAGCCAGAGAGCCTGCCCTTCGGAACATTTCGGCACGTGTCGCATGAAGCAGGTGATAGTTTTCAAGTTCCCCACCGGCGGTGAGATCATCGAGGATTCTAAGCGCAGCCCCAGGACCGTCCACCATTGCGATCGCTACAGCGCGATTCAGCGAAACAACCGGCGAAGGTTGAAGTCTTTCCAGCAGTTCATACAATCGGTTGATTTGCTTCCAGTCGGTATCTTCAGCGCGGGAGGCCCGGCAATGCAGCGCTGCAATCGCGGATTGAATGGCGTACGGTCCGGGACCGCCGCGGAATCCTTCGTCCACCAGCGGCAGCGCTTCGGCGATCTCTTCTCGATTCCACAGGAGGCGATCCTGGGCTTCCAGAAGAATCAAATCGCCGGACGAATCCATGCGGGCGGCACGGCGGGAGTGGTGAAGCAGCATCAGGGCAAGCAATGCCGTCACTTCGCTCCGCTCGTGTTCGGCGATCAATGTCCTGACAATTCTCGCCAGGCGGATCGCTTCGTCGCAGAGGTCAGTTCGCAGGATCGGTCCGCCGCGAGTCGCGGCGTAGCCTTCATTGAAAATCAGATAGATCACTGCCAGAACGGCGTCAACTCGATCTGGCAAATCTTTTGGACCTGGAACGCTGTAGGGAATTCCCGCATCACGAATTTTTCGTTTGGCGCGAACCAGGCGCTGCGCCATCGTGGGTTCCGGCACAAGAAAGGCTCGGGCAATCTCGTCGGTTTCCAGTCCGCACAGGGTTCGCAGGGTCAGCGCAACCCGGGCTTCACGGGACAGCGCTGGATGGCAGCAGGTAAAAATCAAACGCAGGCGATCGTCCGGTATTTGGCTTGCATCCAGATTGGATTCGATATCAACGTCCGTTGTCAGTGGCTCCGTGACACGAATTTGCTCCAGCTTCTGTGCCAGATTCGTGCGCCGGCGGATACGATCAACGGCTTTATGCCTTGCCGCCTGAATCAGCCAGGCTCGTGGAAATTCCGGAATGCCGGTAGTTCTCCATTGATCTACAGCTGCGGCAAAGGCTTCCTGTGCCGCCTCTTCGGCCAGCTGAAAGTCGCCAAAAATGCGAATGAGCGCGGCAACAATTCGGCCCCAATCCGAGCGGTAAACGTTTTCGATTGCGGCATTGGCGTCGGTAAGCATTCCGTATGATAAATTTTTTCTGGCGAAGGTGTCGATTCGACGAACCTCCGGTCGACATAGCTGCGGAGGCTGAAATGAAAAATGTGGTGTCGGTATCCGGCGAAAGAGTTGTCATGCATTACCGAAAGTCATACGCTTCCGTTCTATCGGTTCGAGCAAATTCCGGTTGGACTCAGGAGAAAGAGCAATGAAGTACATGCTTTTGGTCTATCTCGATGAACACGCACTGAGCGACAGCGAACGCGAGGAGTGCTACCTCAAATCTGCCAAGCTTGCTCAGGATATTCATACCAGCGGACACTACCTGGATGCATCTCCTCTTCATTTGACATCAACCGCCACCAGCATTCGAGTGCGCGACGGCAGAAGTCTGGTTACCGACGGTCCCTTTGCCGAAACGCGAGAGCAGCTCGGTGGTTACTATCTCATCAACGCCAGAGACCTCGATGATGCGATTGGAATTGCGAAGCAGATTCCAGCCGCACGCTGGGGAACTGTCGAAATCCGGCCGGTAATGGAAATCGCAGGCCTGCCGGCAGACTAAGGAGCAGAACATGAAGATTTTTGGAAAACCGCTGTCGGAGTATTTGTCGTTCGGAAGATTGTTCCTCGTTCTGGTCCCATTGACGGGGATTATTCGATTGTTGCTGTCACTTCAGGGATACCCCATTGCAAGTGTCCGATGGGTCAGCATGACGGCGGTTGGATTTATCGGCGTAGTCTATTTCGCAATCCGAGTTCACACTACTGGATTTGGCGGATACAAGGAGCTTCTGGTGTTGTGCACGCTTCAAAATCTGACGTCGCAGATCGTAAGCATCGCGGGAATCCTTCAGGCACTGCTATCCGGCGTGACCAATATTTACAGCACTTCGGAATTTTCGTTCGGAGCGGATCCCAAATCCCACATTCTGGCTCACGTGTTTATCGGTACGACAGCGGGCTCCATTGTCCCATGGCTGATTGGGTGTCTGGTCCTGTTCGTGGTGCGCAAGGTCGTGGGCGACAGAGGTACAGCGCTCAGCCCGCAGTAGGGATGCTTAATTTGCAGCAGGCGCGGTGTATTCCCCAATGTAGTGGCGGTCTATGACCGCCCGCAATTCGGAGGAATGCAGGCCTATCA
>JBGPBY010000534.1:0-5072 GCA_041481485.1 Terriglobia bacterium
AGCCCGGACAACCTCAAAACAATGGTGATTCCGGAAGGTTGTGCCCATGGTTTCCAGTCTCTCGAGGCTGCCTGCGAACTGCTCTACCTGCACACGGCACACTATGATTCAGGGTCCGAGAAAGGATTTCTTCCCACCGATCCGCAATTGAATATTCGCTGGCCGTTGCCCATCACAATGTTATCGGACAGGGATCGCAGCCATGCGCCCCTCGAATCGGACTTTGGCGGAATTTGCCTATGAATTGCCGCCATTGCTCTGCGGAACTGCGCCACACTTTTCTGGATCTTGGGTATGCGCCGCCTTCGAACGCTTACCTGAAAGCATCGGATCTGAATGAACCCGAACGTTATTACCCGTTGCGGCTGAAGGTCTGCGCGCAGTGCTGGCTGGTGCAGACGGAGGATTTTGCCTGCGCGTCGGAACTCTTCTCTGATGAGTACGCCTACTTTTCGTCCACTTCGTCGTCTTGGCTTCGCCACGCCGCCCAATATTCCGAACAAATCATTCGAAGGCTTTCGCTGAATCGCGAGAGCTTCGTCATCGAGATTGCCGCGAATGATGGCTATCTTCTACGTAATTTCGTAGATGCCGGCATTCCGTGTGTCGGAATTGAGCCTACGGCGAGTACCGCGGCTGCCGCAGAGAAGATCGGGATCCCCGTGATCCGGGAATTTTTCGGCGAAACCATGGGAAAGCGGCTTGCCGACTCCGGCATGACTGCGGATCTGATCATCGGCAACAATGTGTTTGCGCATGTTCCCGGAATCAACGACTTCGCGCGTGGACTGAAAGCGGTGTTGAAACCCGGAGGAACGATCACGCTGGAGTTTCCTCATCTGATGCAGCTCATTCAGCACTCGCAGTTTGACACCGTTTATCACGAACATTTCTCCTACCTGTCGCTCCTGTCTGTTGCCCGGATTCTTCGAACTGCCGGATTGCGCATTTCGGATGTGGAAGAGTTGTCCACTCACGGCGGGAGCCTTCGCGTGCATGCGTGCCATGACGGCGATCTTCGAAAAGGCAGCCCGATGGTACAAGTCATCCTGAATCGCGAACTACAGTTTGGTCTGAACGATCTTTCGGTTTACCTTGAGTTTCAAAAGCGCATCGACGAAATCAAGCATGGACTCATGACGTTTCTGATCGAGCGAAAGCGTGCCGGCTGCAGCGTCGGGGGATATGGAGCGGCGGCGAAGGGGAACACCTTGCTAAACTACGCAGGAATCAAGCCGGACCTGTTGCCGTTTGTTTGCGATGCCGCGCCTTCAAAACAGTGGCGATATCTGCCCGGGAGTCACATACCGGTTCTGCCTCCGGCTGCATTGAAGGAACACAAGCCGGGCTTTGTTCTGATTCTTCCGTGGAATATTGCGGATGAAATCCGCGCGGATCATGCCTACATTCGGGAGTGGGGCGGCAGGTTCGTTACGGCAGTGCCCGAAATTCAGGTTGTATGAGACGTATTTACTACACCAAACCGAGTGTCGGGGAAGCTGAACTTGAACTGGCGATCGATGCAATTCGCACCGGCTGGGGCGAGCATTGCTACGATTATATTCATCGCTTTCAGAATGAATTCGCGGACTATCTCGGCGTCCGGCGTGCCATTGCGACGTCGAGTTGTACCGGCGCTCTGCATCTGGGATTGAGAGCGCTGGACATCGGCCCCGGAGACGAAGTGATTCTGGCCGACATCAACTGGATCGCCTCGGCCGCCCCCATCTTTTATGTTGGCGCCACGCCCGTGCTCGTCGATATTCTTGAAGACTCATGGTGTCTCGATCCCGAAGCCGTTTCCAGGGCGATTACGAAACGCACTCGGGCAATTGTCGCAGTCCATCTGTACGGAAATCTCGCGCCTCTCTCTGAACTCAGAGCTCTCGCGGACCAGCACGGATTGGCCCTGATTGAGGATGCCGCAGAAGCCCTGGGGTCGGCATATCACGGGAAGAAAGCGGGAAGCAGTTCCGAGTTTTCGGTTTTTTCTTTTCACGGAACCAAGGTGATGACCACCGGCGAAGGTGGGTGCCTGGCGACCAACAACGAAGCCCTGGCCTGCCGCGTGGAAGACCTGAACAATCATGGGCGAGCGGCGGGGGAACCGCGGCAATTCTGGCCCTCCGAATTGGGCTACAAATACAAGATATCCAACGTGCAGGCGGCACTCGGCTGCGCCCAGCTTCGACGCGTCGATTCCCTCGTGCAAAGAAAGCGCGAAATATTCTTTCAATATCGTGACGCTCTATCAAAGGCGCTTCCCGGCGCTGCAATGAATCCGGAACCACCCGGCACATTCAACAGCTATTGGATGCCCACGCTGGTCCTGCCGCAGACGTTAGGTGCAAAGCGGGATGGCGTGCTGGAATTCATGCGCAAATCCGGCATCGATGCCCGTGTCTTCTTTCCGCCGCTTAGCGACACGCCGGTTTTCAAAGATGTAAAGTGTGCACCGACACCACGGGCCCACGAGCTTTCAACCCGGTCACTGAATCTCCCCAGCTATCCCGATATGACGAACGCCGATCAACGGCATGTGATCGATGCGGTTCTTAAGGGTTTGGACTGAAACGAAATGAGCGTGATCCGCCGAAATCTGATCGCCAATTTTGCAGGACAGGGCTGGATAGCGTTGATGGGTTTTCTCTTCGTTCCGTTCTATCTCGCATTCATCGGAGCCGAAGGGTACGGACTTGTCGGATTCTTCATTTTGCTTTCATCGACGTTGTCCCTGCTCGACATGGGATTTGACGTTACCGCGACACGTCAGATCGCGTTGTTTCTGCTGTCTGGCGAGGATGAGAAGAGGAAGATTGCATCGCTGCTTCGCTCGATCGAAAGTCTTTTCTGGCTTATCGCAGTGTTCGCGGGAACACTGACCGCGTTAGCCGCCCCATGGATCGCCGTTTACTGGCTAAAAGTGGAATCCCAAACAATTCCGCAGGTCGTCGCGGGTATTCGCCTGATGGCGGTTGCATTGGTGGTTCAGTTTCCAATCGACTTCTATAGTGGTTGCCTGGTCGGACTTGAAAAGCAGGTGAAACTGAATACGATCAATTGCGTATCCGCGACATTGCGTGGCGTTGGCGCGGTGCTGGCGCTCTGGCTCATCTCTCCGACGATTCAGACATTCTTTGTCTGGCAGTGCATTCTCAGCCTTTTCACGGTGATCTGGTTGAGACACACATTGTGGAAAGCGATTGGCAACCGGGCAGCCTTCCGATGGATCGACATCGAGGCACTGAGACAGGTGGGACGATTCACGGCAGGAGTCGGTGGCATCAATGTGCTCGCCTATCTGCTCACCCAGGTGGACAAAATCATTTTGTCCAAAGTGCTGCCGCTTGGTGATTTCGGCTACTACACTCTGGCATGGTCTTTGGGTACCTTTGCCTATCGGCTGACAGGCCCCATCTTCAACGCGTTCTATCCACAAATTGCGCAGCTGGTTACTCACAGCAATCCGGAACAGTTGCAAAATCCCGGCCCGCATTCGGAATTGGTGCGGCTCTACCTGAAAGCCAGCCGCGTGATGGCGGTTGCCATCGTTCCGTTGTCCATCTGGCTGGCGTTTTTTGGAAAACCGTTGCTGACGCTGTGGACGCACAACCCCGCGATTGCACAATCCGCTTTTGTCGCCGCAGGTCTGATCGCGCTCGGAACCATGTTCAACGGCTTGATGCATGTCCCTTACGGCGTGCAGCTCGCCAAGGGCTGGCTTTCGCTCGCATTCTGGACAAACACGATTGCCGTCATTTTGATTGTGCCGCTTACTTATTATTTCGGAACCCGGTATGGCCTTTCCGGAGCGGCAATACCGTGGCTTTTACTGAATCTGGGGTATGTCGTCGTGGGTGCTCCCCTGATGTACAAGAAGCTCCTCCGCAATACGAAGTGGGATTGGTACCGCACTTCGGTGGTCTATCCCATCCTTCAGGCGGCCTTGCTCACCGCGGCGTTCTATTATCTGGCGATGCAAATTACCAGCCATTGGGGCGCGACCGTAATGATGGGAATGACGCTCGTCGTCTCCGTTGGCATTGCCGCATTGTCGTCCGGTCTGATCAGAATGCGGGAATTGATTCGGTTGTGCAGGGCGTACGTATGAACGAAGCAACTACTCCCATAGTCACCATTGGCTTGCCGGTTTACAACGGCGCCGCCACATTGCGTGGAGTGCTGGATTCCATCGCTTTGCAGACATACCGCAACTTCACACTGATCATTTCCGATAACGCGTCCACAGACGGAACAGAAACCATCTGCCGGGAATTTCAACTGCGCGACAGCCGCATCGTGTATGTTCGCCAGCCACGGAACCTCGGGGCTGCCGCAAATTTCAATTACGTTCTGGATCACGCGAAAACGCCGTACTTCATGTGGGCTGCCGCCGATGACATCCGCTCCAGCGACTTTATCGACTTGAATCTTTCGTTTCTTGAAATGAATCCGGAATTCATTGGCTCGATCTCGCCGGTGCGATTTGAAGGTGGCGAGTTTGATCCGACGCTCATGGGGGATCACACCCGTGACGAAGCGGATCCTTACGAACGGATCGTCAGATTCGCCAAAGGCTGGCATGCCAACGGACTGGTGTACTGTCTTTTTCGAACCGAAGTCCTGAGGAATATTCGCTGCTCGACCACGTCGTTTCTTGGCGGAGACTGGGTTCTGATCATGAATCTACTCGCGCGAGGAAAATTCAAACGCCTGAATTCGGGATTTGTCGAACTGGGGAAAAAGGGAGAGAGCAACAGCTTGAATGCGCTTTCCAGTCACCGGAACCGGTTGATCTGCTGGATTTTTCCTTTCTTTGATTTGTCAATGAGTGCTCTGACTCTTCTACGCCGGGCGAGACTGCGCCAGAAAGCCACTCTGTGCTGGAACCTGTTGCGGTTGAACTACTACGCGTTCAAGCTCCAGATCCGCTATGAGGCTCGCAAGGCCCAGGGGCAACTGTAGGCGCGGTTGCCTATGTAGGGCGGTCTATGACCGCCCACAATGTGTGAGATTGCATTCCTAAAAATTGTGGGCGGTCATAGACCGCCCCTACTGTGGGGAATGCAGCC
>JBGPBY010000535.1:0-5055 GCA_041481485.1 Terriglobia bacterium
AGGCTCGCGATCACCTTGGCAGCCTACTTCGTCATTCGAGCGATTCTGGATGCCACACAGGGGAGCCACCCGTTGCCGTCGATTCTAACCGCGATGTTTCTATTGGCGATTCCAGCGACGGCCCTTCTGATTTCGAGTCTTCAGACGGACACACGTTTTGCCGCCGTGGACATAATGGACGGCCTTTGGAGTTATCTCGCCGGGAGAATCCTGCCCATCGCAGCGGGCCTGGCGGTCATTGGAGCAATCTTCAATTTCCTGACGAATCGTCCCGCGATGCGACTCGTTGCTTCGGCCATTGGGTTTCTTACGGTGTCGGCGGTCTGGCGCCTGGTTGTGGGAATGATGTGACGGGAAAAGATCATGACGTTCGAAAACGGAATCTTCAATCTGACGAACTGGACCGGGAACGTCATTATGCCGACGCTCTCGGGTCTGTTCTTTGCCATCGCATTGATCCGCGCTGTTGGGCCGGGCCAGCATCAAAAGTGGATGTGGGCCGGCTTCCTTTCGTTGATGGTGTCAGGGATTCTGCGCGGGTTGGAAACGTTCTCGTCCCAGGCTGCCTGGGACAATCCCGATCTGTATTGGGTAGCCCTCATGGGACTGGTCAATTGGGTTTGCAATGTGGTGATGCCACTGTTTGGCGTGCTCCAGATTGTGGCGGGCATCCTCCACTACGCCGGTATCGGACACCGAGTGTATGGCGGCGGCGACTGGATGCGTCATTTTGCGATCGCCGCCGGTTGCTTCATGTTGTCCGGAATCGTGCGGTTGAGTGAATGGTTCATTCAAATGGGAGTGAACGGCATCCAATGAGCCTGCAAAGCACGCCGGTCTATCGGAACCTTAGGACGAGAGTGACTTTCATGGGTCTCGAATATGAAGATCTTGCCGTTGTTTTGTTGATCGCTCCGGTCTCTTTTTTTGTGGGGAGCCTCTTTGACCGTGAGTTGCTTGGAATCCCGATGAAGCTCTTATTCGAATGGGGAGTTCCGGTCTTCACCATCTTCTTTCTCCTGACGTTCAAATACGGCAAACCGCGAGGATTCTTGATCGACTGGTGGAAATATCACACGCGCCCCCATGTCTATTGTGGGTTGGAGCGGGACTCGAAGGTCACTGGACCCTATCTGCTCGATGTGGAGGACTTCCGATGAAATCGTTTTTCGATTCTCCTGTGACTACGATGATTCATGAGGCGGATCTCCGGAACCCGCCTCTATGCGAGGAGCTTCGCGTTCGCGACATCCTGAACAATCTTGTCGTTACGACCAGTGGCGAATTTGTTGCAGCCTACGAACTCAGCGGTATCCATTCGCAATATCACGACGACGAAACCAGGAATCGGACAAAAGGATCCCTTGAAGCCGTTCTGAGGGCGCTGCCGGAGCGCTCTGTTCGAGTCCATGTGCGGTTTGAGATTCGCCAGGATGCGGGCTCGGGAATCGACCATTACATTCGATCGAGTCGGACCGAAAACACGGTGCTGCAGGAAATCGATAACGGTCGGTACCGTCAATGGCGACAGAAAGAGGCCGCGGGTGAGTTTCTGGATTTCAGGCTGCACCTCATCGTGCATTGGAATCCTGAAGCGCATCGCATCCAGTCCAGACCTCAGTGGGAACTCCGTCCACGAGACAATTGGAGTTTCTCCGAACGACGAACGATCGAACGAGCTCGTTTCGAGCACGATAGACTTGTGAACGAGTTCGACTCCATTCTTGCGGGAATTGAAACGACGCTTGGTGGGACCGGCATGCAGTGCCACCGGTTGAACGATCAAGAACTTTTTCTTCTAATCCAGCAGTCCTTGAATCCCATATTCAAAGGTTCGGTCGACAGTGTTCGGTCCAGCCGAATCGCTCCGTACGAAAGTCCACGCAGCCGGATCTCGAATGTGAGTGTCGAAGGAGAGACCGACGAGTATCTGAAGGTTGGAGGACTCCTGTATTCGTTTGTGACAGTCAAGGATCCTCCAGACACCACGTATCCAGGGATTGTGCGGGAACTGCTTGCCCTCGATTTCCCAATAGTTGTGAATACCGAGATCGTGGTTCCGGACCAGGCCAAAGTCATCCGCCAATACAAATGGCAGCAACGCAAGATGACTGCCGCACAGCGAGACATCAATGGAGGGTTCCGGGTGAATGTCGAAGCTCAAGTCGCCGAGCGACAGCTCATTAAGGTTCTCGAAGACGTCATCTCCAGTTCACTCAAGACTTGCCGCGTGAGTCTGGTCGTCGGGGTGCGGACTTCGAACCCTGTGCGCACCGTCCGGGAGCGCGAGGAAGCAGAGCGCATCGTGTCCGACCGCCGACAACGTGTTCTCCACACCATCACCCGTATGAGTGGTGCACGTGGATTGGTTGAAACACTCGCAAAGAAGCGAATGTTCTTTGGCAGCCTGCCGACAATGGCGGAAGAGAACAGACGGGAAATCGACATGCTGACGCTCAACGCGGCCGACTTGATGCCACTGGAGGCTCCATGGCAGGGGACGCCGCAATCACCGGGTGTGCTGTTGGAATCACGCCAGCGAAAGCTCATTCCATTCTCGCCGTTTGATCCCAGTTTCACGGACGCGAACATGTTGATCGTTTCATCCAGTGGCGGTGGGAAGACCTTCATGGCGCAAATGCTCCTGCTGATGCTGGCCCGGCTGAATCTATTGATTTCGATCATTGAGCGTGGAGATTCCTATGCACCTCTGACCGAACTGATGGGCGGCCGGGTGATCGAAGTGAATCTGGAAGGAAACGAGACTCTGAATCCCTGGGATCTTCCCGTGGGACAGACAACACCCAGTAAAGACAAGCTTGCCTTCCTCAAGAATCTGACGCGGCACATGATCGGTGAGAACCGGGAGACCGATTCCGGATTGCTCGACTCGGTTCTGGGCGACGCTATTGCACGGGTCTATCGTCGCGCGGAAGTCCGCGCGGTCAATAACACACCGACGTTCGTGGATCTCTGTGACGAGTTGGCGAACTGGCGCAGCGGGGAACGGCTGCACGGAAGTGTTTCGGAGCGAATTATCGACGAAGCTCAGCTCGCGGCTTTGAAGTTGCGCGATTGGACCGGTGAGAAGGGAACCTATAGCAAGTTGTTCGATCGGCATACCAGCATCCGAACCGATTCATCGTGGCTATTCTTCAATATCGAGGGACTGAGCAATGATCCCCGCCTGGAGACCGCAATGAGCATGCTGATCGCCAATGCCATGGCAGAGAGAAGTTCCGGCCGCAGTGGCCAAATGAGCATCACGGTTCTCGATGAATGCTGGACTCTGCTCGATTCTCCGGTTCTTGCACCCGAGGTGGTTCAACTTTTCCGGACCGCGAGGAAGCGAAATTCGAGTGTCTGGGGAATTAGCCAGACTCTTGAGGATTTTGTGGGAACGGATCGGCAGCCAAAGCTGCATGGTCCGGGAATCATCAAGAATGCCACGACAAAAATCATTGGTCAGCAGAGGGGTGATTTAAGTGTGTTGGCAAATCATCTTTACTTGAATGATGTTGCGCTTCGGGAGATCAAAAACCTCATTCCCCCACACAAGGGCCGGAGTGCCGAAGCCCTCCTCACCCTCGGAGAGAAAGCCGAGCGAACCCAGATTGTCCGGCTGGTGCCCACACCTGTGGATTACTGGATCTGCACGACCTTCCAGCGCGAGCGAATGTATCGGGACTTCTTCTTGAGTCAGCGTCGTCATCAGCCGCTTTTGAAGTCGTATCAGGAACTGGCGTTGCAATACCCGCAGGGGTTGGCGGAGAAACCCGAGCTGCCCGAGGAGGCGTCCGGCGCTGTTCAAAATGCTTGGGCGGAACGGAGGAGGCTGAAATGAGCTGCTGGGTGACGCTTATACTTCCGCTTTTTCTGTTCCTTGCATGGGTAAGGCAATCGCACCGCATCCTCGGTCTGACGCTGGTTGCCGTCATGATCATCACGTTGATTGTCCCGGCATCTGCTTATGCGCAGTTCGGAATCCTTGGCGGGATCAACAATCTGTTGAATCTCATCAACGGTTCGATTCATGGGATATTGAATGGCATCGGAAGCGTGATGCAGGCAATACAGAGTTTGCACGATCAAATTGTCTGGCCGGTCCGCTTGATCCGACAGGCCCGCGAAACTATAGTCCTCTTGATTGCCCAGACCCGCGGAGCACTTCAGGAAATCTTCAATACTCCGGTTCAGAGTGCGACGTTGCCTGTACCATCGGACCTTGAAGCAAGAATTCGCAACGGTAAAACGAACGATTTCGGACAACTCGCGCAATCTTACGGACGCACGTTCGGTGGAGTACCTGACGCAAAGGATGCCGACTCGACAATCCGAAACTTGATCGATGCGGACGACGCGGTCGCTCTCGGCGCGCTCAAAGCGCTAAAAGCGAGCGACCAATCCGCAGCCTTGATGCTTGAGGCCGGCGATCGAATAGAAGATGAATCAAGCTTAGCAGCGCCCGGTTCCGCACCGTTCCTCACTGCCGCCAGCGTGGCAGCGAATATTCAAAGTCAGGCCATGATGCAGAAGATGCTCGCCGCAATGATTCGCCAGGAAGCGATAAAAGTCGCCGAAGAAAATGGTCGCCGCAAACGAAATGGGCTACTCGTAAACAAAGTGCAGCAAGGTGTGTCGGATTTGCTCCAGCGTCGGTGATGGGCAAAAGGGTACTGACCCTGTCGCCCGTTTAATGCAGTCCATTTCTTGTATCCTCGAAAACCATTCCAAGAGCGATTTCGTTCAGGCCCTCATCTCCCACTGCCGCATCCGTTGTGCCTCTTAAGTTTTCATGCAGTGTCCAGTATGATACTCGCCATGCAAACTGCGACGTTCTTGGCCATTATTCTGGCTGGTTCTACGCTATTTGGACAGACGCCGAATACCAACCGATCCGATCTTCCCCAGTTCCTGGACTTTGAGGCAGGGAAAAGTGCCGATGCTCCCGTCGGATGGGGTGGTGGCCCGATCGGAACAATCTTTGCAGATGATGCGATCATTCACAGCGGTAAGTGGGCCGCGCGATTGGATCGTAACCCCGCTAGCGCAGGC
>JBGPBY010000536.1:0-5049 GCA_041481485.1 Terriglobia bacterium
AAAAAACTGTGCGCGGTCATAGACCGCGCCTACAGTGGGCCGCAGATTTCAAACTGATCCATTACGATAAGAACAGCCATGCATGTGGGTGGTCTTCGCAGGTAATATCACTGCGTGCAGCTGCGGATAACAGTCCAACTCCAACGATTCATCGTCGCATTCGCAGGGCTGGTGCTTTCGTTGTCTGTAAGGGCGCAGCAGAAACCGATTCCCGACCCGGTGACGATTGAAGGGGTCGCTCTGGATGCAAGTACCGGAGAGCCGATTTCCGGAGTTCGCGTCAACCCGCCATGGCCGTTTTGGCTTCCTCCCCCGCCGCCCGACGGCGGGGACATTCCGTATCCCCTGGTGCAGACTGATGCCTCGGGGCGCTTCTCGCGCGCCTTCGTCTACTCCGAAAACGAATTCGCATCGATCGGTTTCAATAAAGATGGCTACGACGTTCGCTGGTTACGTTTCCGGATCGTTCCGGGTGAGCGTATCGGTAACGCCGTTGTCCGATTGGAGCGGACAAAGTCCGGAGTGCTTTCGGGAAAAGTGACCGACTCAGGAGGCAATCCTGCCGCGAACGTCGGAGTCACCCTCTATTTCTCCAGCTCCGGCGGATCGCTGTTGACCGGTCCCACGAGGTACTCCGATGACCGTGGAGAGTATCGGTTCTTCAATCTTGAGCCTCGGCGCTACATCGTCGGTTTCTCCGATCCGCGATATGCATCGCCTGGCCGGGGGCAAATGCCGGGCCCTATTATCAATCCAATTCCGCTCGCTCCTTTTCTCTATCCCGGAGTCGGAGATGCTTCCAGCGCAGAGATTGTCGAGGTCGCCAACAAGTCTGAGGTGCGCCTGCGCAACACGAGCATCGGCTCGGCCCGTTTGGGTCGCGTCCTCTTCCGCCTGAACAATCAAAGTTCACCGGCACGAGATTTCTACCTGATTCTGCATTCAAAAAGGCAACTCGTTCACCTTGAGGCCGGTGAAGTCAGAACATTCGAAGACTGGCCGGATCATCCGACACCAGTCTCGATTGGATTCGCCCGCACGGATCAGTTCGAACCATTAGCACCTCTCTACCTGGCGGTTGCCTATGACGGCAGGGAGCGCGATGTGGAGATTCGACTCGCAGACGTGGACTCGGTCCTGCCGGTGCGTGTTCTTCTGGAGGAACCCGGCGGACAGGCCGTTCCATTTCATGATGCTCTTGCGTCCGTCGTCATCAGTCCCCGTGCGGATACAATCGGACCGAGCGGCCGGGCAACTCTAAATATGGATGGCACGGCTCAGGTGAAGAGTCTCTACGGTGGATTGTATGACGTCTATCTTGCCGAACTGCCTCCGAACGTTTACGTCTCATCTGCCAGTCAAGGTGAACGCGACGTGCTGGCCGCACCTGTAAGAGTGTCTGCAAATTCGGAGGCGCTCGAAATCCGCCTCCGCCGCGGCGCTGGAACCCTGAGTGGAACGGTGACGGATCGTGAGGGACGCTCAGCTCAATCCGCTATGGTTCTCGTTCTGCCGGACGACGCAAACCTTCCTGCCGAACAAATCGGTGTCCGGCGTTACGACACCACAGTGCAGGGAGGACAATTTGAAGTCCCCGGTCTGGTCCCCGGACGCTACCGTGTCTACGCCGCACGCGACGTGGATGTGCGCAGTTGGGATGATCACGTGTTGCGTTACATCGATCCCACGTTCCTTTCCAGATTTCGTACAGACGGAGTTTTGGTGACCGTGGAAGAGAACGGCCGGCCCAGCGTCAAAGTGAAGTTGCTTGAGGACTGATACCCATTGCGCAATTTTTTTGGGGGCTGCGTCGCGCCATCGCTTCTGAGAAAGAAAAACTTCAGCATCTTGCGGGTTTCTCGCCGCCGTTCGCGCCTTCCAATATGGCCGAGAGGAGAAATCATGCGCCAGCGACCGATGCTCCTGTTGTGGACCGTTGCTCTGGTTGCTTCCTGTCACGGTTCTCAGGAAGAAAAGAACCACGCGCGGATGGATCAGATCGTTCGCGTAAAGGTAGATAACAAGGATTTCTCTGGTTCTGTCCTTGTGGCGAGCGGCAATCACATCATTCTCAACAAGAGTTATGGACTGGCGAACATCGAGTGGAATATACCCAACACGCCCACTACGAAATTTCGTGTCGGTTCGGTCACGAAGCAATTCACAGCGGCCGCGATCCTGCTTCTCGAGGAACAGGGCAAGCTTAAGACCGATGATCTGGTGAAGACACATTGGGCGGAGGCGCCGGCGGCCTGGAACAAGGTCACCATTTTTCATCTGCTGACACACACGTCGGGCATTCCGAACCCGGATGATGAACCCTGGAGGTTTTCCGAAGGGCCAACGGAGAAAACGATTGGGTACTTTCGCGACAAGCCGCTGAACTTCGAGCCCGGCAGCCAGTACAGTTACAGCAATGCCGGCTACATTGTCCTGGCGTACCTGATCGAAAAAGTGAGTGGCCAATCTTACGGCGCCTTTATCCGGGAGAAAATCTTCACACCGCTGGGTATGAAAAACTCGGTAGTGGATTCGACACCAGATATTGTTCCCAATCGAGCTTCGGGATATACCGACGGGACGGACGAGTTCGTCAATGCGTCATATATCAACCTGACATCCTCCGTTGGCAGCGGCGCACTCTATTCGACAACGGAAGATCTATTGCGGTGGACTCAAGGCCTGTTCGCTGGCAAGTTGCTGTCGGCTGCGTCGCTCGAGAAAATGACAACGCCCTTTAAGGAGGACTACGCGTTAGGGCTGGAGGTCTCCAAAGATCAAGGCCACAAGATCATCTGGCACGGAGGCAGCATTGCCGGATTCAATTCAACCCTGATCTGGTTTCCCGATGAAAAGATGACGATCGTGGTGCTCGCGAATCTTGAAGGAGATGTCACCAAAGGACTCGCCAAGCGGCTGAGCTCAGTGATGCACGGGAAAACTGTGGTTCTTCCCTCCGAACGACGTGAAATCAAACTGCCTGAAGATGCGCTGAAAAAGTTTACCGGCATCTACGAAGTGGATCCGGACACGAATCTGGTCATTGCCGTCTCCAATGGAAGGCTAAAGGGCTTTCTAGGTACCCAAAAGCCAAAGGAGTTGTTGGCCGAATCGGCAACGCGCTTTTTTTTGCGTGAAGTGGATGGACAGCTGGAGTTTAAACAGGATTCCACGGGCACAGTGACCGGCGCTGTGCTGTTTCAGGACGGAGAACAGAATCCGGCAAAACGTCTTCCGGATCGGGTCGAGGCAATACTGTCTGCCGAAATGCTGCCACGCTATGCGGGGACCTACCAACCCGCTCCCGACGTCGCCATTGTCATCACCGTCGATGACGGTCACCTCATGGTGAAAATTCCCTCGGAGCGGAATCAAGAGCTCTTCGCAGAGGCCGAGGACCGTTTCTTTTTCAAAACATTCAATGCCCAGGTTGAATTCACACGAAACAAGAACGGGCAGGTTACAGACTTGATTCTTCATCGGCCCGGACGAGAAGATCTCCGCGTGCCGCGACACCTGGAGCATTAGTTGCAGGTTTTCGGGAAGCTAAGTAATGCGACTCACAAATGTGGTCACATATGACCGAGGGGACCGTCGCGCTCACAGCCGCGTAACGGCGGCAGATCAAGAAAATAGCTGGATCTGTCGTGCCTTACGGCACTCTGTTCTTCGTGAATTGATATTCCACCGGCTGACGCCGGTGGCTAATGGACCTGCCGCCGCTCACGCGGCTGGGAACGTGACTCGCCGTGCAGTACGTTGTCGACAAGAGGCCGGATTAGGGGACAAAAATATCCTCGGTCCGTTTATACTTTCTTCACTTCTCGAACGATGTCTCTGCGGAGGTTCCGATGCGTTTAGCGGCAACTACTCTCGTGCTGGCTTTCCTTGTAACCACAATCACGGTTTCGCCCCAAACCAACAGCCTGCCGGCACAACTCACCGATGCCGAGTTCTGGCGTATCTTCACGGATTTCTCGGAGCCGGGAGGAGACTATCCATACGAGAACTTCGTGACGAACGAAGAGACGATTCAAAACGTGATTCCTGTATTGACGAAGGTGACGAAGCCGGGCGGCGTCTATCTCGGCGTTGGGCCGGAGCAAAACTTTACGTACGCTTCGGCCGTAAAGGCGAAAATGGCATTCGTATTCGATATTCGAAGGCAGAATGCGATCGAACTTCTGATGTACAAGGCGTTGTTTGAAATGTCGCCCACACGAGCCGACTTTGTCTCGCACTTGTTTTCGATCAAGAGCCCGGACAAAGTGCCAACGACGGCCAGAGCTTCCGGCGTGTTCCTGGCATTCGACGGCATCAAAGGCGACAAGACGTACTACACACAGAATCTCGCAGCCATCAAGAGCAGCCTCGCGAAACATGGCTTCGCTCTCAGCAAAGAGGACCTGCAAAAAGTCGAATACGTCTACGACGTGTTCTTCCGCGCCGGGCCAGAGATCGACTACAAGTTTGCCAGCGACTTCCCTCCGGCCATGGCGCCAGCCCCCAACTACATCCAGGAAATGACCGCGACCGATGCGGACAAGCAGCCCCATAGCTTTCTGGCGACGGAAGAGAATTACCAATTCATCCGGCAAATGCAGAGCAAGAATATGTTCATTCCCGTGGTTGGCGACTTTGCCGGGCCGAAAGCGATTCGCAAAGTCGCGGATTACGTAAAGCAGCACAATTCGATCGTGTCGGCATTCTACCTGTCGAATGTCGAGACTTACCTTTCCAGTACTGCCCGCGGCGGCACCCCCGAAAAACTGCAAAAGTTCTATGAGAACGCGGCATCGTTGCCTGTCGATCGCTCGAGTCTGTTTATCCGGTTCGTGGGAGCGCAAAACTCAGACAATCTTCGATGGTGGAAAGGCGGTTGGCTGCAGGTCGTCTCGCCAATGGTCGACCTGCGGGAAAGAATCAGCGCAGGCGCCAGGCCTACGTACAGCGAGGCGCTCCAGGCGATCCCCGATCCGAAAACTCTCGCGCCCTGATTTGTAAGAATGCGATTCCCCAATGCCAATGTAGGGGCGGTCTATGACCGCC
>JBGPBY010000537.1:0-5018 GCA_041481485.1 Terriglobia bacterium
CAGGCTGTCGCCACAGCGCTGAATGAAGGTGACCGCACCGCACTGCGTATGATCGATGCCGCAGTCGCGTGCGCGCTTTCGCATAAATCCAAATATCGAGCGAATGAAGACATTCAGTACGGCGGTGACCATCTCCGAGTCGTAAGCCAGCCGGTAACGCAACGCATGGGGCAGGGTGAGCACCCACTGCCGGACCGGAACACGTGGAAACACGCGATCGACAAGATGGGCCGCAGTATCCACCATTCTGCGGCCGCCGCAGGACGAACAGATCGAGCGGCCTTTACACGAGAACGGCAGAAACTTCTCGCCGCCACAGACCTGGCACTTCAAGCGCAGAAAGCCGCAGGCGGCAATGCCGCAGTTGAGAAACTCCCTGAACTCACGTTCGACGAAACGCGGAATGCCGCCCCCGCTCTGACGCTTAGACACCAGGAAGGTTTCGAGATTCTCGGCGACAACCTGATACAGAACGGTCTTCTCCGGCTCGCGCGGACGGTAGGCGCCGGAGTGAGCTTCCCCTGTGGACGTGCATGGCGCATGCATGGCAGACACGACTGCTGCACTTGGCACGCGGAGGGCCACTGAACTTGACTGACAACTCAACAACCTGGCGCCATACCTTCAGCGGAAATCCGCCGGAACCGCGATCAATTGCCGAGATTGTCTCTAATTTCGCGAAAAAGCCGGCGTTGCGCCAACGGAATTCAGGAGTTGGCAACTTCCCCGAGTCTGAAGGTGACCGCGCAGCGTTGGAGATCTGCGGCGAGTCCTGAAATCGTGAACCCATTTCTGATTGGCGCCGAGGGAGCCGTCAGGCTGTATAGCAGGAGGAACATCATGTCGAAAGCCTGGCATCAAACAATGGCGGTGACAAGCTTTGAGATGCGGAAGGCGGGCGGGGACTGATTTACGCGGTTCGATTCAGGATGAAATCCGGTATCGAAATGATGGCATCGCGATAGCGGGATTGCGGAAATTTTTCGAGCGCCGATTTTGCCTGACGGACATAGTCCTCCGCAATTGCCCGAGTCTGGCCGAGCCCGCCGCTTTTCTCCACGGCGGTGAGAACATCGCTCGATGACACCGACCCAAATGATCTTTCGGCCAGCACCTTGCGGATTTTAGCCGCCGCCTCCCGATCGCCATTCCGCAGCACCCAGGATACGGGCAGCGTCAACTTCCCTTCTTTCAGGTCGCTTCCCACGGGTTTTCCCAGATCATCCTGCGAAGCAGTGAGGTCGAGAGAATCATCCACCAACTGAAACGCCATTCCAAGATTCATCCCGATACCGGCAAGACAAGCGGCAGTCTTCGTATCGCGTCCGGAAGCGATGGCCGCCAGTTTCATGCACCCGGAAAACAGAAAGGCCGTCTTCCGTTTCACAATGTCCAGCAACTGCTCCGCACTGGCATCGGCGTTGCCAAGCAGTGTGAGCTGCAGCATTTCCCCTTCAACCATCTGCTGCGTAATTTCGATCAGTGTGGCCAGAATTTCAAAATTCCGGACGCCCAGCGCCACAAAGAAAGACTGCATGTACAGCCAGTCTCCCGCCAGCACCGTCATGGAGTTTCCCCACTGAGAGTTTGCCGAAGGACGGCCTCGGCGCGTATCGGCGCCATCGATAATGTCGTCATGAACCAGCGTGGCGTTGTGAATCAGCTCAACGACGGCCGCAAGTTGAATTGCCGCAGGCGTGACTTCTCCCAGCATTCGCGTCGTCAACAACAACAAGGCCGGACGGATGCGCTTGCCTCCGGCGTTGAGCAGATGATCGCCGATTTCCGCAATGGGATCGATGGCGGCGTGCGTATAGCCCTGAAGCTCTTCCTCAACCTTCACAAGGTCTGGCGCCACCAGCTGATAAATTTCCTGAGGCGTCAATGGACCTCCCGCGAAAATAGCCGTGTGAAATTCGAAAGAATTTCGGATTCGAGCTGTTCCAGTTCGACATTCCGAATTTTCGCCACAAAACGCGCGGTCTCCGCGACAAAAGCGGGCTCGTTGCGTTTTCCCCGATGCGGAGCAGGAGCGAGATAAGGACAATCCGTTTCAATCAGTATCCGGTCCGATGGAACCTTCTTCACAATTTCGAGCAGATCCTTTGCGTTCGGAAACGTCGTAATTCCCGAAAACGAAATCATGAAACCCATTTCCAGAGCCGCGTCGGCGAGTGCAGCTCCGGACGTGAAGCAATGCAGGACTCCACGTGCCGGCGGGTTTTTGCGAATAAGGACTTCCGTATCTTCGTCCGCATTGCGCGTATGCACAATCACCGGCAGATTCAGTTCCGAGGCAATGGATAACTGACGGGCAAAGACCTCGCGCTGCACTTCGCGGGGCGAATGATCGTAGTGATAGTCGAGCCCGGTTTCCCCAATGGCGACAACCTTGGGATGAGCCGCCAGCGATTTCATCAGTCGAAAGTGCCGGTCTTCGACCTTTGCCGCATCGTGCGGATGGATGCCAATGCTGGTCTCGATCCAGTCATAAGATTCTGCGATGGGAATTCCGCATCCCATGTCATCCGGACCGGATCCCGTTCCGATTGTCACAATCCGGCGTACACCCGCATCCCAGGCACGCTGAATCATGCCGGGCCGGTCTTCGGCATAGCGGACATCGTCGAGGTGCGCGTGAGAATCAATGAGCATTATTTCAACCGCGCGCCGTTGGGGGTATCTTCGTGGAAGCCCGCGAGTACCGGCGGGTCGCCATCGCCGAGCGATGCAGCGACGATCATTCCGTTGGATTCCAATCCCCGAAGTTTTCTCGGCTGCAGATTGGCGACAACCACCACTTTGCGCCCAATGAGCTTCTCGGGCTCGTAGACCTTCGCGATTCCCGCCAGAACCTGGCGCTTTTCAAAGCCGAGATCGATGATCAGGCGAAGCAGTTTGTCGGCCCCTTTCACGCGCTCGGCTTCCACTACAGTTCCAGCGCGGAGGTCGACCTTGGCAAAATCGTCAATGGTAATCGCCGGAGCCAGAGGAGAAGCTTCTGCCGCAGATGACGCTGCAGACTCAGGCGCTGTCCCGTCACCGGATGACTTCGACGCTGTGGTTGATTCCAGTTTCTTGTAAATCTCCTTCGAATCGATACGCGGAAACAGAGCCGGACCACCGGTTACTGTCTTTCCGGACAGTTCATTGGACCACTGGACGGATTTCAAATTTGCCTGTGTCACATTGCCATCCAGACTCAACTGCTTCCAAATTGCCTGCGCGCTATTCGGCATTGCTGGAGCAATCAGGACAGCGATAATTCGCAGCGATTCGGCGCAATGAAACAAAACACTGTCGAGCCTTCCCGATTCTGCCGGCTTTTCGGCTAGCGCCCAAGGCTCGTTTTCGACGATGTACTTGTTCACCCCGGAAATCAGCTCCCAGATGCTCTCCAGAGCTCGAGAAAAACTGAGCTCATTGAAATGGCTGACACAATTCGCGATGACCTTTGCCGCAAGCGATCGAATTCCCGCATCGCCTGCAGCTTCGCCCACAGGAGGAATTCGATTGCCGCGATATTTGGCAATCATGGCAATCGTGCGGCTCAGGAGATTGCCCAGGTCGTTGGCCAGATCGCTGTTTGCACGTTGAATCAGCGCGTCGAAACTGAAATTGCAGTCCTGGCCAAAGACCATTTCGCGCAGGACAAAATAGCGCAGCAGTTCGGATCCAAATACTTCTTCGAGAACATAAGGATCCAGAACGTTGCCGCGCGACTTGGACATTTTCTCTTCTTTGTTCAACCACCATCCGTGAGCAACGATGCTGCGCGGCGGCTCGATTCCGGCAGCCAGTAGAAACGCAGGCCAGTAGACGGCGTGAAATCTCAGAATGTCTTTGCCCACTAAATGAATGTCGGCGGGCCAGTATCTGGAAAACTTCGCATCGTTGGTTTTGAAATCGATGCCAGTCATGTATCCGGTAAGCGCGTCGAACCAGACATAAAACACATGCTTCGGATCATCGGGAAGCGGGATTCCCCATTTAAGCGTGACCCGGCTGATGGAAAGGTCTTTCAAGCCGCCTTTTACGAAGGAAACGATTTCATTCAGCCGGGTTCTCGGTTTGACGAAGTCCGGATTCGCCTCATAGTATTGAAGCAGCCTGTCCTGAAACGCAGAGAGTTTGAAGAAATAGCTTTCCTCGGATACCCACTCCGTTTTTCGACCGCAGTCCGGACAGTTTGCCGGAGTGGAGGGATCCGTTTCGGGAGCATAAGCTTCGCAGGAAACGCAGTACCAGCCGGCATATTCCGATTTGTAGATATAGCCATTGGCCTTGCATCGATTATAGAGTTCGATCACTCCCGTATCGTGCCTGCGCTCTGTGGTGCGAATGAATTCGTCATATTCGATTCCCAGCTGCTTCCACAATCGTGTGTATTGGGTATACACACGATCCGCCAGAGCCTGCGGCTCGATCCCCTGAGCACGGGCGGACCGTTCGATCTTCTGGCCATGCTCGTCCGTTCCCGAAAGGAGTTTTACATCGACGCCCATCATGCGTTTGAACCGGGCAATCGTATCCGCGACGATTGTCGTGTAAGCGCCTCCAAAATGGGGCGGCGCATTAACGTAATAGAGTGGCGTCGTGATGTAAAAAGTGTCCTTAGACATAAAGATTAGTATAGCCGGAGATGGAAACCGGAAACCGTGAAGTGCTTGGTCTGGCAAACTTCCGAGGTGAGCAGGGTTGTTTCAGCCGGTTTTTCTGATCTGCCGCGCCTACGGCGCTTTAGTGCGCTTTGCATTCTGAACCACCGGCTTACGCCGGTGGCTATCGAACTGCCGCCGCGCTGCGGCTCAGAAAATGCGGGGGCGAACTATTCCACCGGCTTACGCCGGTGGCTATCGAACTGCCGCCGCTACGCGGCTCGGAATCAGACGATCTATCTCGTGGCGAGTTTTCTCAGCCGCGTAGCGGCGGCAGTCCGCTAGCCACGGGCGTGAGCCCGTGGAATAGTTCGCCCCCGCATTTTCTGAGCCGCAGCGCGGCGGCAGTTCGATAGCCAC
>JBGPBY010000538.1:0-5010 GCA_041481485.1 Terriglobia bacterium
CCCTCACTTAGTGCCCCATTACTTAAATACAGCAACGTATGTTCGAAGCTGTAATCGCGATTCCCCACTGTAGGGGCGGTCTATGACCGCCCACAAATTGGAAGGTTTGCCCTCCTCGCAATTGTGGGCGGTCATAGACCGCCCTACAGTGGGGAATCGCGATTACAGCTATTGTGCCGCCCTAAATACGTGTGCGTATTTATGAAACAGCCTACTTAGTTATCAATCCACGAAGAATAGAGCGCCGTAAAGCACGACAGATCCAGCAAGTTTCTTGATCTGTCGCCGCTACGCGGCTTATTTGGTTTTTGAACTTAAATTCCACCGGCTCACGCCGGTGGCTAAGGGATCTGCCGCCGCTCACGCGGCTGGGAGCAATTGGGGACAGAGAGCAATTTCCTGCAAAACGCAATTGATATGCAAATGCATATTAAGGAAATCGCTCTCTGTCCCCAATTGCTTCACAACGGGAATTTATTTCTCCAAAGTCGTCACACCCGCCCGTAGTGATACGATATTGCGACTTAGAGAAACAGAGGACCCATGCGCAAACATAAAACCAACACCTTCCTTTTCCTTGTCTTGAGTGTTCTTGTCTCGGCCGTAATTGCGGCTGGAGTGCAAAACCGCAAGGTGGATGACAACGCGCTGAAAAATGCCGGTAAGAGCAGCAGCGCTGAAGAGTGGTTGACCTACGGGCTCAACTACCAGGAACAACGCTACAGCCTGCTCAAACAGATCGATGCGACCAATGTCAATCGCCTCGGTTTGGTGTGGACATATGAGATCGGCCTGGGCGGCGGCAATCAGGAAGCGACGCCGCTTGTTTCCAATGGCGTTCTCTACAGCATTACCAATTGGAGCATAACCTTTGCAGTCGATGCGCGAACCGGAAAGCAACTCTGGCGCTACGACCCCATGGTCGACCGTGCTGCCACGCAGCCCAAAATCTGCTGCGGCGTGGTGAACCGTGGCATTGCCATCTACCAGAACAAGATCCTTGTGCCTGTGATCGACGGCCGGCTGGTTGCGCTGAATTCGTCCGACGGCAGAGAACTGTGGAGCGTGATGACCATTCCGCCGGGCGGAGACTATTCCATGACGATGGCGCCGCGCGTCGCGAAGGGAAAGGTGATCGTCGGCAACGCTGGAGCGGAATATCCCGTGCGGGGTTACGTCACCGCATACGATGTCGAGAGCGGCAAGCAGGTGTGGCGGTTCTACACAGTGCCCGGAGATCCGAAAAAAGGTTTCGAGAGTAAAGCCATGGAAGACGCCGCCAAAACATGGAGCGGCGAGTGGTGGAAGTACGGAGGTGGCGGCACCGCATGGGACGGCATGGCCTACGATCCTGAATCCAATATGTTCTATTTCGGGACCGGCAATGGCGGCCCATGGCCTTCTGAAGTAAGGCAATCCAAGGGACTCGACAATCTCTACGTCTGCTCCATCATCGCAGTGGACGCAGACACCGGCGCATACAAGTGGCACTATCAAGTCGTGCCGGAAGACTCGTGGGACTACGACAGCGTGCAGCAACTCACGCTCGCGGACATCCGCATCAATGGCCAGACACGCAAAGTGCTCATGCAGGCCAACAAGAACGGATTCTTCTACGTCATCGATCGCACGAATGGAAAGCTTATCTCTGCAGAGCCTTTCGCGCAGGTGAATTGGGCGACCGGAGTCGATCTCAAAACAGGCCGGCCAATGGTCCACCCGGATGCGCACTACACAAAGGAGAAAACGGTATCGATTTCGCCGGGGCCGGGCGGCGCGCATAACTGGGCGCCGATGGCGTTCAATCCCGAGACAAATCTTATCTACTTGCCGGCGACCGGCAGTGGCGGCATGTCCTATCGTGTTGCCGATACGTTTGACTACCAGCCGGGCCGCACGAACATGGGAACATCGTTCGGTGGATTCGGCGGCCCTCCGGGGCCTCCCGCAGCGCCTGGCGGACGTGGCGCCGTACCCGCACCCGGTGCCGCACCTGGATTTGGCGCCGCACCCGCGCCTGGTGCCGCACCTGCGCCCGGCGCTGCCACCGGCGGCATTCTGGAACCGGGCGCCGCCATCGGAGCCGGCTTCAATTTTCCAACCGGTCCCGCTCCTGCAGCAGCAGCGGTGACGCCGCCACTGCCGATGATCGGACCCAAAGATCCACAGGGAAATCTGTACACCGGAAACTGGCTAATCGCCATCGATCCTTCCACGCAGAAGGAAAAATGGCGCGTGAGTGGTGGCGGAAGTATCGGTGGTGGCGCCCTGGCCACGGCCGGGAATCTGGTTTTCCAGACTTTGAATAACGGGCGGCTCCTTGCCTATCGCGCCGACACCGGTGAAAAACTGCTCGAAACCTCAACCAATCAATCCGGCGGCATGGGGCCGCCGATCACATTCATGCTCGACGGCAAACAATACATCGCTGTGGCCGGCGGTTCCGGACCACGCGGAGGCTTCGGTGGCGGATTTGGACCGGGACCGGGAGGTCCTGGCGGACCAGGGGCTCCGGGCGCTGCCGGCGCCCGCGGAGGCGCGACGCCTCCGCCGCCCATTCCTGCACCGCAGGGAACTCCAGCGCCTGTGCTGCCTCGCCTGTACGTTTACGCGCTCGACGGCAAGGCTGAAAATCCAACACCCGTACCGGCTGCCGCACCCGGTGGCGGTCCCTTCGGTCCTGGACCTGGCGGATTTGGCGGCGCGCCCGCCGGCCCTCCAGGTGGCCGCGGGCAGTAAGGATCGGTCCACACTCTTTTGTTTTTTTCCAGAGTGAAGTTCGTGACTTGGATTCGCGTTTTCTGAAAGTGTGAGGCATCCAATCATTCACCGGACACATCGTTTTGAGACTCGATGCGCAGTACTCACATTGATGATGGTTGCGGTGATTGTCTATGGATCGCTTTACCCATTCGAGTTCTTCCGCCCTCAGGACTCCATGGGTTCGCTGCGTGGCCTGTTATCGACGTGGCGAACCTGGACCGGTCGTGGAGACATCATCTCCAACATCATGCTTTATGTTCCTTTTGGGGTATTTGCCGTTTGTGCAATAAACAAAATCATCAGGGCTCCCTTTCGAATCGCCGGCGCCGTTCTTGCCGGAACGTCATTATCCTTTGCAATGGAGTTGGCTCAGTACTTCGTTGCGGGCCGTTTTTCATCGCTGGCGGACGTGTATTGCGCCGCCGCCGGATCGTTATTGGGAGCGCTGGCAGGCTGCGCGCTGAGCGGTAAGACTCAACTGGTTTGGCTCGAGGATTTGTCTGCGCGTCCATTTGTCGCGATACTGCTTGTCTGCTGGCTGGGCTATCGGCTCTATCCGTTTGAACCAGTCATCGACTTGCACAAATACTGGGATGCGTTGAAGCCGCTGATTCTGTTTCCCCAAATTTCCGCTCTGAGTGTCTTTCGTCACATGATTGCCTGGCTCGTGATTTCCCAGTTGCTGGACACTGCGCTTGGACGAGTGCGTGGCCGCATGGCTGTCGTATTGTTGTTTTGCACCGTGCTGTTTGCCAGGGTACTGATCGACGGTCTGTCATTGACGGCGTCCGAAGTCTGCGGCGGCGTACTTGGCGTGTCGATATGGCTGGCCGCGCTATCGCGGTATCGGGGCCGGACGGTCCTTATCGCGGCAATGTTCGCGACCTCCGTCATCCTTCAGGGGCTGGAACCGTTTCAATTCAGCAGTGCGGCGCGGCCGTTTGGCTGGATACCATTTCGCAGCCTGTTGCAAAGTCCGATCAATACCGCCATCGTCTCGTTCTTCGAAAAAGTCTTCAATTACGGATGTCTGGTTTGGCTTCTGGCGCAAGCTGGACTTTCATCTCGAACCGCTGTCGCACTCGGCGGAGCACTTGTATTAGGGCTCCGTATGACGCAGGTATACCTGCCGGGACGGTCGGCAGAAATCACCGATTTCATCATGCTGCTGATCATTGCGGGAATCATGCACCTGCTGGGGACAGGCGCTAAATTTGGTGATGAGTTGTCCTGAACTCGATTATTTCAGATGCTTGAGGAACTGTTCGTTTTCCAGGCAGATCTCGTCGATCAGCTCTGTATCGACAACGATGCGTTCTTTTAGTGTGACGGTCCACGGCTTCGTATAAGCCTTGGGATCGTCGACAGTGATCTGGATTTCAAGATGACCGAAATCTGGACGGCGAATTTGTTCCCGCACTTTGGCCGACTCGGTGACCACACTTCCGTTCCAATCGATCCACGTGTCGTCGCGCAATCCGATCGTGTCGATCACCAAAGTATCGCCGGACCATTTCGCGGATGAATATCCTTGCCAGCTCGGATTCGGATCCTCGGGTAACGGACGCGAGTCCGTGAATACCTGGCGGTATCCGGCATTCATCTCGTTGAGCACCACCAAAAGACCAGACGTGTGGACAAACTTCAGCAGATGCGGCAATCCATATGCGCGAATAAAGTTATCCGGCAGGCAGCGGATGTGAGGGTCGTCTATTGCGAGATTTGCCGTACGCTGCTTGACGATAGGGATGAGCCAGGGTTGATACGGGAGCCCTCCGGGAAGATCGACACCGATATTCGCCATCTGTCGCGAAGCCGCGATTGCTTTGGGATCACCGGGACTGTCGTTTGGGCTCTGCGTTTCCCTTGGACCTACTGGATTGCTGGGGCTCGACAAGGCCCCTGTTGGCCGATTGGGTTCTCCGGTAGTCCAGATTCCGGAAAGGTCCGGCTTGCCATCCGCCAGCCGAGGAGCGGGAGCGGACATGTTGACGCTGCCATCGGCCTTCCGCGGCACTCCCACGGCAGAATATTTCACCCACTGGGCGTCCAGATGGGTCGATCCCAGAAGAGCAATCAGGGTGAGCAGACTGAAAACAACGCAGCGTCTCATTGGGCGAAGGATATATCAATACTCGCCATCTGTAGCAAACTTAGGGCTTGCGCAAAAATAACTTGGCAGAATGCCAGACCGGGATCTGACCAATGTTCAAATCCCAATGTTCAATTCTTATCCGAACAGAGGGC
>JBGPBY010000539.1:0-5009 GCA_041481485.1 Terriglobia bacterium
CCTTTCCCTGGCTTCGCTTTGGCCGGTCGTGGAGTCTTGCCGGGATGCACAAACCGCCAGTGATACGGCCAGGCACGCGGTGGACTACGCCACCGTTCGGGACTTCCGGCAAAAGGAAATCGCCAGTCTGCTGGAACAACGTGCCGCCGCTGCAGAAATCGAACTTGGAGCGGCAGGACAGGCATCCGATTCAGGATTTGTTGGAGTTCTGGAGCGGACTTCGCGCGCAAAGGAGAGGCTGGCGTCCCTGGGCCAGGAAGAGAAAGACTTGCAACGCCGTCACCACGACACGGAAATCGCGGTGACCCGCCTCGACGAACGCCTTCGCAGCCGCACAGTCATTTTGACCGGTGAAACCGACCGGCGCGATTCGGCAGCTTCGGCACTTCGTTTGTTTGCATCCACGGGGTTGTTGATGCTGACCGCTCCCGGAATTGATGGGAAAAATGCGCGTGGTTGGTCGACCGCGCGTACCGTGGAAGTCGCCTATGAATTGGTCTCTCGACTGAGTTCCATCGATGCGGGCGATTCCGCGTGGGAGTACCAGCAAAGATCCGCTCCATCTCAGTTCAATGCCTTGATGCAGGCCCTTTCCATTCAGGGCTACAAATCATCGGCAACATTTCGCGATGACGTATTTGTGGCTGCGGTCGCGTTTGCGGGTCAGGACCGTACCATCAATGAAGTCCGGCAAATCCTTTCCGACGATGTGTCCGACCGGCAATTATTGCTGGATTCGCGGGCGCGAGAAATCCTGGAAGACCACCTGTCCGGCGCAGTCGCTACACATCTCGGAGAATTGCTCCACGTAGCCGAAGAACAGGTGCGCTGGATGAACATTGAACTCGACAGCCGGCCCATGAGCACTGGAATGAAATTGCGGTTCGTCTGGCGATTCGCAGAAACGGCACCCGCGGGAATGAACGAGGCGAGACAACGTCTGATGCAGTTGAACGCCGCATGGAGACCGTCTGACCGGCAGATGTTAGGCAAATTTCTGCAGCAGCGAATTGAGGCAGCCTGTTCCGATATCGAAGGTGCCGGATGGCACGATTCCCTTACCGAAGCACTGGATTACCGGAAATGGCATTCGTTTGGCATCGAACGGTTTCATGACGGTGTCTGGCTTCGTCTCACTCCGAAAACCTTCGGGACCGGTTCCGGAGGCGAAAAAGCCGTCGCGCTGACCCTGCCTCACTTTGCCGCAGCTGCAGCCTTTTATCGAACGGCTCAACCCCTTGCGCCACGCCTGATTCTGCTCGATGAAGCTTTCGTCGGTATAGATTCCGACATGCGGGCAAAATGCATGGGTTTGATCGATGTATTCGACCTCGACTTCATGATGACGAGTGAACGGGAATGGGGCTGCTATTCCACGCTGCCGGGCATTGCCATCTATCAATTGTCTACCCGCCCCGGAATCGATGCGATCGGGCTGACCCGATGGGTGTGGAATGGCCGCCAGCGCCGATTGATGCGCCACTCCGGAACTGAAGAGACCGGGAAGTCTGATCCGGGAAACACCGCGTTGGGCGCCACAGCCGGTTTACCTCGAACGAGCCGCATGCCGTCCCGGAAGCATGATCCCAAACCTGGGTAATCCGGGCCTTCGCCTGAAATCGACCCGTTTTCAGCCGCGTTAGCGGCGGCAGGTCCCTTAGCCACCGGCGTCAGCCGGTGGAAATTTATGACCCTAATTGTGAAATGCTGAACTAAGGTTCACTGTTTCGTTTTCGGGAAAGTTCCAGAGCCCTCATGAACGCTTCGACGTCGACTTCGTTTGAATAGAATCTTGAGCAGAGGAACCGTTTCGTGTCCATTTCGCTCATTCCCGAGGGACAGGATGCCAGAGCGATTGCCCGTGCCGCGTCAAACATTTCCGACATCATCTCCACGCGATCAATACTGGAACGCCGCATCAGCATTTCGCGAAATCTGAGTTGGATATCGGGACCTGTATCTCCGTTACTCATTAGTATTCGACAGTTTTTCCATGTCGTCCTTAAGTCCAAGCTTTTCTGACCAATATCGAAGATACTCAAAATCACAGCCGGGCCCCAGAAGATTGCGAACATCCTTTCGCTGCATCTCAGAATCAGAATGTTTTGCCCAAATTAGTTTGGAAAGGATTAGATCTTCACGGCTGATCAATGACGTTGCGAAACTGCCAAAATCAACGACACGCCGCCTGCTGAATTTAGTCTCCTCAAAATCAGAATGGGTCAAGATAATGAAATCGACTTTGACCACACTTTCATAGTGAATGATATTGAACATGGATCTTCGATGCACCGCATCAATTACAGCTTCTTTGGAAATGTAATAGTCGAGTTCAAACGATTGGACTATGTGTTCAACATCTCTGTCACTAATGGCGACAACAATATCGATATCGCGGGTCATGCGCGGCTGTGCGTAATGGCTCATCGCAACTGAACCGGTGAGCATGAATTCGAGACCAAGCGAGGTCAGCTTTGTGGAAACGTCACGAAGAATATCCAGTTCGGATTGCATTCCGGCTAAGGATAATCGAAATTGAAATGAATTGAAGTCATGAGTAAATTGCGCTGGGGAGTCCTCGGTACATCGAATTTTGCACGAAACAAGATGCTGTCGGCGTTGCAGGCATGCGAGTATGCCGCCGTGACTGCGGTGTCGTCTCGAAACCCGGCCAGAGCCAGGGCTCTGGCTGATCAATTTGGAATTAAGAAGGCGTACGGAAGTTACGACGAACTTATTGCCGATTCTGATCTGGACGTCATTTACAATCCGCTTCCCAATCATTTGCACGTACCGTGGTCCGTCAGGGCGATCGAAGCCGGAAAGAACGTACTTTGCGAAAAGCCGGTGGCAATGACCGCCGCAGAAGCGCAGATACTTTTAGATACCTCCAGCCGCAGTCCGGGAATCAAGGTCATGGAAGCGTTCATGTACCGCTTTCATCCGCAATGGCAGCACACAAAAAAAGCGATCCGGAGCGGTCAAATTGGAGAGTTGCAGACGGTCCATTCTACTTTTGCCTACTTCAACTCCGATGGCGGCAATATCCGGAATCAGCCCGCCACCGGCGGCGGAGGGTTAATGGACATCGGTTGCTACAACATCTCATTGTCGCGATTTCTATTTGACAGTGAGCCGAAGCGGGTGATTGCTACAGCGGACTTCGATCCGAAGTTCAAGACAGACCGGCGGGTTTCCGGGATTTTGGACTTCGGGTCAGGAACAGCAACGTTCACCTGTTCCACTCAAATGGTTCCATTTCAGCACGTGGTCATTCTCGGGACAGACGGACGCATTGAGTTGGAAATTCCCTTCAACGCTCCTGCCAACCAGTCCGTGCGGATATTGCATCAACAGGGTAGCCGCATCGACGAAATCCGATTCGAACCTTGCGACCAATATACAATTCAGGCCGATCAATTCTCCCGCGCAATCCTGAATGACGTACCGGCTCCGACACCGTTGTCAGACGCCGTCGCCAATATGAAAGTTCTGGATGCGATCCGCGAAAGCAGCCAAAAGGAAACGTGGATCTCCATTTCATGAGCGAGAACCAGCTGTTTGTTTTGGATCCAAAAAACATATCCCAGGCTTCTCAATTTGTTATACCGTTCGTGGGAATTTCTATGTCTGATCGGATTAAGTCGATTTTTCGAATCATCGTCTGGATTTCGTTTCCGATAGTCCTTTCTGCCTGCATGAAGCCGGAAGCTCCTGCCGGAGGTCTACCGGCGCCGAAAGGGCCGCAACGGACTAAGGAACAGAACATCGAACTCGGCCGTCAGCACAAGACCTCCTCCGATTTGTTTCAGGCTCTGCGTGACGAAGCGAAAGGCGGGCAGAAGCTGGAGTGGAGCCATCTTCCCGACTGGAGCGGTATTTATTCACGGCCGCTGAACAAAGGGTTGAATTTCGATAGCGACCAGCCTTCTGATGTCCTGACTACAGCCAAACTCACTCCCGAATTTCAGGCGAAGTTCGTCAAGCGAATCGACGATCTGAAACGTGGCATCGAGTGGGATCCGATTTCGGCATGCAGTCCTCCCGGTGTTCCTCGCTGGCTGACTGAGCCATTTCTCCGCGAGTTCGTCGTGACGCCGAATCAATCATGGTTGATCAACGAAATGGTCAATGATATTCGGCGAATCTACACCGATGGTCGCGTCCACACTCCTGAAGAGGACCGCATTCCCACTCCCGATGGGGATTCGATCGGTTTCTGGGATGGACCGCGGTTGGTGATGCACACCAATCAATTGAAGGCGGGGATCTATCAAAGAGGAAATCCGGATTTTACCGATCAGGTGGAAACGGTCGAAATCTGGCAAAAGACCGACGACAAGACCATGGGAGTCGAAGTCTGGGTCTATGACCCGCCGGCGCTTCTTGAACCCTGGTATGTGCATCAAACCTACGTGAAGCTGACCGATCCGCCGGATCAGCGCATTCGTTATTGGGACTGTGGCGAAAATCCAAACAATGCGGTGTTCCAGACCAAGGACGGTACCACTCAGTTTCGAAGCCTGAATTATCGGGACGATAGCGGGAAAGGTAAACCATGAAGAAATTCTTCATCTCCACAATCATCGGAATTGTGGCGCTGGCCGTATCTGTTTCTTCGCTCTTGGCGCACCACTCCTCTGCGATGTTTGATCAGACGCGAACGATTACCGTGGAAGGCGTCGTCAAGAAGTGGGAATTGACCAACCCTCATTCCTGGCTGTGGGTGGAAGTGAAAGAAAAAGACGGAAAAACCGTGATCTGGGGATTCGAAGCCGAAGGCCCCAGCACATTGCAGCGCGCCGGCATTCATCCAACGGATTTCAAGCCCGGTACGAAATTGAAGATCTCCGGAAACCCTATGAAGAACGGAGAAAAGGAAGCAATTTGGATCAGTGCCGTCCGAAGCGCGGACGGCAAGAAGTTCGATCCTCGCGCCGGCTTTCAGATCAAGTAAGATCCCTCTCCCAACGGGAGAGGGTGGCCGAAGGCCGGGTGAGGGGTACCGC
>JBGPBY010000540.1:0-5002 GCA_041481485.1 Terriglobia bacterium
ACAATAAACCACACACCCACTCCACAAAACCACACCCGCACAAAAACCCCCCCAACAAAAAATCAACTCACATTTCACAACGCGGAATCCGGCTTCGTTAACGCTTCGTACAGATCCGCCAGAAACAGCGCGGCCTGGGCGCCGTCCACGACTCGATGATCGCTCGACAATGTCATCGTCAGCATGGGACGGATACCGGGCTGCCCATTCACCGGCACGACACGGTCTGAAATCTTCCCAATCGCCAGAATCGCGGCTTGTGGCGCGGCAATGATCGCGTTGAACGCATCGATACCGTACATGCCGAGATTTGTAATCGTAAACGTTCCATCCGCAAGATCGGCGGGCTTCAATTTATTCGAGCGTGCGCGCTCGGTGAGATCGCGCCGCTGAACGGCGATATCCGCAAGACTCGTTGAATCCGCTTTCGGGACGACGGCTCCCACGACTCCGTCCTTCACCGCCATCGCGACACTAATATTGATTGCGGGATTCAATCGAATCCCCTGCCCCATCCAGCTGGCGTTCATCTTGGGATGCTTCGTGAGTGTCTTCGCAACCAGCGCCACCAGAAGATCGGTGTGCGTCAGCTTCACTCCGCGATCGCGTTCAATCGCCGGTCCGAATTTCTCGCGAGCGGCATTCAGTGCGCCCGCATCGACGTCGCGAACCAGAAAAAAGTGCGGCGCCTGGGTCCAGCTTTGCGTCGTGCGCTCCGCCATCAGGCGGGCAATTCCGCTCAGGGGTTCGGTTGCCACTGCCGGAGTTGGCGCCGCTGCCGGACCGGCAGCTGCAGCGGCCGTGACGTCGTCGCTGGAAATGGTTCCGTTCGGTCCGGTCCCCTTGATTCGCGTGATATCGACGCCCAGTTCCTTGGCGAGCCGGCGCGCCTTTGGAGAAATCTGAGGACCAGATTGTGCAGCGGACGCAGAAGACGAAGCAGGCGTGGGCTTGGGCGCTGCCGAGACCGACGCTGCCGATGCGGAAGACATTGTCCGTCCCGTCTGGGCCGGTGTTGCCGATTCCGCCGGCGGTTTTTCTCCCGGCGCCACGATCCATGCGATGGTCGCGCCGACCGGGACCACATCGCCTTCCTTCGAGATCACTCCGGCCAGGATTCCGTCGGCGGCGGCTTCAATCTCGACCACAGCCTTGTCGGTTTCGACTTCCAGAATCGGCTGCCCTTTGGTGATGGTCTCGCCTTCCTTCTTCAGCCACGAAATGATTTTTCCCGTTTCCTGCGCCATCTCCAGCGCGGGCATCACGACACTGATCGCCATTAACGATTTACCTCAGGAGTTTGTATTCAGATCAGGACTTGCCACAAAGTGCTAGCGCAGCCTCAAGCACCGACTGCTCGGTGGGCACGGTTGCATCCTCGAGTGGCGGCGAAAATGGAATCGGGACATGCATGGCTCCGATTCGTTTGACCGGAGCTTCCAGATCGTAGAACGCGCCTTCGGCAATCACCGAGGCCAGTTCCGCGTTCACTCCGTAGCGGCCATATCCTTCATCCATCACAATCACTCGCGATGTCTTGCGGGCGGATTCAATCAAGGTCTTTTCATCGAGCGGCCACAGCGTGCGCGGATCGATGACTTCGGTACTGATGTCGTATTCCTCCAGCAGCTTTGCAGCGCCGAGCGCCACCTGCACCATGCTGCTGGTGGCAACGATAGTGAGGTCCTCGCCCGCCCGTTTGATGTCGGCCACGCCGAATGGAATCGTGTATTCGCCTTCGGGAACCGGTCCTTTCAGGCGGTACATCATCTTGTCTTCAAAAATCACCACGGGATTGTCGTCGCGAATGGCTGTCTTCCAGAGCCCTTTCGCATCGTATGGCGTGGAAGGCATCACCACCTTTAATCCCGGAATGTGACACAGCCAGGCATGCAGCGACTGCGAATGCTGCGCGGCCGAACGGCGAGTGGCGCCCATGGTGGCGCGCATGACCATCGGCACTTTCCATTTGCCGCCGGACATGTAATGAATTTTTGCGGCCTGATTGACCATTTGGTCCATCGTGAGCCCGATGAAATCGCCGAACATGATGTCGACAATCGGTCGCATGCCCGTCATCGCGGCGCCGACGGCGATGCCCGCAAAGCCGGCTTCAGAAATCGGCGTATCGAGGACGCGTTCCGGTCCGAATTCATCGACGAGTCCGGAAAGAACCTTGTACACCGTTCCCGCCTCGGCAACGTCTTCGCCAAGGATGAATACCGTGGGATCGCGCCGCATTTCTTCGGCGAGCGTCTCTTTAATGGCCTCTCCAATTGTGAGTTCGCGGACGGCAGTTTGAGTTTCAGGCATAAATATCTTGATCGGCCTTGTCCGCGGACGGATAGGGCGACTCCATGGCGAATGCCACGGCCTTTTCAATTTCGGCACGAACATCCGCATCAATTTGATTCAACTTCTCACGATCGGCGATTTTCTCCGCAGCCAGCCAGTCGCTGAAGAGCGTGATGGGGTCGCGTTCCGTCTTCCAGTGTTGTTCTTCTTCCTTAGACCGGTAGTAGTCGCGCTTGATATCGCCCACATGATGTCCCGTGAAACGATAGGTGCTGCAGAGCAGAAACTGTGGTCCGCCGCCGGCCCGTGCACTGTCGATCAGTTTTTTCGCTGTGTTGTAAACGGCCTGCACATCCTGACCATCAACGCTCTCGCCGGGAACGCCGAATCCCTTGGCGCGCGTAAGGATATCGCCGGCAATGGTCTCGGAATTGTGCGTGTATTCGTTGTAGAGATTGTTTTCGCAAACGTAGATGACGGGAAGCTTCCAGAGCGTGGCCATGTTCATCACTTCGTACAACAGGCCCTGGCCGAGAGCGCCATCTCCGAAAAAGCAAACCGCAACCTGCCCCGTTCCCAGCCGCTTTGCGGAAAGCGCCGCTCCCGTCGCAATTCCCATACTGCCGCCAACGATGGCGTTTGCGCCAAGATTGCCGGTATCCGGATCGGCAATGTGCATCGAACCGCCCTTGCCTTTGCAATACCCGGCTTCCTTACCCAGCAACTCCGCAAACATGCGATCCAGCGCCGCCCCTTTTGCCACGCAGTGTCCGTGACCGCGATGGGTGCTGGTGATGTAATCGTCGGGACGAAGCGCTTCACACACGCCGACCGCAATCGCTTCTTCGCCGCTGTAAAGATGGGCCAGACCGGGCATGAGCGCCCGGGTGTACAGATCGTTGGCCTGCTCTTCAAACAATCGGATCATGATCATGCGCCGGTACATGCGCAGGAGTAGCTCGCTATCGATGTTTGAAAATGGCCTGGATCGGTCGACCGCCGTTGTCATGTTTGCTCCAATCTTTCCGCTATGCCCAGATCTCCGCGTCCGTCGGGACTTTCTTGTCCGTGATGAGCTTGCCGATTCGAGAGACGTTCATCAAGTGCTTGTAATCCAGATTCTCTGAAATCGAATTCCCACCCCAGGACCCGCAACCCAGTGTCGTCGTGGGAGCAAATCCGTTCGTCAGTGATCCGCCCGCACTGAAAGAGCACGCCTGATTGACGACAAGCCGGCTCACCGGCAATTCGACACCCGCATACCGGATGTTGCTTTCATTGTTCGAATGTAGTCCGGCGGAATGGCCGGCGCCCTCGACAATCAGATTGGCTTTGGCTTTCGCCACAGCCTCCTTGAAATCCTTGTAGGGAAGGATGGCGACAACGGGACAGAGTTTCTCTTTTGCCAGGATATCGTCTTCACCGGCTCCCTTGGCCGGAAGAAGAATGATGCGCACCGCTTCGGAAATTTCAATGCCGATCATTTTCCCGATATCGCGGCAGGATCGGCCCACCACATCCTTATTCAGCCGGCCTTCCGGAAACACAAGATCGCGAAATTTCTGAATCAGCGCTTCGTCTTCAGTGAACCAAACCTTGCCGGTGTCTTTGAACAACTGCAGCGTTTCGGTGTAGCGGGATTCGTGAACCAGAACGAACTGTTCGTGGGAACAGATAATCCCGTTATCGAAAGACGCACCCAAGACAATCTTTCCGGCCGCGTCTTTGTGATCGGCGTCCTGATCGATAATGACCGGAACATTGCCGGCGCCCACTCCGAATGACGGCTTACCGGAGGAGTATGCCGACTTCACCATGGCGCCGCCGCCCGTGGCCACCACCACGTCGACGACCTTCATCAATTCCTGCGTGGTTTCAATGGAACCGTTTTTGACTGTCTGAAGCAGATTGTCGGGGCCGCCATTCGCCTTGACCACGTTCATGAATTCACGGGTCAACAACTCCATACATTTTTCGGCCTTGGGATGTGGAGCGAATATCACGGCGTTGCCGGTCTTGATGGCAAACATGGCATTGCACATCGGAGTGACGATCGGATTGGTGATGGGCGTGACTGCGGCAACCACACCCATCGGTTTGGCAACGAAAACCATGTTGGTTTCCGGGTCTTCGCCAATAATGCCGCGGGATTTCTTACCCTTGAGATTGTTCCAGATAACTCGGGCTTTGCCCTTATTTTTGAGGACCTTGTCTTCGTAAACGCCGATTCCGGTTTCGTCCACTGCCATGCTGGCCAGCATCTCCGCATTGTCGTAAACGTATTTGCCAATACCCTTGACGATGGCGTCAACCTGTTCCTGCGAAAAGGATTCGAACTCGGCCTGGGCCACACGGGCTCTGGCAACGAGTTCCTGGACCTGCGAATTGGACGTAGTGGTAGGTTCCTGAATGCAATGACTCATGGTGTCTATTCCTTCGATTTGAAGAACATCGAGAATAGTCCAAAAGCCGCGCCGGTTCAAGGGAGGCGGATAGTGAATGAATGCGATTCCCCGCTGTAGGGGCGGGCGGACCGCCCGCAATTCGGAGGAATGCAAGCCCATCAATTGCGGGCGGTCATAGAAGGTGTGAAGGAATGCGAATCAAGAAATCCCTCTCCCAACGGGAGAGGGCGGCCGAAGGCCGGGTGAGGGGTACCACAAGTAGATATCGTCACCTGCGGTACCCCTCACCGGCCGCTACGCGG
>JBGPBY010000541.1:0-4993 GCA_041481485.1 Terriglobia bacterium
CTCTACACCTTCATATACCGTCGCTACAGCCTCGCAATTCTAAATCGTTCACGCCTTGTATGACCGCGCCTACAGCGGAATTCAAACTGAGACACTACCTGATTGGGACAAAGATCGCCGGACAGTCGTGTTTTTGGTATGATTTTCCCGTGAAGCGGCTGTTGGTGACTGTGCTTATCGCCCTCTACACCGTAATGCTCATGTGGAGCAGTGCGGGTCGTACGTACACCTGGGCGGCCATGAAGTCCGAAGCGTTTGCCAACTACTCTGAAGACACCACAGTATCCGTAAGCAAACCTCGCACGGTCAGCGCTCCTCACCAGCTCAATCGACGCATTGTGGAGAGCCAGTTTGTTGTTGAACCTCCAGTGGTGGCTTTGCGGATTGTGTTGATACCGGAAGCTCTTCACCAATCGCAGGAGCTGCTGACTGCAGGAACCGAAATCTGGCAAAGCTCCGGCCGTGGCCCGCCCCGTTCCCTGTAAATCGAATAATCCATTCGCAGCGAATTTATTCAGCGCGCCATTTCATTTTCATTGGCGCGAATTCAGGAACGGAATATGGACACGAATCCGCATCAATCATTGAACGAACAACTTGAATCCGTGATCCACGCAAAGCAGGCTCCCGCGTGGCAACGGCTGATCTGGCTCGCTGTGGCCGCTGCCGTGGTATTCGGCGGTTATCTTTATCGCGACCAGCTCATGTCGTGGATCGCCCGCAAGCCCGGTTCGGCCGAAGCGGCCGATCCGAATGCGGCCGGCGGAAATCGTGGCGGACGCGGCGGGGGCAATCGAGGAGGCGGAGGCACTGCGGTGCTTGCAATTCCGGCCCGCCGGGAGGACATGCAGATTTTCCTCCAGGGGCTGGGATCCGCAACACCCTACACAACAGTTACTGTCAAATCCCGGGTCGATGGGCAATTGGTTAGTGTCTCGTTTCAGGAAGGCCAGTTCATAAAGGAAGGCGACCTTCTTGCAGAAGTCGACAGACGTCCATTTGAGAATCAACTGGCTCAAGCGCAGGGACAACTGGCTCAGGCTCAGGCCCAACAGGCGCAAGCGCGCGGAAACCTTACCCGGGACATGGCGCTGCTGCAGTCCTCTCAGCTTGAGGCGGCACGCAACCAATCGTTGTTTGAAAAAGGACTGATCCCCAAACAGCAGGTTGAAACTCAAAATGCGACCGTCGGCCAGTACACCGGCTCGATCCAGTCGGATCAGGCCGCCATACAAGTGGCTCAGGCCGCGATTGAAGTGGCGCAAAGCGCGATTGCGAATGCGAATCTTCAGCTGACTTACGCGCGGATTACCGCGCCGGTCAGCGGGAGAATCGGACTTCGACAGGTGGATAAGGGCAATATCGTTCATGCCGGTGACGCCGGTGGCATTGCGGTCATCGCCCAGGTCCAGCCCATCGCCGTATTGTTCAACATCCCGGAAGATGATCTCGGGCCTGTACTCGCGAAACTCCGCGCGGGCGTAAAACTTCGCGTGGATGCATTCGATCGGGACGATCAGATGAAACTGGCGTCGGGCACACTGCTTACCGTGGACAATCAAATCGATCAGACAACCGGCACGTCACGGCTAAAGGCCATCTTCGACAATTCCGACAACGCGCTGTTCCCGAATCAGTTTCTCAACGTGCATCTTCTGCTGGATGTCGTCAGAAACGCGACGGTCATCACCGCGGCGGCGATTCAACGCGGGCCGCAGGGCACCTATGTTTACGTTGTGGACGCCGATAAGAAAGCGCACATCCGTCCAATTACCATCAAGAATACCGAAGGCAACGATGTTTCCGTCGGAAGCGAGTTGAAACCGGGAGAACTCGTCGTTGTCGAAGGTACGGATAAGGTTCAGGACGGAGTACGCGTGGACCTCCAAACACCGTCGTCGCAGGACAGCCCGGGCGCGAATGTAAACCGGGGCGATGGCGGAACAGCTGCCGGAAACCCTCCGGGTGGCAGCGGTGGATCCGGCGGCACTCGTGGCCGCGGCAAGAGGTCCGGCCAATGAACATTTCCGAGCCCTTCATTCGCAGGCCGGTCGCAACATCCCTGTTGATGATCGGCATTGTGCTTGCGGGAATTGTCGCTTACGAACAACTTCCCGTCTCTGCGTTGCCCGAAGTGGACTATCCCACAATCCAGGTGCTTTCGTTCTATCCGGGCGCCAGTCCCGATGTCATGGCCTCATCGGTGACCGCTCCACTGGAACGGCAGTTTGGACAAGTACCCGGACTCAAGCAGATGACCTCGACCAGTTCATTCGGCAGTTCCATCATCACGCTGCAGTTTGCACTGGATCTCAACATCGACGTCGCAGAACAGCAGGTGCAGGCTGCAATCAATGCAGGTGGCACATTCCTTCCGCGCGACATGCCGAATCCTCCGATCTATAGCAAGGTGAATCCCGCCGACACTCCAATTATCACGCTTGCGCTTACTTCGGCGGATCTGCCGCTTTCCAAGGTTGAAGATCTCGCCGACACCACGCTCGCTCAGAAAATTTCGCAGCTGCCCGGCGTTGGACTGGTTCGAATCAGCGGAGGAAAACGTCCGGCGGTCCGGGTCCGGGTGAATCCCACCGCTCTGGCAGCGACGGGACTGAGCATGGAAGACGTACGCACTGCGATGGGAACGGCAAATGTCGACCAGGCGAAAGGAAATTTTGAAAGCGACCGGCAGACTTTCGTCGTCGGCGCCAACGACCAGATTCTCACCAGCGCAGGCTATCGTCCGATCATCCTGGCCTACCGGCGCGGCGCGCCGATACGGCTGGAGGATGTGGCGGACGTCGTGGATGACGTCGAAAATACCAGCCAGGCTGCATGGATGAATGAAACCGAAGCGGTCATCGTCAATGTGCAACGCCAGCCGGGAGCCAATACGATTCAGGTTGCCGACCGCATCAAGGAGTTGCTGCCGCAACTGAAGGCATCGCTGCCACCTTCCGTTCAGGTCTCCATTCTGACGGACCGCACCGAAACCATTCGCGCATCGGTCTCCGATATTCAATTCGAAATGCTGCTCACGATTGGTCTGGTCGTGATGGTGATGTTCCTGTTCCTCCGCAGTATCTCGGCCACCATCATTCCGAGCATTGCAGTCCCCCTCTCACTGGTCGGCGCGTTCGGGATCATGTATCTGATTGGCTTCAGCCTGAACAATCTGACTTTGATGGCGCTCACAATTTCAACCGGCTTTGTTGTCGACGACGCCATCGTCATGATTGAGAATATCTCGCGCTACATCGAACATGGTGATTCTCCTTTCGAAGCGGCGCTCAAAGGCTCGGAGCAGATCGGGTTCACCATCCTCTCGCTGACGGTTTCATTGATTGCAGTCCTGATACCGCTTCTGTTCATGGGAGACATCATCGGCCGCCTGTTCCGGGAATTTGCAATCACGCTGAGTGTAACCATTCTGGTGTCTGCCTTTGTATCGCTGACTCTAACGCCGATGATGTGCTCCCGCCTGCTGCGGCACCGCAAACCCAGTGAGCAGAATGCGTTGTTTCGCGCATCGGAACGGGGGTTTGAGGCCATCGTTGCGGCCTATGGCGCCACCCTTCGATGGGTTTTGAAGCATCAACCGGGAACTCTGCTGGTAACCGTCGCGACACTCGCCGTAACGCTTCTGCTGTACATCATGGTTCCAAAGGGGTTTTTCCCAGTTCAGGATACTGGCGCAATTCTGGGAGTCTCCGAAGCGGCGCAGAGCGTTTCATTCGGAGCGATGGCAGACCGGCAGCAGGCTCTCGCACACGTCATCCTTCAGGACCCCGACGTCGAAAGCCTTTCATCATTCATCGGAATCGACGGAACGAACACAACGATCAATTCGGGACACCTGCAGATCAATTTGAAGTCTCTGGAAGAGCGGCACACCACCGCAAGTGAAATCATTCGCAGGCTCCAACCCGAGATTGCAAAGATTCAGGGGATTACCCTGTTCATGCAGCCGGTACAGGACCTCTCCGTGGATGACCGCGTGAGCCGCACCCAGTATCAATACAGCATCGAAGATGCAAATGCTGACGAGCTCAATGAGTGGGCGCCGAAACTGGTGGAGAAGCTGCACACACTGCCTGAACTCCGCGACGTGGCCAGCGATCAGCAGAATCAGGGGTTGCTGGCGTCCGTCATCATCGATCGCGACACGGCATCACGATTTGGCATCACGCCACAAATGATCGACGACACGCTATACGATTCCTTTGGACAACGCCAGGTATCGACCATGTTCACGCAGTTGAATCAGTATCACGTCGTCATCGAGGTGGCACCGCAGTTTCAAAAGAGTCCGGACTCGCTGGATATGATCTACATCCGGTCCGCAAACGGAACGCAGGTACCTCTGAGTCAGATTTCCAGAATTGAACAGAAGACAACTCCCCTTTCGATCAACCATCAGGGGCAGTTTCCTGTCGTCACCCTCTCCTTCAATCTCGCACCGGGTGGATCGCTCGGTGATGCAGTGAAAGCGATCAAAAACGCCGAAAACGAAATCCAACTACCGCCCAGCATCCGCGCCAGTTTCCAGGGAACAGCCGCTGCTTTTCAGAATTCGCTCGCCAACGAATCCTGGTTGCTGCTGGCGGCTCTGGTTACGGTGTACATCGTTCTTGGCGTGCTGTACGAGAGCTACATCCATCCGGTGACTATACTTTCGACGCTGCCTTCCGCCGGCGTCGGGGCCATTCTCGCGTTGATTCTGTTCCGTATGGATCTCAGTGTGATTGCGTTGATTGGAATCATTCTGCTGATCGGCATTGTGCAGAAAAACGCAATCATGATGATCGACTTTGCCATTGAAGCGCAGCGCGCGGAAGGCAAGAGTCCGGCGGAAGCGATCTACCAGGGTTGTATCCTCCGCTTCCGTCCCATCATGATGACAACGATGGCCGCCCTTCTCGGCACGCTCCCGATTGCTCTCGGTTACGGCGAAGGCGCTGATGCGCGCCAGCCCCTCGGTCTGGCTGTTGTC
>JBGPBY010000542.1:0-4972 GCA_041481485.1 Terriglobia bacterium
GAATACGGCCACTCATCCGCATTTTTGACCAAACCCGCTCGAACGGGATTTTCACGCACGTACTGCCACTTTTGTTCGTAGGATTCCTGAGTCCGGATCACACGATCAAAGAATCCCTTTTGCCAATGCGGGGGCTCAAAATTCGCGGATTTCAAGACCTTTGAAATCGCATTTTTCAAGGACTTTATCCAAAAGGATACCGATATAGAATTGGGACCAAAGACTGCGAAAGTGTGAAGGTGATCGGGCATGATGACATAACGGCCAACAGTGATTTGGTGACGTGATGCGGCAAGGCAGAATTTCGTAAATGCTTCATGCACTATCTTCCGGTCCAGCAATTGGCGTCGGTCATGCGTGCATAGGGTGATGTAGTAGAGAGGCCAATCTGTGAACAGGCATCGCAGGCGTCGTGGTCTGACCATGTAACATGTAAAGCACGGTCATTTCCAGATTCCAACTACCCCGCCACTCCATCCACGATGCTCCGCAGCGTGCGGGCGACGGCAATTTCAATCAAGGTATGCTCGTAGGCGTTGTGCTTCTCCGCGAGTTGTCCCATTTCGTCGGCGGCGAGTTGCGATGCGCGTTTGATGGATTCTTCGGAACTCACCTTACCGCCAATTTCCTTTTCCGCGAGCTTTGATCGAAGAGGGATCAGGGTCAGGCTGGAGACAAAAATTTCCGGATCGATGCAGGTGCTTTTCACCAGTTTCATGCGCACGGCCGCGGAGACCGATCCTTTTCCTCCCATTCGAGCTACCCGGAAGAAGCTAACGCGGTCGCCGGCAGGCAATTTCATGTATTCGACAGCCACGGGGATTTCGCCCTTCTTCTGGCTTCGGGATTCGGCATCCAGAAAATCCTTGATGGGAATTGTTCGCTTTCCCGTGGGGCTCTGGAGGCGCACCTTGGAATCCAGCAATGCCAGCGGGGTGGTGATGTCGAAATACGGAGAATCCGGATCCAGCGCCTGCAGCAAGGTTACTCGATTGCGCACCAGCGGATTTGCGATGAGAGAAGAAGCCCGGCGGATCAGGCCATTTTCTCCGGAAGCCTCCCTTGCGAGCCGTCCAAGATTGACTCCGGATCCGATCACGACCTTGGTCTTTTCCGTGCCGATTTCCTGCAGAGCGGCAATAAGGGAAATATCAATGGCGACCCTGCCGGAGGGTGCCCGATCGACTGCGGAATCAAAGCCGCAGACGATCAATGCACGTTTCCCGTGTTTGGCCGTCAGTTTGACGAGATCGGATACTGATTTCGGACTTAATACTGATGTCATCTAGGTCTCTCGATCTGTCCTGAAAAAGTACCGGAGTCTAAGAGACCGGAGCAGTGGAAGTCAATGATTATGTTAGACTGAACGCCCTATGGAAGCCGATATCTTCGAGGAAATACGCCGTCTGCGTCAGGCCGGCCGCAAGGCCGCCCTGGCAACAATCGTTCAAATACGGGGTTCCGTCCCCAGTTTTCAGACCGCGAAAATGCTGGTTCGCGATGACGGATCGACGCTGGGTTCCGTCGGTGGCGGCTGCGTCGAAGCCGATGTCTGGGCAGCCGCACAGGACGTCTTGCGTGATGAAAAGTCGCGCGTTATGAGTTTCGACCTCACGGAAGAATCGATGGCCGAAGGCGGCCTGATCTGTGGCGGCAAGGTGGAGATCTTTGTGGAGCCAGTGCTGCCGATTCCCGACATGGTTATTTTTGGGGCGGGACATATCTCCACGCAGGTTTCGAAGATTGCGACGATCGCTGGGTTTCGAACGACTGTCGTCGACAATCGTCCGGTTTTCGCCAATGCGGAACGGTTTCCGGAGGCGGTAGCCATCCATTCGGGATCATTTGAAGAATCCTTTGAGGCCATCACGCCTACCGAGAACACCTATGTTGTCATCGTGACGCGGGGCCACCAGGAAGATGAAAACGTCCTCAGGTGGGCGGTAAAGACCAACGCCCGGTACATCGGCATGATTGGAAGCAAACGTAAGGTTCGAACGATTGCCGAAAACCTGATCCAGGAGGGAATCGATCGCAGCCGGATCGAACGCGTCCACATGCCGATCGGTCTGGATATCGGGGCGGTCACCCCGGAAGAAATTGCGGTCGCCATTGTGGCCGAAGCCATTCAGGTCCGCAGAGTGGGATTCAAGCATCCGATGAGTAAGAAACTCCTTCAATGTCAATCCTGAAGGTTTCGCATCTCGGCCATCCGGTTCTTCGACAAAAGGCTAAACCACTCACGCCGGAATTTCTGGTGCTTCCTTCCACTCAGACGCTCATCGACAACATGATTGAAACGATGATCGAATACAACGGTGTAGGGCTCGCCGCACCGCAAATCCATGAATCGCTGCTATTGGCGGTAATTGAAAGTGAAGGAAGCCGCGGGGCAATACCGTTGACCGTTATTGTGAATCCCACCGTTTCATTTCTGAAGGGTAAGGCGGAAGACAATTTCGAAGTGGACTGGGAAGGATGCCTGAGTGTCCCCAGTTTTCGCGGACGTGTTCCGCGGCAACGCAAGCTGAAAGTCGAATCACTCGACCGTAATGGCAAGCCCCAGAATTTCGTCGCAGAAGGTTTCTTTGCACGCGTGGTTCAGCACGAATACGATCATCTGATGGGTCACGTCTATCTCGATCGCATGCCGGACCTGACGACCCTGACTCATCTGGAGGAATGGCGGCGCTACTGGTTGCCCGAAGAAAAATGAAGATCTACACGAAGATCGGCGATCGTGGCGATACTCGGCTCTTCGACGGTTCAAACACGCGCAAGGATGATCCCCGCGTGGATGCCTATGGGGCTGTCGACGAGCTCAACTCATTCATCGGAGCAGCGGCGTCCGGAATTGCGGACACGGAGATTTTGAATCAACTGAAGAGCATCCAGAGGGATTTGTTTTCTGTGGGTGCGCAGCTGGCGGACCCCAGGGCTGGTGAATCCAGGAATGAACGCTTTCGCCTGGATCCCATCCGGGTTACGGATCTCGAAAATTCCATTGACCGATTCGAAACCGAATTGCCTCCACTCCGTCAATTCATATTGCCCGGTGGTTCGCCGGCAGGAGCGATGCTGCATTTGGCACGAACGGTTTGCCGCCGTGCGGAGCGCAAAGTAGTTGCGCTGGCAAATAAGATTTCAGTTGATCAAACGGTCATTCAATACTTAAATCGCCTTTCCGATTTTCTATTCGTGCTTGCACGCTTGGTCAATCATCGATACGGTCAAGAGGAGATTCCATGGTAAAAATTGCAAAATATGCGTTCGCGTTTGTTCTGGTGCTGGCATTCGCCATTCCGGCTTTCGCGCAGGACGACTACCCGAAATTCCAGATCGCTCCTGGCTTCGGGAATATTGGCATGGACGTGAACAAAGCTTCAGGGGGAATAACCAGTCTTTTGGGTGTGACTTCCGGGAACCGCCATTCCGGCTTCGCTCTGGACACGGATTACAACTTGAACTCGAAGTTTGGCGTCAAACTCTTTACGGGTTACTACAATATGGCGCAGAACGTCACACTCTATACGAATACATTTGGTGCGTCGGCAACGTTGCGGAAATCGTCGAAAGTCATTCCCTTTGGTGAAGCCGGTTTTGGCTTCGGCTCGCTGATCTATAGGCAGTTGGGCGGCAGCCAGCGGGCACTGGCGACGCGTCTTGGTGTTGGCGTGGACATTCCCTTCAAAGATTTGGTTGCGTTCCGCGTCGGCGTGGGAAAAATGGGCTTTCATTTTTCCAATACCTGGACCTCTGGCGTGAACTATTCGGTCGGCGTGGTTCTGACCCTTTCCAGCTCCAATTGACGAATAGCGCGGTTGCAGGTGGCTGCAACCGCGAACCCAGGAATTCGCGCTTCGGTTGCTTGCGCTCCGTCAGGAATTTGGTGGCCGCCTTAGTGAAACAGAATTGAAGAAACCCCGCAAAGACAAGCGATCTCCCTCTCCCGCGGTCGTTCCCGGCTTTCAGCTCAAGCCGATTCTGGTAAAAGCGCTCATGTTCGTCCTGTTTGGCGGGATTCTGGGGATTGGTCTGACGCTGTTCCGGATGTATACGGATTCGAAAAAACCGCTTCACAGTTTTTCAGCGAAGGAACAGAGCGATTTCGTGTCGGTATTGAAAGCCAGAGGCGTTCCCGCGCACAGCGTCTGGCTGGCTTGTCCAGTAGGAAGGGAAGACATCTGTCAGCAGGTTCGCCAGTTTGTCGTCATGTTCAACGAGGCCGGATGGCGGGTTGAACAAAATCGTGTGAACACGTGGAATCCGGCGCACCCCCTCGGAGGGGTTCATCTCATCCTGAATAGTGCCGACCGCATCGACAGTTCCGACGTGAAAAACGCCTTCCTTTCACTGGGAATTCCAGTTCAGGCGGCGAGCGCTCCAGACGTGCAAAGGAACTCTATCGGCATTTTCTTTGGGCCGGATTTGTAAAGTCCGCCGAAGCTGATGCTAAAATTCGGATTCCGTCGGGCGGTTAGCTCAACTGGTAGAGCATTCGGTTTACACCCGAAAGGTCATAGGTTCGAAACCTGTACCGCCCATTTCAACAAACAATTCGAGTCAGTGGGATTTCAAGACATGAAAAAAAGGGCATACATCTTTGCTCCTTGATTTCCGTCGTCTATGCGGCCTTATCCGCCTGCGACGTGCGCAGCGACCTGAAGGCAGTGCGTACCTCTTCTGAGAAGAGCTGCGGCTGTTCCCAGGCGGCAAAGTGCCCGCCTTTGGCGAGGGCGTTGAAATGGATGAGATTGTGGTAGGCGCGCGCGGTCCAACTCCGCGGAGCTTGATAGACCTCTTCAGGGAAGACGCTTACGGCAGCCGGAACGGAGATGTTGTAGTCGTTGAAGAAGGCGCCCTTGTATTCCACATAGAGCCGAGCGCTGGACACCCCCGTGTTCGTCAACCAGGAAAGGGTGATGTTGTCGAGGATGTCGTCCCGTGTGAGGTCGCCGTAGGGCTCCCCATC
>JBGPBY010000543.1:0-4959 GCA_041481485.1 Terriglobia bacterium
GTCCTACCGTTGGACGACCTCCCAAGAGGTTTGGAATCAACTATCTAGAGAAGGCTACCACAACCTTATCTTCGAGCTGTTGTGAAATCTGTTGTGACTCCAAAACGGATTTTCCAAATTCGGGAAGCTTTGCAACCGCCCGTTTCTTGTACTCGCCCGACAGGTGAGTATAGCGCAAAGTTCATAATCGGATCCTTGTGTCCCATGAGTTCCATGTGGGCTTTGCTGTTCACATCGTTCATCGCATCATTGGAAGGAGACTGCTGGCGTTCGAAGCGGCAGGCGGAGAGACGCCACGCAGCCGCGACGGTCGTTGCGGTTATCCAGCCGGAGCGAGCCGCCGTGAGCTTCGGCGATTTGACGGCTCAGGACCAGGCCAATTCCAGAACCTCCAGGTTTTGTCGTAAAGAAGGGAACAAACAGGTTAGACGTATTCGATAGTCCGGGACCGTCATCCGTAATTCGCACTTCCACGTCGCATGCATTTCGAATCCATTCCATGGATACGGCGCTGCCGGATTCCTGCGCCGCGTCGACGGCGTTTTGAACGATATTGATTAATGCTTGCTCGATCTGGTCGGGATCGATTTCGACCGTCACATCCGGACCCGGCTCGATGGCGACCGTGCAGCGGGTTTCCAGACCAGCGACATGACGCACGAGCGCTCCAATCTCGACCGCACGGCGCTGAGGCTGAGGCATGCGTGCCAGTCGAGCGTAGGCAGTCATGAAACGTGCGAGCCCATCCGATCGGGATCCGATGATGGCAAGACCGCGCGACAGGTCCTCCTCCCAATCCGCGCCTCAGTTTGGACTGGACAAAAGGCTGTGCAGGCTTCCCGAAATGGATTTGATTGGAGTCATCGAATTATTGATCTCGTGTCCGATGACGCGAACGATACGTTGCCAGGCCTGAAGTTCCTCTTCCCGAAGCGCTCGGGTCAGATCCGAAAGAACCAGCAACCGGTGCGGTTTTCCACCCTGTCGAAAAGCCGATCTCCGAATTTCCCATCGGCCCGTACCTCCCGGGAAGGCGGCATCGACGACGAGCTGCGAGGAAGCATTCTCCAGATATTCTTCCAGACCAAGTTTGCCGGCCTCCTGGTCGAGAGCTCGTTCGGCGGGCATGTTCAACAGTCGCTCGGCAGCCCGGTTCAAAAGTTTCAACCGGCCAGTGGCGTCGAACGCAAATACGGCAACGCCGATTTCTTCCATGACGGTGCGCAGCACTGCTGTGGCTTCAACGGCGCCGAGACGCTGCTCGTGCAACGTTTGTGCAAGCGCGTTCACCTCGATAATCAGTTCACCCAGAGTGTCAGACGGCGAAGACGATTCTCGCCCGCGGATGGAAAAATCGCCGTGGCGCATTGCCGCCACGATGTTTGAGATTGTCTGAAGGGGAAATACAATTCGTCGTCGAACTGTAAACGCCAGCACAATCCACACTATGACAGTCAATCCCGTAGCAATCCACCGGGACAAGACCGTACGGTTGTCCGAGCTCCACAAGAATCCGATAGCAACGGCGATGCGGCGCGTCTGGTTTCGGTGACGTCCTTCTGGGTTTGGGCTTGCGGACGCATTGGCCAAGGTTGATATGTCGCACCGGATGAAGCACTACCCTGCGCAGCTTTCCGGGGGATATCGAATAGCTTGCTCGATCGGCAAAACGTCGGAGGAGACGGGCTGGTGAATCGCTTCAATGGGTTCGATTCGAGTGAGTGTCCGCGCGGGGTCAGCTGTCCGGGTGATCAACCGCTTCATCTGATCCTGCAATTGGTCCTGGCCATACGATGCCACGAGGATCTGCTCATGCCGCGATGCCACTTGTGCTTCGGCCTGCACGAGCTCAATCGGCGCCAGTGTGCCGGCCTGCAGCTGATGCTGATTGCCGGCCAGGGTTTTTTCGGCCAGTTCCAACGAACGCTGCTGGACTTTCATGTCCAGCTCGCCCAGGACGAGGTCCCAATACCGCAACTCCGCCATGGTGATGCTGTCGATAAGACGGATCTCGAATTCCACCTCGGACATTTTCTGATCGATTCTCGCCACGCGAATCGGGTGCATGGACGTATCACGGCCTGCACCACCAAGAACCGGTTGGCGTACCGAATACGTGAGGCTGGAGAAATATGAAGGATTGAATGTGTTGAAGACGCTGTTGGACGAATCCCGATTGGCTCGGAAATCGATACCGATGTTCGTACCAGTTCGAAGGACCTGAGAATAACCAAAAGTAAAGTCCAATCCCAATCGGCTGAGAGACGCGGCGCCGTCCAATTGAGAATCTGCCCCGGAGATGTCGTGATTCATTCCTGCATTCAGATGGAAGGAAGGTTCGAACCTGCCGAACGTGGATGCGACGGCATACCGGCTCATGAGCGGCGACAATCGATCGACGCGCACGTCCAGACTGTTTTCGAGCATTAAGGTGATGACGTCGTGAACCGTAAGGGGTAGTGTTCCGCTGAGAATTGCCGGCTGGAGCGATGCTTTGACCACGTCCACGTGTGCCGGCGGTTTGTACCGGCTGACAAAAGCCTGAAATGGGTTACCCTGTGCCGCACCTGGAAGCGGAAGCGCGGTCATCGTCACCAGTGTGATCAGTAGAGTTTTCGTCATGCGCCATGTATTAGCGCGTTACATACCAAAGGCACGGCCACACAATTTCAAGAGGTTAGGAAAATAAATGCGGAGGCGTGCGGATTCCGGTGTTCGGATCCGGAATGAAGAAATTCAATTCCGAACACCGGGGAATGCAACAATATGACGATGGCGAAGAAACTGATTCGCGATGCGGTGCACGGCGATATCGAACTTGGAGCTCTGGAAATCGAATTAATCGACACTCCGGAATTCCAGCGCCTGCGCGGAATCCGCCAGCTCGGCACCGCCTATCTTGTCTTCCCGTCCGCGGTTCACACCCGGTTCGAGCATTCCCTGGGAACGTCCTGGATGGCGCATCGCATTGTGGACGTGCTTCGGCGTCATTGTTCCATCGATCCGGAATCTGAAACCCTGATTCGGGTGTCCGCTCTCCTTCACGACATTACTCACATTCCCTTTGGGCATACCCTGGAAGACGAGCGGCGGGTACTCCCCCGGCATGACAAGGATCATGAACGGGTGCGTTACTTTTTCGAAAATTCATCGATTGGTCGAATTCTGCATCGTGAAGGCATTCAAAACGCGGTGATTTCTGCAGTGACGTCTTCAGGAACACTGCAGTCCGATATCGTTGGCGGGGCGATCAGCGCCGATCTTCTGGACTACCTTCGCCGTGATACTTATTTCTGCGGCCTTGCCCAAAACTACGATTCCCGTATTTTCGAATCGTTCACGGTGGACAACGGGCGTCTCGTCATGGACCTGCAGAAGGGCGGAATGTTGAGGCGCGATGCCGTGTCGGAGCTGGTGAATCTGCTGCGCATCCGCTACACGTTGTCCGAGCGGGTTTATTTTCACCATACCAAGATTGCATCCGGGGCGATGATCTCGAAAGCAGTGGAACTGGCGCTGCAGTCCGGATTCAATGCCGGAGAGCTCCGAACGCTGAAGGATGAAACCCTGGTTCGTGCACTTCTGGATCGATTTGCAGATCATCCGGCGATTGTTCATTTGCTCGCGTGTTTGGAACGGCGGGATCTTTACAAACCGGCCTGCGTCATGACCATCGATATCGGGGAGGAACGGCGGCAGGAAATCGTCAGCCGCTTTCACGAGGACCGTTCGCAGCGCGAGGCGCTCGAGCGGCAGCTTGCGGAGTGTGCGGGCCTGGAGCCGCACCAGATCATCGTCTATTGCCCATCGTTTGGCATGTCATTGCCGGAAGCCGAGGTGCCGGTCCGCATGGAAGGAGTCGAGGTGTTGCCGCTTTCCGGAAGCAACAATGACGAAATCCGTATACTGAAAGAGAAGCACAAGGCGCTCTGGAAGTTCTTTGTGCTGATGGATCGAGCCGGCATCGATCGGCAGCCAGCGGTCGCCAGTGCGGCGGAATCCATTTTGGGGAAAAGCAATTGAGAGCATCCGTGTGTTTGAAATCGTGCCCGGTTCCGGGCCACACTGAGAGGTTCGGGGCGTGATTTCTCCGACGTTTTTCTTTCTGTTTTCTCAACTCGGCGTCGGAATGATGTTTTGCCTGTTCTTTATCTCGCCACGTGTGATCGGTAACAGCTTCTTCAAGTTTGCCAGCCTGACGTCTGCAATTTTGATGGGTGTGGTTCTCGGATTTGATTTTATGTTCCCATCGCCGGTTCGGGACGGGAAGCTCCCGGTACTTCTTCTACTGATCTCCGCCTTTCTCACCGTGGTCTACAACCGCGTGGTGGATGCGAAAAAGTATCAGGCGGCGCTTTGGCTCTTAATCGCGGTGTGTGTGTCGGGGTTGCTGGCGATCGTGACGGACTCGACGCACTTCAACCGTCTGATGCAGCTCGGCGGGTGGGAGCATGCGCTGCTCGTATTGGGGAACCTGGGGGCCACCGCAGTACTGGGAGCGGTCATGTTGACGATGGTATTTGGCCACTGGTATCTCGTGATTCCAGGATTGTCGATCACGCACCTGGAGCGGTTGACCAAGGTCCTGACGGCCGCGATTCTGTTTCGAATCGTTACGATCGCGCTGTCATTTGCGATTTTGGATCTGAAACAATCCATTCCGATTGGGCGCATCATGGCGGACCTGATGCTGGGACAGGGCCTCTTCTTCTGGCCCCGTGTGTTGTTCGGGGTGGTCGTTCCGATTGTGCTCTCCGTAATGATCTGGAACACCGTCAAACTGAAACACACACAGGCGGCGACGGGGCTTTTATATCTGGCTGTCGTCGCGATTCTGTTTGGAGAATTCTTCTCGAAGTTTCTGCTGTTTACGTCAACCGTTGCGCTGTAGGGTGGGCAAGTATGAAGAAATCCCTCTCCCAACGGGAGAGGGTTGGGTGAGGGGTACCACAAGTAACA
>JBGPBY010000544.1:0-4952 GCA_041481485.1 Terriglobia bacterium
CCGCAAGTAACGATATTTACTTGCGGTACCCCTCACCCGGCCTTCGGCCGCCCTCTCCCGTTGGGAGAGGGATTTCTTGATCGACTGTCCTTCATTGACAGACCGCCCCTGCAGTGAGGTTGCCGCTGAATCGGAACTCGACGCTCACTGTCGCGAAGCACTATCTCCAGACGGGCCATATATGCTTGGAACTTTGCCACCCATTGGCCGGATGTAGGTACTCAGTTGGCCGCGGTGATGGACGGCGTCAAACAAGGCGATCCACAGCAGTCCTCCAATCGAATCCCGGAGAATGATCTCCTGTTCTCCCCGGATCAGCCAGGCGGCCCTGTTCCAGGCGGCGTCATCCAGGTGGTGCAGTTTGTCTGCCAGCGCTTGATGATGTTTCTGGTAAGCCGCGATCATTTCTTCCAGAGCTCCTGGGCCCTCTGAAGAGTCCACGCGCAATCTGCTGTTGTAGGATCCGCCTCCCGATTCGCAAAGGTCGACGCAACTGCGTTGAAGAGAAACCAGCAGCGCAACCAATTCGCCGGCCGAACGCGAACCGGCATGCGGACGAAACTCGAGCTTGCCCGGAGGCAGAGCTTTGCAAATATCCACAAAGGCTGGGTATTCGACGGACCATCGCCGGATGAAGAAGTCGCGGTTGCTCAGCTGCGTCCCAAATGTTTGTTCTGCCATAGATGTTAGGTTAACAGGGAACTGCAAATTTTGATTTCAGCGTGCGTTACCGGCCGGCAGCCTCGTGCCCGCAGCCGCTGCGCCTGCCACTACAGCACCGATGGGCTGGGTCGCCTATGCGCCGCCGGCAAAATTGACGTCGTGCGACTGTCGGCGCGGTCTATGACCGCGCCTACAGTCGCACATCGGAGAATTGACAACGCAGGGGACGCGCCCGTCGTCATATAATGCGGCTCCCAAGGAGTCCAAATTATGCGCGCTGCATTCGTGACCGTTCTCTGTCTGACATTCGGCATTTTGGGTGTGCTGGCCCAGAACCCGACTGGAACGCTGAGCATCTACTACATCGATACCGAGGGTGGCCAGTCGACGCTCTTCGTAAACCCGGCGGGAGAGTCATTGCTGGTCGATACCGGCAACGCCGGCGACCGCGATCTCGGCCGCATCGTCGAGACGCTGAAGACCGCCGGCGTCAAGCAGATCGATCACATGTGGACGACGCACTACCACGGCGATCACGTGGGATCATTGCTCGCCCTCGCCAAACAGATTCCGATCATGCATTTCTACGATCACGGCAAGCCTCACCCCAACGACCGGGTCTTTTCGGCGGCCTTCCTCACATCCTACGAAGAGTTGAGTCAGGGAAAGCGCACGATCGTGAAGCCCGGCGACAAAGTGAAAATGACCGGACTCGATATCACGGCAGTCGCGGCGGCCAATCAGTTCATTCGATCGAATCTGCCGGGAGGCGGACGCCAGAATACGGCGTGCACCGGGGTTCCAAAGAAGGATGAGAGCGCGTATACGGATCCCGACAACGGTGAGTCGGCCGGTTTCGTGATGACCTACGGCCGCTTTCGAACGATTGATCTCGGCGATCTCACCTGGAATGGTGAACTCGACCTGATGTGCCCCACCAACCGGATCGGCACAGTGGACCTATACCTGACGTCCCACCACGGGCTGGCGAAATCCGGCGCGCCGGCGCTCGTGCATGCATTGCAGCCGCGTGTTGCCGTGATGAACAACGGCACACGTAAAGGCGGTGAACCGGACGTGTTCCGTGTGCTGCACGAATCGCCCGGTCTCGAAGATCTTTGGCAGTTGCACTGGTCTTACAACGTTGGACTCGAGAATAGTCCGGCCATGTTCATCGCGAACGTGGATGACAATGCGACGATTGCCACCGTGCTGAACCCTCCGCCAGCGGCGGGGCCGCGCGGCGGCGCCGGTGGCAATCCAGCACACTCGCCTGCGTACCTGATCAAGGTTTCCGCTCAGCAGGACGGCACGTTTACGGTTACGAATACGCGCAATGGTTTCAGCAAGACCTACAGGCCGCGTCCGTAGGTTGAGGAGGCATTCCCATGAAATCCATTTCACGCCGTGAATTCGTGGCGCTGACAGCCGCTGTGCCAATTGCAGTGCCTGCAATCCTTCAATCGCGTGCGGCGCCTACTGCACAGGAAGTCGTCGATCGGATCAAACAGAAAGTCGGTGGCGATTGGAAAGCCGACAGTGTCGACGTTTTTAAAGCAGGCGATCCGATGACACCGGTGAAGGGAATTGCAACCAGCGCCATGGCGACACTGGATGTTCTGAAGCAGGCCGTGAAGTCTGGCGCGAATTTCGTCATCACCTGCGAGCCGACGTTTTATTCGAAGGCGGATTCGGCCGCACCGTCTGGTGCACGTCGAGGCGCTCCCGCGGCACCGGACGCTGTCTTTACGGCGAAGAACGATTTCATCAAAAACAACCAGCTTGTCGTCTGGCGGTTCAGCGATCACTGGCGTCAACGCACACCGGATCCGCTCAGCATCGGTCTCGCCGATGCTCTTGGATGGGGAAAGTTTCGTGCATCAGACGATCCGCGGCGCATCACGATTCCGGGTACGACACTGGAAACGCTTGTGTCGGATTTGAAAAAGAAACTGAACAGCCGCGGTGGTATTCGTGTTGTCGGTGAGCCCAGACTCAGCGTTGTGAGGATCGGACTGCTTCCGGGCACGACGCCGGTTCAGAGCGCGCTCAGCATGTTCCCACTCGTCGATACCATCATCGCCGGTGAAGTTCGCGAATGGGAATCCGTGGAACTTGCACGCGATAAAGTTGCCGTCGGCGAACCCAAGAGTCTCGTGCTGCTTGGCCGTGTGGTTTCCGAGAACCCGGGGATGAATGAATGCGCGAAGTGGCTGAAGGATGTCGTGCCGGAAATCCGCACGACATGGATTCCGGTGGACGATCCATATTGGAGGCCGGCATGATGCGCGCCCTTACTGCCGGTGAAGTTGTTGCCCGAATCAAATCCAATCTCGGCATTCCGTGGCGCGACACGACCTACAGAGACACGTTCAAATTCGGCGGCCCGGAAACCGAAGTCCGCGGCATCGCCACGGCGATGTTCTGCAATTTCGACGTTGTGAAGCGCGCGGCCGAAGCCGGACTCAACATGATCATTCCCCATGAAGACACGTACTGGAACGATCGCGATGACATTTCGATTGTCAGCAGCGATCCTCTGTATAAAACCAAGGTCGACTTCATGAAGGAACACAACATCGTGATTTTCCGCATGCACGACCATATGCATTCGCAGCGTCCGGATTTCCTTTATGTTGGACTGGTGCGCGCCCTTGGCCTCGATAGCAAATACGAAACGGCGGCCGAATCGCATCGCTTCGTCATTCCTGAGACAACGTTGGGCGCACTGGCTTCGGATTTCCAAAAGCGTCTCGGAGCTCATGCCGTTCGGGCAATCGGTAATCCCAACGCGAAAGTCCGCCGCATCCAGGTGGGAGTGGGCTATGCGACGCCGGCGGTGAACAACCCGGACGTCGATGTGGTTGTGAGCGGGGAACTGCAGGAAACCGACGGCGGTTTCGATAGTCCGGAATATGTGCTCGACGCCGTGTCGCTGGGGATTGCCAAAGGCTGGATCATGCTGGGTCATGCCATCTCCGAAGAACAGGGAATGCTGGAAATGGCTCAATGGGTCAAGGCCTTCACTCCGGAAGTTCCAGTTCAGCTGATACGCGGCGGTGAGCCGTTCTGGGCGCCAAAATAGCGGAGTGGCTGGAAATTCCGACTCTGTAGGCGCGGTCTATGACCGCGCGCAATTCGAAGGACTGCAAACCTCTCAATTGTGCGCGGTCATAGACCGCGCCTACAGTCGGAATTTCCACATTTTCAAACGGGAGGTACTTCCGATGAGTCGACGCACGCAGGTTCGTGCAGCCGCCGTTTTACTGTTGCTTTCTCTTGCTGTCGTATTCGCGGCACAGTCGGTTTATCCGACACGCACCACCATCTACGACCCGTCACATGCCTGGAATGGTTATACGGTACTTTCGCCACTCAATACTTCGGCAGTGGTTGTGATCGACATGAACGGAAATGTCGTCAAGCAATGGGACGGTTACGTCAACTCCGCCGGTGGTCCCGCCCGCATCTTTCCGAACGGCATCGTGATGGCGGCCAACGGATCGAATGCCCCGCGCCAGGAATCTCTCGAACTCATTCAGCGTGATTTCGAAGGCCACGTTTTATGGCGCTTCGATCACAACCAGGAAATCCAGACGCGTGGCGGCACGAGCTGGGCGGCGCGGCAGCATCATGACTGGCAGCGGGAGGATTTTCCGGCGGGCTATTATTCGCCGGGGATCATGCCTGCGGTGGAAGGCAGCAAGACACTGATACTGACACACATCAACCACACTCGCCCAAACGTCGCCAGTGTCACGCTCGAGGACGATCGCCTTATCGAAGTTTCGTGGAAAGGGGACATCGTCTGGGAATGGGTCGCCAGCGATCACATCGACGAATTCGGCTTTAGTCCCGCCGCGAGAAAAGCAATCATGGCCGCGCCGGGCGTCAACGCGGCGCGGGGCAGCTTTGACTGGCTGCATGTCAACTCGGCGACTTATGTCGGGCCGAACCACTGGTTCGATGACGGCGATCAGCGGTTCGCTCCCAACAATGTCATCATCAGCAGCCGGCAGGCCAGCTTTCTCGCCATCGTCGCACGAGACGGAAAGATCGTCTGGCGGATCGGTCCCGACTTTAGTGAATCCAAAGAGCTGCGCGCCATTCGTCAGATCATCGGCCAGCACCATGCGCACATCATTCCGAAAGGCTTGCCTGGCGCCGGGAATGTGCTGGTGTTCGACAATGGCGGTGCCAGTGGCTACGGCTTCACGAATCCGAACGCGCCCGATGGTGCCAATTCGTTCGCGCGCGCGACTTCCCGCGTACTCGAAATCAATCCCGTA
>JBGPBY010000545.1:0-4948 GCA_041481485.1 Terriglobia bacterium
GCGGCCCCCTCTCCCGTTGGGAGAGGGATTTCTTGATAATCGCATTCCTTCACAGCTTGTGTGACGATGTGGCATTCATTAAGGCAATGACTTCCTCGTCACTGACCTGGTCGAATTCATCGTAAAACGCGCCGATCGCAGCGAGCCATTGCGGGGTGTGCAATACAACAAGATCGTCCACTTCACTTCGAACCTTATCTGCGATATCTGGAGCGGCAACCGGAACAGCCACGACGACCATCTGCGGATGCCGCTTTCGGATTTCCTGAATTGCGGCCAGCATCGTGAACCCGGTGGCCAACCCGTCGTCCACGATAATCGCGATCTTGTTCTCGACCGGGACAGGTTTGCGATTTCCAAGAAATAGTTCCCGCCGTCGCCGGGCTTCCTGAAGTGCTTGTTCCACGGCGTTGCTGAACCGCTGGGTATCCAGGGTGGCGGCCTCTTTTGGATTGCGAATCACATAGCCGTCTTCGGCAACGGCTCCGATCGCGTACTCCGGCTCGAGCGGATGACCGATTTTCCGAACCACAATAAGGTCCAGCGGAGCTTCGAGGAAGCGCGCAACTTCCACACCCAAAACAACACCGCCACGCGGCAGTGCGTAAACCACCACCGGCCGCTCACGATATGCAGCCAGCGCGCGAGCGAGTTTCCTTCCAGCATCCGTACGATCGGGAAACATCGTTTTGCCCCCCTGTATCCAAATTACGACAACCACTCTTTCCCGTGCAATTCGGGCACCATGTGCGAAACTGAGCCCATGCCGGATGAACTCCGCCCAGGTGATGCTCTGATCATTGTCGATGTTCAGAATGATTTCTGTCCGGGAGGTTCGCTTGCAGTCGAAGGCGGCGACCAGGTCGTTCCAATTCTCAATCGCTGGATTCACCAGGCCGCCGATCTGGGAATTCCCATATTCTTCTCAAGAGACTGGCATCCGCTGAATCACGTCAGCTTCAAAGAGCGAGGCGGACCATGGCCCCCGCACTGCGTACAAAACACTCGCGGCGCCGAACTTCATCCCGGGTTATTTGTCCCGGAATCCGCAGTGATCGTCAGCAAGGCCGACACGAAAGATGAAGACAGTTACTCGGCATTCGGCGGCACTTCTCTGGCGGACCATTTGAAAAAACTCGGAATTCGCCGCGTTTGGATCGGTGGTCTCGCACTCGATTATTGCGTCAGCGCCAGTGCGCTCGATGCACGCGCGCTGGGTCTCGATGTCCGCGTGTTGATGGATGCCACAAGAGCTGTTCACAATTCCTCGGAGGAAGTCTCGCGCTCTGCAGGGAAACTGGAATCTGACGGGGTTCGCCTGGTGCGGCAAGCCTGACATGCCTTCGCACTGGGTCGACGACAGCAATGCACCACTGCTGACCGATCTTTACCAATTGACGATGATGGAGGCCTACCTCGCCGAAGGAATGCGTGAGGTCGCTGTGTTCGATCTCTTCGCGCGAAGGCTGCCGGAAATTCGCAATTATCTGGTGACGTGCGGACTCGATGAGGTATTGCATTATTTCGAATCTGTGCGATTTACCGAATCCCACATCGATTACCTGCGCTCGCTCCGGCGCTTCTCCCCTGAATTTCTCGAATACCTTGCCAAATTCCGCTTCACCGGCGATGTGTGGGCGATGCCGGAAGGCACCGTGGCATTTGCCAACGAAGCGGTGTTGGAGGTTGTCGCGCCTCTCCCGGAGGCGCAACTGGCCGAGACATACGTTATGAATCAAATCCATATCGCAACATTGGCGGCATCCAAGGCAGCAAGAGTGGTCACCTCAGCTCAGGGGCGCACCGTCGTCGATTATGGGTTGCGACGGATGCAGGGAACCGATGCAGGAACTAAATCAGCCCGAGCCTTTTACATTGCAGGAGTCGACGCAACTTCAAATGTACTTGCCGGCAAAATGTATGGAATTCCTGTTTCGGGCACGATGGGACACAGTTACATACAAGCGCACGATTCCGAATACGAAGCGTTCCGGAACTTCGTGAAACATACGCCCGGCGCAATCTTGCTAGTCGATACCTATGACACCATCGAGGGGATACGTCAGGTGATACGCCTTTCACGGGAGATGGGTTCGCGATTCAATATTGCCGGAATCCGTCTGGATTCCGGAGATCCGATTTCACTTTCAAAGGAAGCACGCCGGCTTTTGGATGAGGCCGGACTTTCACGCGTGAAGATTTTCGTGAGCAGCAGTCTGGATGAGCAATCGATTGAGGAGCTGATCGAATCCACGGCACCGATTGACGGCTTTGGCGTCGGAACCCGCATGGCGGTATCGGCGGACGCTCCATACCTGGATTTTGTTTACAAGCTCGTTGAGTATGCGGGACGTCCCAGAACCAAACGATCTCCCGGGAAAGGGATTCTGCCCGGCCGCAAGCAAGTCTATAGGCTGATCGAAAATGGTGTCGCCAGGAAGGACATCGTGACACTCCGCGATGAACCAATCGCCGGAACGCCGTTACTTGAAGTGGTGATGATCGGCGGCCGCCGCGTCAAACCTTCTCCGGCGCTGATGGAGATTCGGAAATATTGCCGGGAACAATTGCGTGGCCTGCCGAAGGATCTGTTGCGGTTAACTCCGAAACCTTACCCAGTTGAAATCACCGCCTCACTGAAGGAACTTGCCGGGTAGCAGCTCTTCCGGGAGGAAAGGGGCCAACCGGTCGACGGCAAGAAGAGCGATAGCCGCTATCGCCGAAATGTCCGGTCGACGACGAATTTTGCACAGGTTGTGGTTCAGTTTGAAGGAATGCGATTCCGACTGTAGGGGCGGTCTATGACCGCCCGCGATTTGCAAACCCTCGAGAATGTAGGCGGTCATAGACGCCCCTGCAGTAGCTAGACATGGAACCAAAGGCTTCAGGCCGTTCCGAAAACGTCCTGCCATTTGAGGTCAGGCTCGAAACTGCGCGGCATGATCGGTAGCCCACTCAAAGAACGTGCGTGCTGGTGTTCCTGTAACCTCTGCGACGGTCGATGTCACAAACGCAGGTTGGCCGACTGCGGCAGCCCAGGCGTCGAGCAGCATATTCAGGGCCGCCGGAGGCCAGGTCTGGAGCCGCTCACTCCGCCACTCGTCGGGTGAGACCTCTTCGAGGCGAAGCGGGCGGCCGATTGCGCGGCCGATCGTGGACACTTGCTGCGCGTGAGTTAGCGATTGCGGCCCTGTCAGAACATACTCCGCTCCTGCATGTCCGTTCTCGCATAAGGCGCGGACTGCGACCGCAGCGATATCTCTTTCGTGAATGGGGGCAGTCGGAACCTCGGCGAATGGCCAGCGCACGGCATCGCCAACGCGAATCTGTGGAGCCCACCAACCCAAAGCGTTAGCGGCGAACATTCCGGGCCGCAGGAACGTCCACTCGAGCCCTGAGGCCTCGATCAATCGCTCGATCTGCTCGACGATAGCCCGCTGCGGATTGGGCTGTTGGAAGAGAGGGTGTGCGGTTTTGATCGGAGCTGAGAGCAATACAATGCGGCGTACGTACTTGACGATTCGACCCAAAGCCGGAGCGACAGCAGACGGCGGTGCGGTCCACACCAGAAAGACGGTATCGATGTCACTCAGACATCGATCGAGCGTTTCTGGGAAATTGAGATCTCCGCGCATCACCTCAACCTGTGGGGGCAAATCGGCCGCATCCGAGTTGCGCGTCATTGCGCGAACCTGCGCGCGCGTTTCCATCAATTGTGAGATAACCTGGCGACCGACGTTGCCCGTTGCTCCGAAGACGAGGACACGATTCATAGCGCTCAAGTCTATTGGCGAAGGTGGAGATGACACACGCCATAGTGCGTTATTTCCCGCGCGTGTCCTTTTCATTTTCGTTGCAGATGAATTCCATCAATTCCGAATTCGTCTGCAGCGTCACTTCAAATGAAGTCCCCCAGGTTTTCGTGTAGGCCCTGAGGTCATCGATGGTGACTTGAATTTCCATGTGTCCGAAATCTTTCCGCCGGAATCGCATGGTCACATGCAAGGCTTCAGTTGAAGGCTTCCCTAACTGATCCAGCCAGACTTTTCCGTTAAAGCCACGACTGTCGACTACAAGGCTGTCCCCGTCCCACTTGCCGGTGGAGTATCCCATCCAGGTGGGAGTGATATCCTCGCTCGGCGCAAACTCGCGCCCATCGAGGAAGACCTGCCACCAGAGATTGAACGCCTCGTGAACAAAGACGATGTATCCGGAATCGGGTGCCTGAACGATTCGCCAGGGCGCTGGCGCCACAAGAATTTTCGGAATGCCCTGCGGCAGGCAGTTGGCGTCCGGCTCCTCTTTCCAATGCAAACCGGCCGCACGTTCATCGTAAATCGTGCGAGCCCAGGGTTGGAACGGGATATCGTCGACCTTCACGTTGGGCGTCAAGTTCCGAATGTATCCCCCCGGTGGATTCCAGATCCCGGACAAGTCCGGTCTGCCGTCCGGTAAACGCGGCGCCGGCGCGGTGAGATTGGGCTTGCCATCGGATGTGCGCGGAATGGAGGCGGGAGGAACCTTCGCCCACTGCGCCAGCAGGGTGCCCGACAGAAGGGCGGCGCTTACCAGTCCAGATAGTAATTGCTTTCGGAGATTCATCGCGGTTCTCCTTATCGGGTCAGTTCTTCGTTGGCTCTGAACACGCCACCGTTCAGAATCGTCGTAAGAATTTCCTTCGAGCGTGCATCCCAGGCGCCCTGTTTCTGGGGCGTCTTATTGTTGTGATCGGATTCAATCATCGGAATAGCTTCCCTGGGGCCGCGAATTTGATCCAATGCCGTCCAGATACCGACGGGCGGCGCTGTCGTATCAATGAAACCGATTGCTGCTGCAGTTGGCGCCTTGATGCGGGACGCAAAATTCACCGTATCGAAATACAGCGCGGTTTCCATCACCTTCAGATCATTGGCTGGCCAATTCGGATAGCCCGCTTTGCGTCCATGCA
>JBGPBY010000546.1:0-4929 GCA_041481485.1 Terriglobia bacterium
AAACAAAGTTTTGCCTGCGGCGGCCCACTGTAGGCGCGGTATATGACCGCGCACGATCTTTCTTTTGTTAATATCCAATCTGCGGGATCCAGTCTTAAAAACTGTGCGCGGTCATAGACCGCGCCTACAGTGGGCCGCCGCAGGCAAATCTTTGTTTTACCGGGACGATTCGTGATAATTTCGCCCACATGAGAACTTCAGGAAGGATTTTTGCTGTCATTGTTTCAGCTGGAATTTCAGCTGCAGCGTTCAGTTTAATATCCGCCGCTCAGACGTCTATCACCAAATCGCCTACCGCCGCAGACTGGACAGCAATGTCCAAGTTGCCCGATTTCTCGGGCGTTTGGGAACGGGGTGGCGGCGGCGGAGGTGGCGCGGCCCCTCGCGGCAACGCCGCTCCGGCTGGCGCTCCGGCGCCTCGAGGTGGAGGCGGAGCAGCTCCTCCCGGTAACGCGGGAGCTGCACCCGCCGCAGGAGCGCCGGCACGTGGTGCTGCCGGCCGCGGTGGTGGAGCGCGTGGCGGTGGCGGTATGTCCCTCACGCCGGAGTACGAAGCAAAGAGGAGAGCGTATCAGGCCAATCCTCCGCAGGACACTTCCGCGTCCAACTGCCTCCCTCCGGGCATGCCCGGTATCATGACGCAGCCCTATCCGATGGAATTCCTGCTGACACCGGGCAAGGTGACGATTGTGATTGAGGCGTACACGCAGGTGCGTCACATCTATACGGATGGCCGCAAGCTTCCCGAAGATCCCGACCCCAGATTTTTTGGAACCTCGGTCGGTCACTGGGAAGGAGATACGCTGGTCGTGGATACTTTCGGCTTTTCAACAGACACCCAGCTTGCTGCGGGCGTGCCACATAGCGACAAGATGCGGATTCTCGAACGCTTCCGGCTAACCGATCCGGATACCATGAGCATCGAGACCACGATTACGGATCCCGAGGCGCTGACCGCTCCTTACATGACCACAAGTTCCTTACGACGTCATCGCAACTGGACGATCTCCGAATATATTTGCGAACAGAACAATCGAAACGGCGTTGACGACAAAGGTAAAATTATTATTAACCCCAGTTTCACCGGCGGCGAAGCCCCAAAAAAGGACTAGGAATTATGGAAACCACTCTGAGAAGAACACTTCTTTCCGCGATTGTGGCGGCGATTCTGATTGCCGCCGTGGCGGGTCCGGCAGCAGCACACCATTCATTCAGCGCCTTCAACACGACAGAACAAAAGACTGTCGTCGGTACGGTGAAAAAAGTGGAATGGACCAACCCCCACATCTGGATTTATATCGACGTGCCCAATAGCCAGGGAGTCGCGGAGGTTTATAGCTTCGAAGGAATGAGTCCGAATTACCTGGAGCGCCGCGATTGGACCCGCACGACACTGAAGGTCGGCGACAAAATCACGGTCACTTTTAATCCCCTCCGGGATGGCCGAAATGGCGGGATGTTCCTGAATGGCAAGCTGACAAGCGGTAAAGTTCTCACCATGGGTGGCGCACAGTAGCTGGATTATTGGGATTTTGATTCCGAGCCGCGTAGCGGCGGCACTTTCTCATAGCCACCGGCGTCAGCCGGTGGCCCAGAATCAAGATCCGTTTTAGAGCACCGACGCTACAGATCTGAAAAAATGGGAACTGCCGCCGCGCTGCGGCTCAGAGCATGTAACGCGAGATATTCCACGGGCTTACGCCCGTGGCTATTAGCTGCCGCCGCTAACGCGGCTGAAACAATCCGAATTTTAGTGATATCGAGTTTCTTTCCGGACCGCCCCTACTCAGGTTTCTAGCCGATTGACACAGCCCAGCAGTTCTTCCTAGATTTATAAGTAGGGCTTACAAACAAATGAACGTCACATCGCACCGGCGCAGTACGGCCGGCAAGCCAGTCACAGCCCCGGTCAGACTTTTGTCGGGATTTTCTGCGCAACAACGAAAGCTCGTCCTTCAGGCTGCGGAACTTCGGTCATTCCCAGCGAACTCTGTGATCGTCACGGGTGGCGACCCGGCTACACATCTCTTTCTTCTGAGAAGGGGCAGGATTAAGTATTACCACGTCATGAAAAATGGTGATGAAGTTCTGCTTGCATGGTTATTGCCAGGCGATGCCTTTGGTATCGGCACTCTGCTTAAGGATCCTCAACGTCACGTCGGCACTGCAGTGGCCGTTGACCATTGCGAACTCCTGGTTTGGAGCCGCGAGAATCTGCGGTCGCTGGGCGAAGTCAGTAAAATCCTGGCGGAAAATGTCATCCGCATTCTTCTTTATTATCTCGAGGAAGTCAGCGACCGCTTGGTTGGAATAACCGCGGAACCTGCAAAACAACGCCTTGCCCGTACGCTTATCCGGCTTTGCAGGCGAAGCGGCCAGTTGCGGTCCAAAGGAATGGAACTCGAGATCACCAACGAGTATCTCGCTGCGCTGGCCAATGTCAGCCCCTTCACCGCCAGCCGGCACCTGAAGAAATGGGAACGTCAGGGCGTTATTCAAAAGCGCCGTGGACAGATCGTCTTTCTATTGCCCGACAGGCTTTTGCCCGATTGAACTCCCGCTTATTTTCCTTCCGTTCTTTGCTCCAGAGCAACGACACGCAAAACGCCCCGCGCTAGTCTCGTCTGGCTTTCCAGCCATCCACCGCCTGCCGGATGGAGCCAAACAGAGGAGTGTGCATGAATAGACTGCGCGTGCTGGTTGCCGATGACCATGACAACACAAGGGCATTGGTAGTGTCGCTACTTGACGAGGAGTTTCAGCTCGTTGGCGACGTGCCCGACGGCGAGATGCTCGTTCATGCCGCTCTCAGGTTGAAGCCGGATGTCATCGTCAGCGACATCATGATGCCACGGCTGGATGGCTTTTCCGCCAGGGGAGAACTCGCATCAAAGGGCATGCATGTCCCTTTCGTTTTCATCACTGTGATGAAGATCGATGAACTTCTACAAGGAGCTGAGCCGGCGGGCATTGCCTATGTCCACAAGTCCGACCTTCCAGACGAACTGAGCCCTGCCATTCATGCCGTCCATCAGAGCCGTTCTTATGTCTCCCGGTCATTTCGAAGAAGGTAGATTCTGGCAGACGCCCACAGGTTAAGATCCCGGGAATGGTTTCCTCGGATCACGAAATAATTCAGGCGTGTCTCCGGCAAGAGCAGGATGGATGGAAGGAACTCATTGGCCGTTATCAGCGGCTGATTTACTCTGTGGCACGATCCTTCTGCCCGCTGCCTGAAGACACGGCGGATTTATTTCAGAATGTCTGCCTGGAGCTGCACAGGAACCTTCATCGATTGCGCAACGAACAATTGCTTTCGGCATGGCTGATTACCGTAACTCGCCGGCAAGCTTTAGCCGTTCTACGCTCTCGAAAACCCGAGATCCCTATTGAAGATTTTGAATCCCCCTTGGAACCCTCCATTAATGCCGATACTGAAAGCCTCAAGAAGGAATTCGAAGTTGAAACGGCAATACGCCAACTGCCGGATCGTTGCGAAAGGCTTTTGCGGTTGCTCTATTACGATATTGACGAACCCAGTTACGCCGACATCGCTCAGAAGATGGGGATTCCCGTGGCCAGCATCGGGCCGACGCGTGCGCGGTGCCTGGAAAAGCTGAAAAAACAAATCGAAGCTTAACTGGCAATGAGCCTGCAAGAGACGTTCGCCAATTTCTGGACTGAGATCCGCCAGTCGCAGCCCTTTGCCGGGCAGCCCTGCAACGAAGCATCTGCCGCCGGTGTTGCAATTGCCCGGGAAGCCCTGCGGCTGGCGACGGAAGCCGGCGACGACAATCTGTTGCTCGATGCCTGGCGCATGGCGGCCTACAGTCTCACCGCGAACCAACAGTATGCCGAAGCCCTTCCTTACTATGCGCAGGCTCTCGATCAGTGTGAAAAAACCGGAGACTTCAAGCTGGCCGCAAAAGTAAGCATTGGATTCGTCAGCGCCCTGACGCAGTCCGGAAAATATGATGAAGGGCTGAAAGTTGCGGCTGCAGCGGAACACTGGCTGAAGGGCAGCGGCGACAGCATCGGGTATGCCCGGCTGTGCACCAAATTGCAAATCTCTATTTCCGGCTCGACCAGCACGTCCGAACATACGAGTACTACGTCAAAGCTCTTGAAGTGTTCGAATCGGCCGACGACCGTGCCGCTGCCGCACAGGTATATGCGAATCTTGGATGCACGTTGTCTCAGATCGATCGCCTGGAAGATTGCGATGCGATGTTTGAGCGTGCCGAGCAGCTTTCCATCGAACTCGGACTCGGGGAACTGCTGATCAATATCCGACACAACCGTGCCTATTTTTTCTTTCTCCGTGGCCGGTACAGCGATGCGCTTCAGGCATTTGCCCGGCTGCGTGAATACTTCAAGGATTCCGGAAGCGAATGGTATCTCGCCCTGTGCGACCTTGACGAATCGGAGATCTACCTTCAACTCAACATCTCCAGGGATGCCGCCACTATTGCATCGCGAGCCATCGAACAATGCGGCCGCATTGGAATGAAATATGAAGAGGCCAAAGGGCGCGCATTTTTCGGAGCCGCTCTCATGCAGATGCGGCGGTTCGGCGAAGCGCTCGAAACCTTTGCGTTGTCCCAAAAGGGTATCGTCAGGCATATCGGCGCACAGTTCGATGAAATCGTCGTGAAGGCTTTCTGCAATGCCATGGCGCGAAAGGAGCTCGCTCACTGTAATTAAGAAGCCAGATTCCTTGATCTGTCGTGCCTACGGCACTTTGAACTTCCCGAACTATCAATCCACCGGCTTACGCCGGTGGCTATCGGACTGCCGTGCCTACGGCACTCGGGAGGGGCTATCGGACTGCCGTGCCTACGGCACTCGGGAGGGGCTATCGGACTGCCGTGCCTACGGCACTCGGGAGGGGCTATCGGACTGCCGTGCCTACGGCACTCGGGAGGGGCT
>JBGPBY010000547.1:0-4924 GCA_041481485.1 Terriglobia bacterium
ACATTGTTGGAGCGGCCGGGGTGGTGTTGGTCAAGCGAATTTGATTGAAGTTGATCAACACCACCCCGTCTGCGCGAATTTCGGTTGCTTCGCTGCGTTTTTTTAGTCGCGCATCCACCCCTCCTCAGCTGAGGAGGGGACTTCGCGCTTGACCTGCAATTTCTTCACACTTTCATAGACCGTCCCTACAGTCGGAATCGCATCCTTTCAGGGCTTCATAGTGCCTCTCCCGTTGCGAGAACGATTTCCTGAGCACAGCGCGTCGAGAAGAAAACGGCGCGTGAACTCGGCGATGCCCGGGCTTGTCGATTCTCGGTTCCCGGCGACATTCAGGACCCGCACGCCGTTGCCTTGAAGCCATTGCCGGAATCTTTCAGTTTCATCATCACCGGCAGCATTCGGATATGAGAGAAGGGAGATCGCCTTGCGAGACTCTCGCACGATTTCGTAAGTGAGTGCGCTGCCGCCCGAATCGTAATTTCCCACAATCAACGTGCCGTCCGATTGCAGCACATTGGTTCGGGTGCGCGCCGGATAACCGGGTTCGGCGCACTCGACCAGTCCGAAGCTTTGCAGCAGCGTCTTCTTTGGTCCGTCTTCGGTCAGCCATGCCGCCGGAGCCGTTCCTCCCGTTGGAATGTCGGCTTCGCGCGCAGCGATCAGACCGCCCATATCTGCCCCCGTTTGGCCGCCCGAAATGATTCTCAAAGGAAAGCCGCATTCCATATCGATAAGGATACCGCGGGCGATGTAATGCAAATTGCTCTCTGTCCCCGATTTCACTAAGATCCCGGCATGGCAAAATCGAAAAAACCTTCTGTCAATCGTCGCGGATTCCTGAAGGGCGCCGCTGTCGGCGCTGCGGCACTGGTTGCAACACCGGCAATCGCAGGCGTGCCGGTACCGGTTCAGGCCGCCGCGCCGCGGCCGGGAACAACTTTGCCTTCCGCGAGTCTAGCCGTGGCCGAAACCTCACCTCCACCGCGAGCGGATGTCTACACCACGGATCGCCCCGGTTCGGATTTCATGGTGGATGTCATCAAGTCTCTCGGCATCGAATACGTGGCCGCGAATCCCGGTTCCTCCTTCCGCGCGCTTCACGAGTCGTTCATCAATTACGGCTCAAACAAAATGCCGGAGTTGCTGACCTGCATGCACGAGGAGTCCTCCGTCGCGATGGCACATGGCTATGCCAAGATCGAAGGCAAACCGCTCATGGTCATGGCGCATGGAACGGTCGGGTTGCAGCATGCGTCGATGGCAATCTACAACGCCTACGCGGACCGCGTGCCTGTCTACATCGTACTGGGCAATATTCTCGACGGACAGTGGCGCCGCAGCGACGTGGAATGGGCACATGCGGTTCAGGATTGTGCATCCATGGTTCGCGATTATACGAAGTGGGACGATTCGCCCGTTTCGCTGACGGGTTTCGCAGAGTCCGCCATTCGCGCTTACAAAATTGCGATGACACCGCCGATGGGTCCTGTCGTTCTCGTCGCCGATGCCGTTTTGCAGGAAGAACCCGTGCCCGAACAGGAACGCGGCCGTCTTCGCGTTCCCAAATTATCAGTGACGGCACCGCCAGCTGGAGATCCGGCAGCCGTCAGCGAACTCGCGAAGATGCTCGTCGCCGCAGAGAATCCTCTCATTGTCACCGGACGTCCGGCGCGTACGCCAAATGGACTGAAATCGCTCGTCGAACTGGCTGAACTGCTTCAAGTCCCGGTGTTGGATCGCCGTCAACGCATGAATTTCCCGACACGGCATCCTTTATATGGAACGGGATCTCTCGCGACCGCAGACTTCGTGCTGGGTCTCGAGGTCCCGGATTTCTGGCAGGTCATTCATGCGCAAACGCCCGTTAGCAAGATGGGCATGGAATCGCGGTTACTGACAAAGCCCGATGCCAAACTCGCTACGCTTTCCACGACGGATCTGCTGACTAAAGCGAACTATCAGGATTTTGGCCGCTACAACGAAGTCGATCTCGCCATTGGCGGTGACGCGGAGACAACACTGCCTTCACTGATTGAAGCCTGCCGCAAACTGATTACCGCGGATCGCCGTCGCGCCATCGACGCGCGAGGCGCACGTCTGGCTGAGGCTTCAAAGAAATTGCAGGATCAGGCGCTTCAGGATGCGGCATGGGGATGGGACTCGAGTCCGATCACGACGGCACGCATGTCGGCAGAAATCTGGAATCAAATCAAGAATGAGGACTGGTCGCTGGTCTCCGATGTCGTGTTTCAGAGTTTCTGGCCCACGCGGTTGTGGAACTTTACCAAACATTATCAGTTCATTGGCGGTCATGGAGCCTACGGAGTGGGATACAACGCACCCGCGGCCGTGGGCGCGGCGCTGGCAAACCGGAAGTACGGGCGTCTGACCGTTAACATTCAGTCGGACGGCGATCTGAATTATGCGCCAGGAGTTCTGTGGACCGCGGCACATCACAAGATTCCTCTGCTGAACATCATGCACAACAACCGCAGCTACCATCAGGAACGCATGTATGTTGCCGACATGGCGGCGCGTGCACAGCGCGATGTGTCGCGCGTCGGAATCGGCAACGACATCTCGAATCCAAATGTCGATTACGCGACTATGGCAAAGGCATATGGCATGTTCAGCATCGGGCCAATTGAAAATCCCGCAGACCTGGGACCGGCAATCAAACGTGCCATCGAAGTGGTGAAGAAGGGCGAACCGGCGTTGATCGACGTCGTATCGCAGCCGAGGTAAGTGTAATGATCAAGCCTATTGTTGTTCTGACACTGGTGGCCGTTCCACTCTTCGTTGCGGCACAAACAGCTCCGGCGGGAAGTGCAGGCAAAGGCCAGCAGACCTTCCTGACCCAGAACTGCTACTACTGTCACGGCACTGTGGGACAGGGCAGCCGCGACGGCGCGCGCATCGCCGCAACGTCACTGACGGCAGATGGACTGATTCGTTATGTCCGCAAACCCGCTGGCGCGATGCCGGCGTACACCGAGAAGGTAATTTCAGACCAGGATTTGCGGGATATTTACGCATACCTGAAGGCGCAGCCCGCGGCCAAGACTCCGAAAGAGATTCCAATTTTGGATCAGTCGCGGGACAAGTAATCAGACCGTTAGCAAGCCACGGAACCCTCTAGCAGCATAGTAAGACTCCGCCCCGTTGTGATAGATGAAGACATGGTCGAAGCGGCAATCGCAAAACAGAGCGCCGCCGAGTTTCCGGATTTCAGGAGGTGTTTTCACCCAGCTCGATGTCTTCGTATCGAACTCCCCAAGTTTCTGCAGCTCTCGGTATTGTTCTTCCGTCAGGAGTTCGACGCCCATGGCAGCTGCCATATTAACTGCAGAATCTTTTGGCCTATTTTCTTTCCTGGCCTCCAATGCTTCGCGGTCGTAACAAACACTTCTGCGGCCTTTGGGACTTTCCTCTGAACAATCACAAAAGTTGTATTTGCCGGTCTTTTTGTCCTGACCAATAACGTCCGGTTCACCGCCAGTTCTTTCCATTTCATGGAGTGACCACAGCTTTTCTGCATTAGCCAGGAGCTTGTCTTGCAATTTGGCCCATTCAAGGCCTTGATGACGGCTCATGTTTTTCTCAAAACGGGCTTTCAATGCTTTGAGTAGTTCATCACGTTGTGCCGGTGACAGACCTTTACTGCTACCAACCTTGTTATTCATAAATCCGCTACGCAGCCTCCGTGTGCTTGAGTTTCGCATGGAATTCTCCCCGAACTTGTCGCGTAAGATCGAGGATATTCCAGAAATTCCGGGACGGGCCCCTGATTAGTGATGGCCGCGTCTCCTTAACTGTAGGCGCAGTCACAGCAAGGGGTGAAGGAATGTTCTGCATTAAAAGGGAAGCAAATCCTGATTCGCTGGATCTGTCGCGCCTTCGGCGCTTAATTCGGTTTTTGACATTTTCCCCCGGCTCACGCCGGGGGCTAAGGAACTGCCGCCACTCCGTGGCTCAAATCGCTCCGCGTGCCATTTAGTCTCGCTACATTCTTATCAATAGATTCTTGCCGAAGGTCGCGAAAGAAACGGCGCAGCCGACGCCGTACCGTGATAAAACAACTCCGAATCGCTTCAGGCGACAAATCGAATGAACTGGGAGCACCTTCATGACTTCACATCGAACAACGCTTATTGGCGCGGCATTATTGCTGATTACTGCGTGCACAATTTGGTCTTCAGCTCAGTCCGCCCCTAAACTTCCGGCCGATATCAACGCCCAATCGCTGGCTCGCCTTCCGTATCTGGAGCGCAAGAATCAGGATGAGGCCAGTCAGAAAATTTTCGATGTATTGCCAGGCCGCAGCGCGGACGGTGTACTGAGCGGGCCGCTGGCCTTTGCGGCATATCAACCCAATGTCGCCAAGGCACTGTTCGACCTTCACAATGCGGCCTACGCAGGACCGCTAAACGCGCACGTTCGTGAACTGGCGATCCTCGTCGCCTGCCGCGAAACCAATTACAACCTCGAATGGAATGGTCATGAGAAAAGTGCGGTCACGGCCGGAGTGGATGCGAAGGTTATCGATGTGGTTCGCAAAAACGGCGCACTGACCGGCGTTCCCGAACCGGATGCGGTCGTGATTCGTTTTGGACGCCAGTTGTATACCGATCGGAAGGTGGATTCCGCTACATTTGCGAAAGCCGTCGAGCTGTTCGGCCAGCCCGGAGTCATGAACATGGTGGCGATCATGAACACCTACGCCGTCAGTGGCTTTTACGCAATTGCCGTAGATGAGCATGCGCCCGCGGGAAAAACATCGCTGGACCCGATAAAGTAACGCAACAGTAGGGGCGATTCCGTCCCCCTGTAGGCGCGGGGTGTGGGACCGCCCCAACAACACGCCAAAAAATTGGCGCGGGCCCACACCCCCCCGACACGGGGGCCGCAACCCCAACAACCAATA
>JBGPBY010000548.1:0-4888 GCA_041481485.1 Terriglobia bacterium
CGAAGAAATTCCGGGAAAAGTCGAAGAAATTGTAGTGATAGATCCGTCCATCGGATCCTGCCATCCATTTTCGTTCGGGATTTTTATAGGTCTGAGGCGCGTGCCCCTTGATGGTGTCGTGATAGGCATCCTGTTTCCGATTGGCATAAGGCAGCATGAAATCCTGCATCACATATATGCCGCACGATACCAGGAAACCCATCACCAGTAGAGGAATTGTAAGCCGGTAAAGGCTCATTCCCGCCGCCTTCACGGCGAGCACTTCATTGGCTTTGGTCAGCGTTCCAAGATTGATCAGGATGGCCAGAAGGACCGTCAGCGGCACTACCCAGTAAAGAATCGTGGGCATTAAATAAAGGAAGTACAAGACAATCGTGGACAGCCCGATGTGATTGTTAATGATGTCGGGCAGCAATTGAAACAGCGTCACCAGGATAAAAAGTGAAGAGAACACCACGAGAACCAGCGTGAAATAAAAGCAAAAACCTCGCAGAACGTAGCGATCCAGAACGCGAAACATTCTGGAGCGGTGTGCGAGCCGGTATGCCCATTGCGCCAGTTTTTGCTGGGCCTTCCTGACAATGGAAGCTTTTGTTCCGATCCAGTCTCCGGCAGAACGTACCCACATCAAAAAGTAATTTTCGTGTTCGCGATCTGCCCGCATCATCAGCAGGATTCCCAGAAGCAGAAATGCAATGTTCGGAATCCAGGCGCCCAGCAAGGGGGAGAGATGCGAATCGCTTGCGATTCGTGTCCCGGCGAAGAACGAAAGGTAATAGAGAAACATGAGAATGAGGCTCATCACGAGTCCCATCGATTTACTGCCTCTCGTTGTAGACGCTCCAAGGGGAAGACCAACCAGTACAAATGCAATACAGGCAAAGGGGAGAGCCAGCCGGCGGTGAAATTCGACAAGTTCTTCATAGGACGACGCGCCGCGGCGCAAACGGCGCAGCAGAGTTGCAGTCGAAATCGAGGAAATGGGTGGCGAGTCGGAAGCCGAAGATACCGGAGGCAAAGAATACCGAACAGTTCTTTCGTCCCAGTGTTCAAAGTCGGGCGTTTGATTTTTGGTATAGCTCAATCGATGCGTATTGCCATCGTGAAGCGTAATCTGGATCGACTGAGTGGTTTCGTCATATCTGGGGAAGCCGCTGGCCGCGATGATGATGACATCTTCGTCGGTGTTTCTGCTGTCATTGAGGATGATGTCGTGCCATTCGGTACGGTCGGCGACAATGCTTCGCACATAGAGCGTGACTCCCTTGATGTCCTCGTTAAACACTCCAGGCTGCAGTTCCAGTGATGCCTGCCGTATGGCAATGTTTCGTATGAGGGTGTCTTTCCGCAGCGACATCGCCGGTGCAAGCCATGCCGTCATCATTGACGTCAGGAGCCAGACTGAAATCCCGAGAACCATCACCGGCGCCAGAATACGGCGCATCGGGACGCCCGCAGCGCGCAGGGCAATAGTCTCGCTGTCGGATGACAGTCGTCCAAATCCCGTAAGGATTCCGGCCAGCACCGACATAGGAAGAGTGAACGTCAGCACGTTTGGAAGAATTGCCGCCGTCAGGGCCAGGATCTCAGCAGGAGTCGCCGCCTGTTTAAAAATAACCTCCAACAATGTTCCCGATTCCCGCGACAGTGTGACAAAAGTGAGGGCTACCAGCCCAATCAGGGTGGGATACAGAATTTCGCGAAGGATATAGCGGTCCAGCCGAAGCACGACTTAGATTACCATGTCGTACATGGCAAGACTGGTCTCATTCCTGTGGCACATGCATCAACCGTTTTACAAAGACATCGTGAAGGGTTCTTACGTCATGCCATGGGCATACCTCCATGCCACCAAGGATTACTACGGCATGGCGGCTCTCGCCGGCGAATATCCGGAGGTGCATCAGACATTCAATCTCGTACCGTCTCTCGTGCTCCAGCTGGATGAGTACGCTAACGGTACGGCGAAGGATCCGTTGTTTGATCTTGCCTTTAAACCGGCCGATGAATTGTCGCATGCGGACAAAGCTGTCATTAACGATAACTTCTTTCCCGTTCCTGTGGCCACGATGACTGAACCGTTTCCGCGTTACTTCGAGCTTAATGGGCGCAGAGACGAACAGAATTTCTCAGAAGAGGATTACCGCGACATTCAGGTCTGGTGGACCCTCGCATGGATGGATCATGACAGGCGCCCGATCGATCTTGTTCAAAAGGGCAGAGGATTCTCAGAGTCGGATAAATCGATTTTGCGGGAACTTGTATTGAAAACGATTCGCGATGTCGTTCCGGAATACCGGCGCCAGCAGGATCTTGGCGTTATCGAGATCTCCACAACGCCGTTTTATCATCCCATTCTGCCGCTGCTGGTCAACAGCCGTGTCGATGACGGAAATGTGCCAGTCCTGTTTCAGTACCCCGAAGACGCGATCGAGCAGCTCCGGCGGTCTCGTGAATTCATTCAGGAGAGATTTGGGCGGAGTCCCAACGGATTGTGGCCGTCAGAGGGATCCGTTTCCGATGAGGTGGCTTTGATCGTCTCATCCCTGGGCTTTCGCTGGATGGCCACAGACGAAGGGATTCTCGCGAAATCCCGGGTCGACCTGCACGACGGACAAAGGTGGCGGCTGTACCAGCCTTTTCGACGTGATGGCGTGACCGTGTTCTTTCGCGATCGCACGATCTCGGACCTGATCGGATTCCACTACATGCACGGCTCGCCAAAAGACGCATCCGAAGACCTGGTTCGCAGAATCATGGAAATCCCGGAAGGCGGACACATCACCATCGCGCTCGACGGTGAGAATCCCTGGGATTACTACGCCAACAGCGGCCGTGACTTTCTGCGCTGCGTCTACGACAGAATCGGGAAGGAATCCGGGCTCGAGGCCGTGACTCTCTCTGAGGCGTGCGATCGGATTCCGGCGGAAAGACTGGACTGGTTGGCGCCGGGCTCCTGGGCTGGCGCGAATTTCAATATCTGGATCGGCCACCATGAAGACCATCAGGCCTGGGAATGGATTCTGCGCGCACGCGCCGCATTGATGGAACGGAAGCATCTGGTGAATCCTGATCAATGGAAACTGGCGCATGAAGAACTGCTTGTTGCCGAGGGAAGCGACTGGATGTGGTGGTTCGGGAACGATTTTTCAAGCGCGAGCGACGCCGTATTTGACGCGTTGTTCCGCCAGCATATTGCGAATATTTACTATTTGATCGATCTGCCCCTGCCTGAAGGACTGGACATTGCAATCAAGAAGAGCCTCGAAGGCCGGCGTACGGTGATGCCCCCGCCTCTTCATTGAATGAATGCGATTTCCCAATGTAGGGGCGGTCCATGTCCGCCCACAATTGAGAGGCCCGCAATCCTCTGAATTGCGGGCGGTCATAGACCGCCCCTACATTGGGAAATCGCATTCATTTGCCTCTCACAGCAAATCATCCACCAGGCGGAACAAGTCCTTTCGTGCGGCCGTGGTTTTAATCACGTAACAGTCTTCGCCTTCCCGCCAGAACAAGACAAATTCGTGGTTGTCATCAAACAACAACGCGGCCGTATCCCTTACCATCAGCCGTTCTGGTGGATTTGTCGGACCGAAGCGCGCTTTCCAGGTCTTGCTTCCCGGGCGGAATGCGGCGGAATTCAGCACATCCGTGAGTTCGTTAAGGGGAATCGGAACTTTTGGAAACTTGAACGCGTCAAGAGTAAGCATCTCGCCGCTCGTCAGAATGTAAACCTGACGAAACACCGGAGAGAAATCCACCTTGATTGTCGGAAATTCGTCGCTGGGAAGCGCTATTTTCTGAGTTGCCTGCGCCGGTGTCCCTACTTCAACAGAGACCGCTTTGCCCTCTTTTCCGGAGAGTCCCAATGGGTCGAAGCCCACGACTTTCCTGGCTTCCGCGTAGGTGGAAGGCTTGAAATCCTGATTTCGGAGAAAGGTCTCAATCGGATTGGGATTCTTTGCCGGATCGAACGGCATTCCCGGTGGAACTTGCCCCATTGCGCATGTTTCCAGCAGAAACAGCACGGAAGCAAACATGAAGGTGCGATGCACGCGGACCATTATAATCGCGGTGATGATTTTTTCCGCGTTGACGGTTGCAGGTTCCGATCCTTGTGGTGGCGCCGGCGTTCAGTCGGATCTGAGGACGTTTTCCAGTTTCGGTGTTCATGGACTCTCAGTAATTGCCTCGCTGACCGCGCAAAACACCGAGGGTGTTACCGGCAGAATGGATGTCCCGGCAGAATTCGTCGCACAACAACTGGATGCGGTCACTTCGGATTTCGCCATTCATGCGGCAAAGACCGGAATGCTCGGAAATGCAGCTTCCGTCGAGGTGATTGCCGACAGACTGCAATCCCACGGCGTAAGGAATCTCGTAGTGGACCCTGTAATGGTGTCTTCATCGGGGGCTACTCTGCTGGATTCCGCGGCAATTGAAATCTTCAAAAACCGGCTGATTCCTCTCGCGCTTTTAGTGACTCCCAATATTCATGAGGCCGAAATTCTCAGTCAGACCGAAATTCTGGACACCTCCGGCATGGAACATGCGGCTCGCCGAATCGGGAAGATGGGAGCGCAGTTCGTGCTCGTCAAGGGAGGTCATCTGACCGGTGATCCGGTGGATGTTCTCTACGATGGGACCCAGTTTCGTTACCTGCATGCAAACCGTATCGGAAATGGCGAAGTTCATGGAACAGGATGTGTGCTCTCCGCGGCAATCACAGCCCGGTTGGCGCAGGGCGATTCCGTAGACGAGGCAGTTGAAAAAAGTAAGGAATGGGTCACACACGCAATTGCCAACGCATCGAAAATCGGACACGGCGCGCGTCTGATCTTCCTGACCGCCAGATGACAATTGAACAGTGAACAATGAACATTTC
>JBGPBY010000549.1:0-4888 GCA_041481485.1 Terriglobia bacterium
ACAAAGATGATACTGAGTTCACCCACGCCGAACCAAATGAGAGCCAGCGGCAAAAGCGCAATCGACGGCAGAAGATTAAACATGGATGTCAGCGTTTCCAGAAAATCCGCGCCAATGCGAGTGAAGGTTGCGAATGCCGTCAAGAGTCCGGCAAAAATCAGACCCACGACGTAACCTTCAAAAAGCAACGACACTGAATACCATGTTGCCCGCGGCAGCTCACCGTCGCGAATCGACGAAACAAATTCGCATGCGGTAGCCCAAAGGGTGGGGAAAAGCAGCGGCTTGTCCTTCCACCGCGCATAGGATTCCCAGACTACGGCGAGAACAATCAGAATTGCCACCTTGCGCACTGCGCCGTTATCCCAGAAGCGTTGCCACCGGCTTCCGGAATCTTCCACGACATCAAACCTGGTAACGTCGATGGAATGGAATACATCTGGCCGATTGGATGATGAATCAGACATCGAATACTCCGACTTCTTTAAGAACAGGGATCTGATGTGCAGTCATTGACTTCCGCCTTCAACCGGCGTATCAAACAACATCCGTTCGATGTTGTGAGTATCCGCACCCGCGCTGCTGATCTCCGCTTTTGCCTGACCCGGCCGGGCGCTAAGCAACAGAATCCGATTCCCAACACGGATGGCCTCCGGTATGGAGTGTGTGACGAAAAGAACCGTAAACTTCGTTTCATCGCACAAACGAAGCAGTTCGTCCTGCATCTGCGATCGGGTCAGCGCGTCAAGGGCGGCGAACGGTTCATCCATGAGCAGGATCTCCGGTTCCATCGCCATGGCCCGCGCGATGGCGGCCCGTTGTTTCATGCCTCCCGACAACATGTGGGGATACGAGTCCGCGAATTCCTCGAGGTTTACTTTTCGAGTGAAATGTATCGCACGGTCCACCGCCTCCCGCTGCTTCATCTTCCCGCTGGCCGTCAGCGCAAATGCGATGTTCTGCTTCACGGTTTTCCACGGCAGCAGCTGATCGAATTCCTGAAATACAAAAGCGCGATCCGCACCTGGAGCCGTTACCGGTGCGCCGTTCAGCAGAATGCGTCCTTCCACGGGCTTGATGAATCCTCCGACCGCCTTCAGAATTGTCGATTTTCCGCAACCGGATGGCCCCAGAATCACAAACCGGTCCGAACGGCAGACGTTGAAACTCACACGATAGGCTGCGGTCAGGAGATGATTCGACGACCGATATCGCAGCGTGACGCCGTCGACAGCGAGAAGTGGTGATGTGCTCCCACCGTTTTCGCTCCGATGCATCAGCTGCCCGATGCCGAGTGAGTCTCCGGAAAGAACAAATCCTTCCAGGAGCCGGGAAGCGTTTTGATCAAATCCACACCGTGCATAAACTCGGCGTATTTCATTACGTTTTCCGGCGTTGTCGTAAACCGGACATCGGGGTCGTTGAGTACCGCAAGAATTTCTTCGCTCGAGAAGTCAGTATCGAGTTCCAACGCTTTCTTTTTGTCCGCGAGAATTATCGAGATGGCCTCCTCAAGCGCACCTCGAACGGCCTTATAAACTTTTGGATTCTCTTCGCGGAATTCGGTCGTCGAATAAAGCATCGTAAACGTTGTCGAACCGCCCATAACCTCGTTTGAAGTCATTATCGTTCGAATTCTGCGATCCTTGCGCTCCCGCTGGTGATACGGTGGGGATGTAAAGTGAGCATTAATGTTTCCGCCTCCCGAAAGGAGTGCATTGACACCATCCCCGTGCCCCATGGGGACCATAAACCGATCGAAGCGGTCCCATGCCGACGGTCCGTACTTCCCCTTCGCATACATCTGCATGATGATCGCAGGAATCGACACACCGGTTGCCGTTACTGCAATTCTGTCCTTGTCGGAAACGTCATCCAGTTTCTTCAAACGTTCCTCGCGCGTATTCAGGTACATCGGGAGCGAAGACAGTGCAGCAACTCCCATGACCTTTTCTTTGTCTCTGGTTTTATCCCACAAGACAAGAAATGCCGGCGGACCTGCCGCCACGAAATCCGCCGATCCGGACAACAGCGCTTGATTGACGTTGGAGGGGCCTCCGAGTGGAATCCAAGTGACGCTCAAAGCAATTCCGGCTTCACGCGCGTGCGTCTGGATAAGGTTCTTCTCTTCCATCACCAGCAACGGAAGAAAGCCCACGCCACCGGCACCTCGCGGGATGCGAACTTCACTGACTTCGCCGGCAGCGTTGCGCTCGCGGCGGCAAGCGGGCAGCACACAAAGTAAAATCAAGACTGTGAAAATGACGTATTTCATATCGGTATCGATGCGTTCACAACGTCGCCCACACTCTCCAATTCATCGATCTTCCAACACAACTGGATGAGTTTTTCGACCTGTGCGGATGGCAATATCAGCGTTGCCTGATCCCGGAATTTATCTTCGAGTTGCGCATCGGAGAGTGGACACTTGAGATTTCCCAGAGATTGCTCAACGAAGTGACGGACAACCTGACCACTCGCATATTCGACTTCAATGGAAGACTGATCTTCGGTAATGGACGAATCGGCAGTTGCAGACACAGTCTCCCGGACTTTCCGGATCAATGGGTCCTTAAGAACGTCGTCCGAATATTCACGAATGCCCGCCTTCCCTCTCACGAGGCCGACTGCCGCACTGTGATAGATCGAATACTTGGTCTCCAGTCCGCGGGTAAATTCACGTTTGTTGCACAAATCCAGTACCAGCGGGGCGACCCGAAGCCGCACTTCTCGGATGTTCTCCGGCAAGTCATGTTTGTCGTTGTGTATCTGGATACAGCCGTCGATTGTCGGATGTACGACAAGCCCGCACGGATAGGGCTTGTAGGTATTTTCGAGAATTTGAAAATCCACACCGAGCCCGTCGGTGATTTTCGACAGGTCGTAGTGGGAGGCCTGGACGGCAGCAAACCCCCGGGGGCCTTCGATGCTCTGCTCGCCTGCATTGAATCCAGCCTGCGCGAGCAACGCGGAAGCATATCCGTTTTGTGCAGCCCGGCCGGCGTGGAAGAACTTCGCCATGGATCCAAACATCTCGCGCAATCCTGAAGCCTGTGTCGCCGCAATCCCGATAGCCCAGATCATCTGCTGGACGGACAGGTTCAGCAGTTTGCCGATCGCCACTGCCGCACCAAAAACTCCTGCCGTCGACGTGATATGCCAACCCGCGTCGTAGTGGGCCGGATAAACCGCATTGCCAACCCGCGATTCGGCTTCAAACCCCAGCAGGAAGGCATGGATGAAATCGCGCCCGTTCACCGGATTTGCGCTGGCAAAGGCAAACAAGGCGGATGCGACAGGCGGTGTCGGATGAATGTAGTTCTTCGGCAGCGTGTCGTCATATTCGAAAACGTGCGTGGTAATGCCGTTGATCAATGCGGCATGGAGCGGATCCAACCGCTCGGTGCGGCTGATGACGCCCGCGATGGGTTTTCCGGCAAAAGGCGACAGGGCACGCAGTGCGATATCGACGGCCGGCTCCCGGCTTCCGCCAACGGCGCAACCCAGGCCGTTCAGAAGCGCGCGTTTCGCTTCGTGGCGTACATTCTGTGGAATCGATTCCAACCGGCTGTTCACGACGTATGTCGCAAGTGCCCTTGTCTCCGGCATCTCACCTCCTGGCGTACACGGATTGTAGGGCCGCTCTTCGTTGTTGCGAAGACCTTTTCAAGAAGGACATGGAAGTTGATCTTACTGGAACAGTTTCCGCATAATTCGCAGGTCTATGACAAAGTCAAAACTACCCGCATTTCCCAGGGCTGGATTGCAATTTCTTCAGAGATTGAAACGGAATAACCGCCGCGAATGGTTCCTCAAGCACAAGGACGAATACGAGGAATGCGTGCGCGGGCCAATGGAGTCGATTGTCGAAGCAATCGCGCCGGAACTGGAACAGTTGGCTCCAGACCTGCAGGCTTCACGAAAAACCAGCCTGTATCGTATCTATCGCGACACGCGCTTCTCCAATGACAAGACCCCTTACAAAACACATGTTGCAGCAGTATTTCCACCTTCAGGACTCGCAAAGCATCAGGGCGCCGGCTTCTATTTTCATATTGCTCCGAAGGAGTTTCTCATCGGCGGCGGTTTGTACAGTCCGGAACCTCAGGACCTTCTGGCAGTGCGGGATCAGATCGCTGAACGATACCGGCAGTTCGAATCCATTGTGACTGCCCCGGGCTTTCGAAAAATTTTCGGCGAGATTTCCGGCGCTCAGCTGATGCGTGTTCCGCGGAACTATCCGAAGGATCATCGTGCAGCACGTTATCTGAAGTTCAAACAGTTGCTCGCGTTTCGAACATTTCCCGCGGAAACAGCGACGACTGCGCGATTCGGTACAATCCTCCTGGAAACGTTTCGGACTTTGTACCCCTTCGTCCGGTTTTTAAATGAGCCGATCCGAAACCATCGAAAACTGAAGGAGCAGCACGACATGCTGCTGCTGTAGCCTGTAAGGACAGTCGATCAAGAAATCCCTCTCCCAACGGGAGAGGGCGGCCGAAGGCCGGGTGAGGGGTACCACAAGTAAATATTGTTACGTGTGGTACCCCTCACCGGCCGCTGCGCGGCCCCCTCTCCCGTTGGGAGAGGGATTTCTTGATTGACCGCCCCTACAATCGGCGGCCGTGCACTGCCAGCGGAGTTTCTTGACACTGCTGAGTGGGCGCACCTACACTTCAACCACGAATTCATGATGCGATATCGACTTCCACTAACGCTGATGACAGCAGCCCTGACGGTGTTGTGCTTCACCCGAATGCTTACACCCCAGCAGCGCGGCGCGGCCACCTATAGAGCTCCGCGCACGGCAGATGGTCATCCGGATCTGAATGGAATCTGGCAGGCACTCTCCACTGCAAACTGGAACCTGGAGGATCATCCGGCTCAG
>JBGPBY010000550.1:0-4855 GCA_041481485.1 Terriglobia bacterium
GGCTGCAGCCAGCCACGCCGACGCCAGAAACGAGAAGAATAATATGTCCAGTTATTTCCGGGACACTACATTAGCGTTGATCGAAACTCCGCGGCAACGCAGATCCGGCCTCGTCGTCAACAAGCCTCGCCGCGGACTTCCGATGAACGCTAACGGTATCTCGGAAACTGAGCGTGCTCCCGATTGGATCCGCTGCCACTCTACGGGATGCCGGTAATACAGACAAGTGCTTCGCAGGATCGGTAAACACATCGCGACAAGGTAGGATCTATCCCAAGTATGTCCGCGCAAACACTCAGAATAGTTCGCGACGGAACAAAGCGGAAGCCCGTTGATCGCTGCGCGGTGCCGCCTAAGATACGGCTTTGGTTATCGCCTCCGGCCCGAGGTTGAACCCTGCAGTTCGAAGCCGATCTACAAGTTTAGGGACCGTTTCTCTTACGTGATCGTCTAGGAGCGGGCTAATGCGCTGGAACATTCTCGCTTTCACGGTGTCTAAACAACAGACTAAATCGAACAATTCATCGCGATGCTCTGTTGTTTAGTCTGGATAGACGTGAGGCTGGGCCTATAATTCTGCGCAGAAGGTAATACTGATTTTCGGTGCAAATGAAATAATCCATGCTGCATGTAAATCTGAACCATCAAATGAAGGGTGAGGGCGATTCATGAAGTCTGGACATTCTGGACTGTGGGCCGTCGCCGTTATTTCATCACTGGTTTGCATCCCTCTTCGCGTAACCCCCCAGAGGGCGACGACAGTTGCCCCAATTGGCTGGGTAACGTTCACCGACACAGCCAAGCACTTCCATTTTCAGCATCCCCCCTTATGGAAATCCGACACAGCCAGGTTCTCGAAGAATCACTACACCGACGTGTACGTTTCTCTGAACAGCATGGGGATGGAACACTTCAATTCTTTGATCGAACGGATAGCAGGGCAAAAGGGGATTCCTGGGCCCTCAGATGCGGATATTACGGACCAATTGCCTAAGAGCGCGGTGTTTATGGTTGTCGGCTGGCAGGAAGGCCCAGCCGGGATCGTGCGTTTCGGGCCTCGCGCACAGGAGATGGAGGCCGCTGATTTGACCTCGGTGATGAGCCAGTCAGTCGAGGTCGGAAATACCAATGCTCAGCTGATCTCTCGTGACATTAGCTTCGTGAAGTGGGGCCATCGATGGAAGATTTCAATCTATTTGAAATCTCCCGTCAGCACGGGGAATCGTGAAATTGTAGAGCAAATCCTCAAAACCTTCACTTTTGATGGTGTTCCGGCCGGAGACGTAATTTGGGCGATCGGTGAAGCTCGCAAGCGGTTGCCGCCCGAAGCACATCCGAACCAATTTGAGACGACAGGTGAAAACGGCTTTCACAACGTGACGACAAGAAGAGAAGGTGCGAACGTAATCGTGACATTTTCCACGCAAGAACCCGGACAAAAGAAGATGGCGTGGGAATTCCGCGTCACGGAGGCCGGAACAGTAGTCGAGATAAACTAAGTCCCCCTCGGTTCGTCGCTTGCGGGATTGTGACGTTGCGACAGCCGCTCTTCCAATACTTTGGGCTGGGATGTAACAGCCCCGACCTCGATACCCCGAACCGTGTTTTCGACCTTCGCTTCCTCGCCATCAAAAACGACGTAAACACGGTTATCCTCATACCAAGTTAGTGTGCCGGCTCGGTTCTCTTGGCCGTTCATAAATTCTATGCGAATAGGATTCTGCAGAGGCGCTAGGCTGTTTGCTCCTGGGACAAATGCCTGATAGATCTCCGTGCCGTTGCCGTGGTTGCCGAATGCCGCGATGTCCAGAATCACACTATGCTGTCTGTTCCTTCCGAGATCGAGGCTTGCTGCAAACCTCGGTATTCCATCGAGTCGTCCTTCGAACAGGTTGTTCCCTCGCTTGTCCTGGATTGTGTAGCGATCTGTTTTTTCGTCATGAATCAGCACGAAATTACGGTCGAACGACGTGTCGACATTGGTCAATTGAAAACGGTTGCCCTGAATCGGTTTCTTGAACTTACCGGCATTGACGTCCGCTAGCGATGGAAGCATAGCTTTTTCGAAGGAAAAACTTGGAGTCCCTAGTGTCGGAGAGAATGTTGGTTGTTGCGCGAAAAGCAGCGCCGTCAAGATCAGAAGGGGCAGGCTTGGAAGAACTCGAGACATGGCGATGCTCATTATTCCACGACTTTCTTCCTTCGCCCCCGGGAAAACAGCCCGAGATGCCGTCTGGATTTGAAACGCCGGTTTGCCAACGAGTCGTTCTAACGGCTTGTCGTAGACTTGCCCGTTTTGCGCCGAGCGAGCGGATTCACGTCCGATAAGCCTCCATAAACGTGCGGGTGTTTACCGATCGTGAATTCAAATGGCCGTATTGTCGGTAGTCCGTACAAGTGAATTTCACTCGTCCGTACGACGTCAATCTACGGCGCCAAAATCGATCGCCTATAGGTAACTGAGCCACCAGTCCCGGCGCCGCGCCTTCACGCCCGCTACCCAGCGGCAGTATGGATACAGGATGGCAATAAGCAGAACCCAGACGACATATACACCAGTCAGACCGACACCATATCCTTTCGGATAAAACAGAAACACGGTCATCATCTGGCCGAAGCTGAAGCCCTGAAGTCGTCCGAGAATCAGGCTCAGCGTGTGGATCAGGAAGAAATGCGCAACATAGAAGGCGAACGGGACGCGTCCGAACATAACGAGTGATTGTTTAATTGCGCCGGTAGCCTTGTCCGCGACACTACAGAGCATGGCCGCGGGTCCCAGAGTCATCAGCAAAAACAGAAGACTTGGCGGATATTTTGACGTATTGAAGAAATCGATAATAGTGGCGGCAAGTCCCGTGCGTTGCCACTGCCAGTGATTGGGATCGCCATAGCCGTCGAACGCACGAAGCATAAGAAATGCTGCGGTCATCGCCATGCCGGCGCGAAGCAGGATGCGGTTCCTCCGCTCCTGCGGCCACGCGAATACACCGGAAACGCCGAAGCCGAGCAACATCACGCCAATCCAGGCAAATATCGGATAGGCGAACAGAAAAAGGAATGGACCGGAACGCACGGCCATCTGAGCGTGCAGCGACACCCAGATCGGCCACTTTTCTTCCAGCAGACTGCTCATTGGCCAGAAGCTATCAAGCAGATTGTGACCGGCGACGATCGCGAGACCGAGCAGTAAACAGGTTCGGTGGCCCATCCTTTGCAGCTGCGAAAGCACGATCATGCTTGCGCCAATTGCCCAGATCACCTGCATCACGATCAGCACTTTCCCATCGAATTCTGGAATGCCCCGTGGCGCAAACGTTATGGCTAGCGAGATGATGACCATCTCGACGAAAATGAGCCACGTTCCCCTCACAAAGAGGAATCTGGCCAGTTCTCTCCCGCTCTTCCTGGATGCCATCAGGCCTGCGCTAGTACCAGCAAGCAATACGAACACCGGGGCGCAGAAGTGTGTGATCCATCGCGTTGCAAATACTCCGGCTGTGATGTTTGGGTCTGTGGTCGGATCCTGCAGTGCGCCAAGAAAGAAGTTGTCCCTGACGTGGTCGATGGCCATGATGACGATGACCAGGCCGCGTATCATGTCAATCTCGCTGAGGCGATATGCGCGTTTGTCGGAGGCGCGGTTGCTGGGCAACTCTTTCAAGACAGTTGTTGTCATTCGGGCGCGTAGTGTATCAAAACTGCAAAATGATTCATGCTCTTGAAATGCGCCCACGAATCGGCAAAGTCCCGAATTCCCCGACCAAAGTGCAGTGCTTATTTTTTCCGTGACCTGAGGCTACAGTGGTGGTCGTCAGAGGGTTCGGCTTGTTCGATATCAACTGGTCGCGGAAAATCAAGATAACCATCAATAGCAAGGAATACGCGCGCCTTGAGGACGTGCCGGAGGAGTTTCGGACTTCGTTCAAGAACAGCGGCGACGCTGGGACTCGCCACGTCTCCCCGCATGGGACGAGATCGTGGAGAGCCGCGGGTTTCGTCAACCTCAGCGGTACGGGTGAGCCTTTGGGACCATACCGGGCCGACCCCATCGCTCTGCCCGACGGCTTTCAACTCGACGATGACGGCCTGGAGCGTCGCATCTCGTGGCGTTGGTTCTCGTGGTAAGCGAGAGGGTGATCAACGATTCCTCGGACTCCTCGGATGGCACTATCTTTCAGCCGAGGGAGATTTACCGCGTCAAGCTAATGCTCAAGAGCGGCAAGACCCGGAGCCTGGTCACCGGGCTGCGTGTCCCCGACCAGGCCCTGTTCATCGAGCAGCAAATCTGGAAGGCTTTATCGCATCAACGATAGCCGAACATGGGCGGGAACACGATAACCACTAGTGCTGCCCATACGGAGTACACAGGCAAATAGGCCACCTGCCATCGCTCAAGGGCGACAAACAAACCCCGGCGGCGCAGGAAGCGCGTGTAAAGCCAGGCCGACCATGCCAGGTTGACGAGCAGAATGAGATTTTCGCCAAGTGCCGCCACTCGATTGGGAGTGAAGCCGAACTCGGAGATGCGGGCGCCGATCGCTGCGAGCGCCACACCATCGACCGCGAGCGCGCTGACGATGAGCAACAGCTGCATGCCGTCGAAGAAGTTGGGCGGCGCCAGGGGATCGCGCGCGGAAGCAGCATAGAGCACCAGCCCAACGACCAGCACCAGCAGCAGGTCGAAACCGATCAGGACCTGCCGCTCCACATTGATGGGACGGCCTGTCCACACCATCGTGGCCAGAAAGACCATCAACAGAATTGTGAACAGCGGCGTGAAGATCTTCGTCAAAACAGGCGCCATGTTCTCAATCACACTTTGCTTCGCTTCCACAAGCCAGGATCCGATGATGAC
>JBGPBY010000551.1:0-4855 GCA_041481485.1 Terriglobia bacterium
AATTTGTAACCGCGCACGATTTTCGAAAACAGCAATTGCGCGCGGTCATAGACCGGCCCAGAGCGCATTAATGCCGGTATTCGCTGCGCGCCACCTCGGCATACGGAACCGGGCTGACAATCGCGCGAATTTCGGTTTGCACGTGGCGTTCGACCGTAGGTTTTGCGGTTCCTCCGCCTTCTTCTCCCCAGACGAAAGTCACTTCATTCCCGCTTTCGGCGTGTTCGAGATCGAGCATCGCCAGTGTCAGCATTTTGCCTTCGTTCGAGCTGTACCCGCACCAGGTCGAAATGCCGATGACCTTTCCGTTCTTCAGCACTTTGTCATACGGCAGCGTCGCGTAAACGGCAGACGGAAAATCAAAATATTTGGCTCGTCCGTCTTTCTGGAACATGGTTGCGATGGCACGTGCGACATCATCGCTGTTGAGCGCCAGCGTGACTTTCCGGCGGCGCGGCTTGCCTGCAATTTTTTCCAGCGCGGCGCGGCCAATGAAATCGTGATCAAATTTCACGATCGGGCCATAACCGAGGTCATCGGGCGTGAGATAGTAGTCATCGATATTAGTGGAATTGAAGCTTCCGCCCAGTGATGCCTTCGCTTCATAACCATCGGCCGGCAGCCATTCGCGATAGGCTCTCATCTTTTCGCCGGAATAAATTGCCGGCATCGGTGACGGAATCCAGCCCGATTCGAGAGTATTGGACGAATAAGCGCGGGCCCCTACCTGGCGAAGGCCGAATTTCTCTCCGGCTTCCACGATCGCCATTCGAACGGCTTCGCCATCCGCCCATGGTCCGAACAGTTCGAAGCCGGGCTGTCCCGCCATGCCGTGTCGAAGCGCGCTGACCTTGCGGCCGGCAATTGTCATTTCGCAGCCGTGGAAAAACTTGATGTCGGGTGCGGCCTTGCCCGTGACTTTTTCGATCACCTGCATGGCATTGGGTCCCTGAACCTGAAATCGATAGGCATTGCGGACAATTGGCCCTTGTCCTCTCGCAACGGCGCGCTCGTCCCGTTCCAGTTTGACGTCGTAGCCGCCGGTCTCGGCGTGGTACTGCACCCAGTTGTGGACCGAAGGCCGGCCGATCAGATTAAAAAGATCATCTTCCAACCGGATGAGAATCACGTCTCCGATGACATAACCGTCATAATTGCAAACCACGAATTGCTTGCCGTTGCGGACATCGAATTTTTTGAAGCTGTTGACTCCAAGGTCGGAAAGGAGTTTTAGAGCGCCGGGCCCCCGGACGTACATGTCGGTCATGTGATACGACTGGTTGTACAGCACACAAGTCTGCTGCCAGCCGCGCTGCTCATCCCGCCAGTTGGTGAATTCCGCGGGAACCACAGGATAGACATAAGGTCCGGTTTGAGAATTACGAAGAAGTTTTACCGGACCGCCGACGCTCTGCAAGAGATCTTCAAGGCTTTTCACAGCCATATATTTTGCTGCTCCTCACTATAAAAATTGGGTTTCATGCCTGCCTAATCCGAAGATCAGGAGACGGATACTATACCCAAATTCGATTCCGGCTGCTTCGTATGCCCGGCGACATCGGTAGAAAATTGGCCACATTTTCCGAGATCCCTCGAATCGATGCCAGTTCCTGTATGGAGATTACGCATTTCCATTCATGGAGGCATTCATGAGATTCAACAAATTCTGGCGAACCAGTCTCTTTGGAACGATGGTTCTCGCGGGAATCGTCGTTCCACTTCATGCACAGAATCCAGCTTCGACATTCGAAGAACTTCGTTCTGGTCTGAAACTCAAAGATAAGGAAAAGATCGAGATCACCGACGAGAACGGCCAGAAGCTTAAAGCACGCGTTTCATCCATTACTTCACAGACTCTGACGGTAACTGTCGGTAAAACACGGCGCGACTTCGACGAAACTCAAGTGATGTCAATCCGTCATCGCAGGCCAGACCCCTGGTGGAATGGAATGCTCATTGGACTCGGTACCGGTGCAGCCATAGCTGTCTCTGCAAACCTTGCCTGGTGTCATGACAGCTACGATTGCGGGGCTGGATGGTATGTCTCGAGCGCGATCGGAACTGGACTGATGGGAATGGGTATTGGATCGCTAATCGATTTTTCGATTCGAAAACATGAGCAGGTCTTCGAACGCAAGTCCAGGACGGTGAACAACACGCTCAGGGTCGCTCCAATCGCGAATAAGGACACTCGCGGGGCAAAATTATCATTCCGGTTTTGAAAGACGGACGTATGTCTTCTTGTCATTCTTTACCCCCGGCTCACGCCGGGGGCTAAGGAACTGTCGCCGCTAACGCGGCTGGGAACTTCCCCGCAATTGTTTGAATCGAACAAATCGTTCGTGCAGGAATTCGTCATTCAACGCGGTGACGCGATCGGCGCGAAGCAGCAGCTTTTCGACAGAGGGCGACGCGTCGTGGCCAAGCGCGCGCCAGGCCGTGACGGCGGCTCCCCTGAGAGTTCCAAGGCCCGGCTGTTCCGGATACAACGATTCGCGCGACACCAGCGCCGTAAGCATCGGAGCGATGACGGGGTCGAGGAATCCATTTCCGGAAAGCACGATCTGACTCCCGCGGACTCCGGAAGCGTTCTCGACAACTTCCACATACTGCGCGATATTGAAAACCACACCTTCCATCACAGCGCGCAACAGTACAGCAGGTGTGTGACCTGCCTTGCGTCCGTGCCATTCCGGCTTCAAATCCGGGTCCCATTCCAGTGAACGTTCGCCGTTGAGCCATGGCAGAAAAATGGGGATGTCGGGGCTGGGCTTCATCTCCGGCTGCGAGACCCCCAATTCCCGGCGTGCCCAATCGAGTGCGTTGCCTCCGTTGCTGCTGGCGCAGCCCAGTAGAAAGCTGCCCCGTGAATCCGCGCGATAACAAAAGGTGCCGGCCTTCGGATCGAGCACCGGGCCGGGCACCATTTGCCGCACAGCTGCCGAAGTTCCCATCGTGATCGCGATCCGGCCGCTGGATTCGCAGCCGGAACCGACGTTGGCCAGAAAACCATCACCCGATCCGTTGACGACCATGGAGCCTCTTGCATCTTTGCCAACGATGGCGTGGGGTTCCGCCAACTGAGGCAGATTTTCGTGTCGGAGTTGTCCGGTCCTCAGGATCGTTTCATCCCACGTTGCGGATTTGACGTTAAGCAGGCCGGTCGCTGAGGCCATTCCGAAATCGTCGACAAATGAATCCGTGAGCGCTTCGATGAGGAATCCCTTTGGTGAAAGGATTCGATGCAACGGTTCGATCGGCATGGAGACCAATTTGAACACCGGAAACATGGGATGGTAGTGACATCCTGTTCTTCGGTGAAAGTCGGAGCCAATCGATTTCCGAATGGCAGCGAGACCTTCCGGAGGCGCCAGAGACATCCAGGTTTCGATTCCGGACGGTGTCGAATCTGCACGAGTCCGCACGAGAAAACTGTGCATGAAAGAGGCTATGCAGATCGCTTCAGGTGAACGGTACGGCGAAGTGCCTTGCGTCAACCGTTGGAAGAAATCCGTGAGTGTCGCAGAACGGAGTGGTTGGTTTCCCCAGGGAATCTCATCGAAACCGCGCACCTGAAGGTTCTCATCGAAACGAGCGGCAGACATGCCGCCGGATCCAATGTCGACGCACAGCACTTCGTGGGAGGTTTTCACAGATCCGTATCGCTACTGCTTGCCGATGGCGTGCCCGCCGAACTTATTGCGCATAACGGCGAGCATTCGGTTCCCAAAAGAATCCTGCACGCGCGAGCGGATACGTTCCAGCAGCGATAACGTAATGACGGGGCATGGAACGTCCGAGGCTATCGCTTCGGCGACCATCCATCGGCCTTCACCGGAATCGGCGACGCCGGGACCGATCCCTTTCAGAGTGGGATTTTCCGCTAGCGCCTCGGCGCTGAGATCGAGAAGCCACGAACGAACCACACTGCCGTGACGCCAGATCTCGGCGATTTTCGGCAGATCCAGCTGATACGTGGAATTTTTTTCCAAAAGCGCAAAACCTTCAGCATAGGACTGCATCAATCCGTACTCGATTCCGTTGTGCACCATTTTGGTGAAATGTCCTGCACCGATGGAACCGACGTGAGCCCAGCCGCGGTCGCGCGCGGGAGCCAGCGCTTCAAACAAGGGCTGGAGACGTTTCACAACGCCGGCATCGCCGCCGATCATGAGGCAGTAGCCTTCCTTGAGGCCCCAGATTCCGCCGCTGGTTCCCACATCGACAAAATGCACGCCGGATTTTTGCACAAGAGTCGCACGCTCGATGGTGTCCCGGTAATTGGAATTGCCGCCGTCGATCAAAATGTCGTCGGATTTCAGGAGAGTCTTCAGCCGTTCGATGGTGATTTTAACGGGGTCGCCCGAGGGAACCATAACCCAGACGGCGCAGGGACGGGAAAGCCGCGCGACCAGTGCTTCGAGCGAATCTGCGCCAATGGCGCCATCGGTCGTGGACCGTGCAACAGCTGCCGAATCCTGATCGAACGCGACGACCGTATGACCCGCCGCAAGCAGCCGTTTCGTCATGTAAGCGCCCATTCGGCCCAGCCCAATCATTCCCAGTTCCATCGGCAACTCCTCTCAAAACGGCATTCACTATATGCGGTAGAATGACCGGATGCTGAGACAAAAGTGGGGCTCACTGGTCTGTCCATCGTGCGGAACGCTTGTGGGTGTTAACGACAAGCGCTGTCTTACCTGCGGCCGCTGGAATCCGGGAATGTGGGGATTCGGCCCGCTGGTGACAAAGCTTGGACGCGATATGGGATTCACGTCGTTTGTGATGGGGGCGTGCATCGTGATGTTTCTCGTGTCCCTCGCCATTGACATTCGGGGAGTGGCAGTGGATGGGA
>JBGPBY010000552.1:0-4851 GCA_041481485.1 Terriglobia bacterium
CGCCCGTCATGCAGGGATTGTATACTGGCTGCCGGTCAATCGATGTTGAAGAAGATCCTGATAGCCAACCGGGGCGAAATTGCAGTGCGCGTTATCCGGACTTGCCGCGAGCTGGGTATTGCAACTGCGGCCATTTATTCGGAAGCGGATCGCGGAGCGCTCCACGTCCGAATGGCAGATGAAGCCGTTTTCATCGGACCGGCGCCGTCCAACCAGAGTTACCTTGTACGCGAAAAAATCATCGGGGCTGCGAAACAGGTGGGTGCCGTTGCCATCCATCCGGGTTATGGGTTTCTGTCGGAAAATGCCGTATTCGCGCAGGCGTGTCTGGATGCCGGATTGATCTTTATTGGTCCGACTCCAAAGTCTATTGCGCTGATGGGTTCCAAGGTTGAATCGCGCCGGGCCGCAGCGCGCTTTGGGGTTCCCATGATTCCAGGCACGATGGATCCGGTGGAACGCGATGAAGATGCCGTGTCGATCGCGGCATCGATCGGCTATCCCATCATGCTCAAGGCATCCGCGGGCGGCGGAGGCAAAGGACTTCGCCTCGTGCATTCCAGCGAGGAAATCGCCAGCGCCTTGAGCCAGACTCGGTCCGAAGCCCTTGCGGCATTTGGCGACAGTTCGGTGTATATCGAGAAATATGTCGAACAACCCAGACATATCGAGATTCAGGTTCTTGCCGATCAACATGGGAACGCCGTCCACCTCGGAGAACGGGAATGCACCATTCAGCGGCGGCATCAAAAGGTCATTGAGGAGTGTCCGTCGCCGATCATGGACTCCGCGCTTCGTGATCGAATGGGCAAAGCCGCACTCGATGTCGTGCGAGCGGCCGAATACACCAATGCCGGTACGGTGGAGTTTCTGGTCGATCGGGAAAAGAATTTCTATTTTCTGGAAATGAACACGCGCCTGCAGGTTGAACACGCCGTTACTGAAATGGTTACCGGACTGGATCTGGTAAAGGAACAGATACGCGTGGCATCCGGCGAGCGGCTGGCGTTCCGGCAGCAGGATGTGTTGATGCGCGGATCTGCAATCGAGTGCCGTATCTACGCGGAGGACCCGGAAAATCATTTTTTCCCGTCGCCAGGAATTATTCGCCTGCTTCGGACTCCATCCGGGCCTGGAATTCGCGATGATAGTGGCGTCTATGAGGGATGGAACGTTCCGATGGACTACGATCCGCTGATTTCCAAGCTCGTGGCATGGGCGCCATCGCGTCACGATGCCATTGAACGAATGAGGCGGGCACTCCGTGAATATCATGTGGAAGGAATTCAAACGAATCTGCGTTTCTTCGAGGAAATTCTGAACACCGAAGATTTTCGCCATGGAAATTTCGATACGGGGTTCATCGACCAATGGTTGAAAAAGCGAAATCCCTTCGGCGAACCGTCGCAGCTGGAACGCGACTTTGCGGTATTCGCCGCAATCCTTGAGGAAAGTAGTTCGCCGGTTTCGAGTCCGCAAGAGAATCACAGGGAACCGGAAAGTCTGTGGAAGAGAACGGGCCGGCAACAGGGACTTCGAAGCTGATGCAATTTACCGTTGTTGTCGGTGGAGAGACCGTTGAAATTTCGTTGGAACGCACGGAATCGGGCATCATTGCGACGATCGGCAATCGAAAATACGCGGTTGAGGTTTCCAGGGTTGCAGCGGGAGTTTATTGGTTTAACTGGAATCATCAATCGATTGAAGTGACTATTCTTCCAGATGGCGAACTCTACTCCGTCACAATCGGTAACCATCGAATCCCTGTCGAAATTCTCGATTCACACAAGAAATTTCAACGTACGGCGCACAAGGGTCTCAGTGGAGCTGCCGAAATCCGCGCTCCAATGCCCGGAAGAATCGTTCGTGTATTAACGTCGCCCGGTCAGGATGTACAGGCCAATCAGGGCATCGTTGTCATGGAAGCCATGAAAATGCAGAACGAAATCAAATCGCCCACGAACGGGAAGATCCGAACTCTGGATGTCGCCGTGGGAGAAACAGTTCGGTCCGGTCACCTGATTGCAATTATTGAATAGTTGGTGGATTCGAGCAGGGAAGGCGCGATGCGGCTAAATCCGATTCCAGGCGCGGCCATTAGACCACGCCTGGACCCGATATCACTTTCCTGCCGCTGCTGAACGTGCGGGGTCGCGGAACACCACCTGAACCGGTTTCGCGGTCACAATGTAGTTTCGCAACTTTCGTCCATTCAGAATTGCAGCGGCGGATTTCACCATCGATTCATCCTGGATTTCCACATAGCCAAATGCGGGACCGACTCCACTTTCAAGATCGAGAATGATTCGTGTGTTCACTGTGACAATACCGCGGGATTCTACCCAGTCGCGCAGCTCTCGGTCCGAGCAGTTGTGTGGAAGGTTGGAGAGAAATACTTCAGCCATTTTGAAGTCTCCGTCAATGCGCACCCCCGTTGGGGCATCGCCCCTCCCATCTTCCGGGACGGACATGCGCTGTTTAGGATCGTCAGTTGGCTGTCTTCCTTGGCGCCAGAGCTATTTCTTGTCTTCTGTTGGCTTCACTATTTCATAGTTCAGACTAGTAATACAGACGAAAGTTCATCCCAATTGTGACTGTTGCATCTACTGGTTTTCCATCTTTAATGGCGGGCTCGCACATGGCACTTTGCACATTCTGCAAAGTTGAACTCAGCTCGTAATATATCCAGTCAAGAATCGTATTGTGAACATGGAGGAACTGTAATCGTGAAGAAAATGTTCATATTGGCATTCTCAATCGTTTTCCTGTCGATCGTTTCCAGTTTCGCGCAGCAGGCTCCGGCTCCTCGGCCACCCCAGACCGGCACGATCAGCGGGTCTGTCGTGAAAGCAGATACGGGACAGCCGATTGCCCGGGTGCAGGTCAACCTCACTCGCGTGGGTATCGCTGCGGCGCCGGCCGCCGATCCGACCTCACCGGGAGCTCGAGGCGCCGAACCGGATGGTTCTCAGGTAATCGTCGGTCAGCAATTGCCACTCATGGTTGTACCAACGGTTCTAACCGACGACAGCGGCAAATTTACGCTCAAGGACGTTCCCGCAGGATCCTATCGAGTGAATGCCGTACGGAACGGATTCTCCCGCCAGGAATTTGGGCAGCATTCTCTCGGCCGTCCGGGAACCACGCTGAATGTACGCGCGGGACAAGCGATTGCAGATATCAATTTCCGTCTGATTCCCGCAGCAACGATTACCGGGCGCGTCTTCGATACCAATGGAGATCCACTTCCGGGAGTCTCCGTTCAGGCGCTGCGAACCACTTACGATGCAACGGGAAATCGGTCATTGCAGCCTATGGGCGTCGCCAAAACGAATGATCTTGGAGAGTACCGTTTGTACTGGATCAATCCCGGCCGCTATTTCGTCAATGCCAATGCCGCAGCAACTGGATTGGAAGCGCTGGCGGCAATGTCTTCCCAGGCCGCTTCCATACAGACTCCCAGTTCGGCAGAAGAAGCGCAGGCGATGGCTCAGGCTCAATCGATTCTGGGGCCGGGGAAAAACCCTAATGAAGCGACAAATTCCGGCCTCATGGTCAGTTACTTCCCGGGAACACCGGATGTCGCGCGGGCAGTTGCGGTGGAATTGCAGCCAGGGTCGGAAATTCACGGGATCGATTTCACGCTGACTCGGGATCAAAAAGTTCGCATTCGCGGCAAGGTTCTTGAAGCGGCAACCGGGCGTCCACCAAAATCGGCGCAGGTCTCGGTGATTCCCCGCAGCGGTTCGGGTGGATCGCCTATGGATGCGATCATGAGTCTCAGTGGAGGAGCTCTTCAGGGAAACTCTTACAATTCGGATACCGGAGAGTTCGAAGCGCGTGAAGTCGCATCGGGAAAGTACTATCTTCAGGTCGTTGTCGTTCCGGAACGGCCTCCTGCTGCTGCAGGCGCGCGAGGCGCGGCTCCGGCTCCCGACCCCACAAATCCAGCGGATGCCCTGGAAATGTTTGCGTCAATCACCACCACTCAGATTCCGGTTGACGTATTTGGTTCCGATATTGAAAACGTGACGATCATGGTTTCACCGGGAATCACGATTCCGGGGCGGATCCATCTGGACGGACCGCAACAGATTGCGGGGAATCAGAATCCTTACGATCGCTTCAACGTCTCGTTGACGAAAGGCGCCGGGCCGGACATTCTCGCACTTCTGGGTGGCGGCGGGAACGGCAAGCCCACAACCGAAGGGACGTTTTCTCTCAGCCGAATTACGCCTGGGGACTACAAAGTTTCTGTCAGCGGAATGTCGCCCAACATGTATATCAAGGAAGCTCGCCTGGACCAGATGGACATTCTTGTTGGAGTTACCATCGGCGACAGAGTCAGCGGGACTCTTGAAGTCACCATCAGTTCGAATGCGGGCCAGCTGGACGGGACGATCACCGATGCAGTATCCAAGCCGGTCACCGGCGTTCAGGCCGTCCTGATTCCCGACAAGAATCGCGAACGGCGCGACCTTTACAAAATAGCGCTTTCCGATATGGACGGACATTTCACGATTCGTGGATTGGTCCCGGGAAATTACAAGCTGTTTGCGTGGGAAGATATTGAGCCGTTTTCCTACTTCGACCCGGATGTGTTGAAAGATTTCGAACAAAAGGGAAAGGCAATAACCATCCGCGAGTCGTTAAAGGAAACCGTGGAGATGAAGCTGATTCCGGCGGCAACACCGTAAGAGGGGCCGCTCTTCCCCGTTGAGGCGGATCCCCACTGTAGGGGCGGTCTGTGACCGCCCACAATCCTGATTCAGCAGTAACGATTGATCGAGGGATATCGCGCGGTCACAGACCGCGCCTACAGGGTGGTGGCCTTCGGCGGCTTGGTTACAG
>JBGPBY010000553.1:0-4841 GCA_041481485.1 Terriglobia bacterium
AAGAATCTGAGCCTGGAGGTCGTCGGCTTCGCCGAGGCCGATATCAAGAAGTTCCGGCGATATATCGCCGAGCCTTATGGAATGGTTCTGGTCACCGGTCCCACCGGAAGCGGCAAGACCACGACACTCTACGGCGCGATCATGGAGATCAAGAACGAAGAGGACAAGATAATCACCATCGAAGACCCGGTGGAATATCAGCTGAAGGGAATTACGCAGATTCCGGTTAACGAAAAAAAGGGACTCACCTTTGCGCGCGGGCTGCGTTCGATTCTGCGTCACGATCCGGACAAGATCATGGTGGGAGAAATCCGCGACGTGGAAACCGCGCAGATCGCCATCCAGTCGGCGCTCACTGGCCACTTGGTGTTCACGACCGTTCACGCCAATAACGTGGTCGACGTGCTTGGCCGATTCCTGAATATGGGTGTCGACCCATATAACTTCGTTTCCGCCTTGAACTGTATTCTGGCTCAGCGGCTGGTGCGCATGATTTGCCCGAGCTGCCGGAAACTGATTCGCCATGCGCCGGAATATCTGGTGGAATCCGGCCTCGATCCGGACAAATACCGTTTTCACGATTTTTACCAGGGGACCGGCTGCCTGGAATGTAATGGCACCGGATTTCGCGGAAGAACTGCGATCCATGAACTTCTGGATCTTTCCGACAGCATTCGCGACATGATCATCGCGCGGCGTCCAACATCCGAAATCAAGCGCGCGGCCCGTGAAGAAGGAATGAGTTCGCTTCGAGAGTCGGCGATGGCGAAAGTGTTTTCCGGTGAAACAACGTTAAAAGAAATCAATAAGGCGACATTCATTGACTAGCAATCTGCTCGAACCCATTACCCAGTTGCTTCGCGCACAGCGTCCGCTGTGGGCCTGCGAATTCACCACGAAGCATGTCATTGTCGGCGGCGTGAATTCGTCGCGCAAGAAGGTGACCGCAAAGGCGGCGGCGTATCTGCCGCCGCACGCACTTTCCGGCTCCCTTTCCGAAAAAAACGTTTCCGACGCTATCGCCGTTCGCGACACGTTGAAGGAACTTATGGGACGTTCGGGCTTCAAGGGACATGAAGTGGGCGTGGTGATCCCGGACGATGCGGCAAGGATCACCTTTATTACCGCGGAAAGCCTTCCACCAGGCGATGAGGAACGCTCGGCTTTCATACGATGGAAGCTGAAAAAGACGGTTCCGTTTGAAGTGGAAACGGCGCAGATCGCGTATACCGTTATCGGATCGCGTACGCAAGGTGAAGACAAGGGCACGGATCTGATGGTGACGCTGTCGCCGCGAAGCGTGATCGAAGAATACGAACACTTGCTGGAGGCGCTGGGCTATGAAGCCGGCTACGTGGTCCCTTCGAGTCTGGCAGCGTTGAGTCTTTTTGACGTGCCAAAAGGGGACGTCATCTTCCTGAAGATTGCGCCGGGATGCATCTCCACCATGGTATTTCAGGATGGACGGCCGGAGTTTTATCGCAAGGTACCCGAGATGCCTTTGTTTGATGCGATCTATCCCACGCTGATGTATTACCAGGACAAACTGGGAGGTAAAGGCCTGAACTCCGTGACGGTGTGCGGCTATGAAGGCGATCTGAAACTGGAATTGTCGGACCTGGAACATAAGCTGACTATTCCAGTGCACCTTCTGGGACCGAAATCAATCGACGATATTTTTAAGCCGGTGCTTGGCGCCGTGGATGTGGTATGGGCAAACTTAATCTGAACCTGTCAACGCGACCGTTTCCGGCCTACCGGATTTTGAATCTCGGGTTGGCGGTGTCCTTTTTAGTAATCGCGGGACTGTCCGTGTGGCAGGTGTACTCCTATCGAATGTATTCTGACCTCGTCAAAACAATTCAGGCCGACGAGAAGAATGCCAGTGTGAACAAAGAGAGTGTCGGCAAAACACTGGAGGCCCTCAGCACGAAACTTGACCGTCCGGTAACGACGGCGAAACTCAATGAAATCGATTTCCTGAACAATCTGATTATCAAGAAACATTTCTCCTGGACACAGGTATTTGCCAACCTGGAACGCGTGGTGCCGGATAATGTTCGTTTGACCAGCATCACTCCGGAAATTGCCAAGGAAAAGCTCAAGCTTCACCTGTTGACCATGTGCCATTCCATTTCCGATGAAAGTGAGTTCATCCGTCGCCTTCAGGCGTCACCGGTATTTCAGGATGTTGTGGTCGCCCGCGAAGAGAAGAAAGGCGCCGCAATCAATTCGGATGTCGAGGTCGATATGACCGTTTCGTATTTCCCGGAAAGAGCGACCCAATGATGCACCGGCGGCAAAAAAGACAGGCTGTGGTCGGCGGACTCCTGGCCGTGATTGCGGTCGTCAATATATTGTTCTTTCTCATTCTGCTGCGTCCGACACGCTCCCACTATTTCAATATGCAGGGACACATTGACGAAATGCGGACGCAGGCTGTGATTTCGCAGCGCAACGTCGTCAAACTCGAGAAGACCAGCGAGCAACTGGACCGCTTTGAACAGGACCGCTCGGGTTTCTTCAAGGAACATTTCATCAAGTTCGATCCCGGTTTTGCCGAGCTGTCACCGCGTCTGGAACAGCTCGCCATTGGATCCGGGGTTCAGAAGCCGGTTGTTGACTACACTCGCGACGAAGTAAAGCAGTACGGGCTGTATCAGGTGAAGGCCAAGATTCCAGTGAAAGGCACGTATGCCAATGCGGTGAACTTCATCAAGACTCTCGAAACCTCGGACACCTTCTTTCTGATTGATTCCATCGACCTGCGTACTGCTTCAGACGATGCGCCCGCCGCTCCCACTCCCACTCCAACTGTTGTCGGCCGCGCAATTCCGGCCAGCACTCCGGCGCCGGCGCCGGCAAACAAGCCAGGGATGGTGGGACTTTCGCTTTCACTGGAGACGTTTTTTTACAAATGACAAAAGAAAATAAAAAACAACTTCAGACGCTTCTGGCACTGGTCGTCCTGCTTGCTGGCGTGGGCTTTTACGAGTACTGGACCAATTTTCGGACCACGCAACCCACGACTGCAACTCCGGTTGCGACAGTGGCGAAAGTCTTGGCGCTGGGTAACGGAAATGCCCAGATCCGTGTGGAACTGATGTCAGACACTCCAGATCGAGATATCGTCGGCAAGAAGAACGTTTTCGAATACTACGTTCCGCCGCCTCCTCCGAAGCCGGTGCCTCCTCCTCAGCCACCAGTGGTGGTACAGACAGCGAATACGCAGGTCGCTCGACCTGCTCCCCCACCGCCGCCGCCTGCTCCGGATACGGCGTTGAACAGGTTCGCGTATGAAGCCATCGGCATTGTGGCCAAGCCGGGGAAGCTTTGGGTTTCGATCAGCGAAGGACCGAACAATCACTATAATGTCACCGAGGGCGAGTGCATCATGGGACGCTATTGCGTGAACAAGGCCAGCGAAACCTCCGTAGAGATCGAGGACGTCTCCTTAAATCAGCGCCGAACGTTTCAGCGCAAGGTGCTGCCGCAGTGAAACGGGCACGGCGCGATGCGGGCTTCTCGATGGCGGCGCTCATCGTGTTTCTCACCGCCGCGTCGATTATGCTGGCGATCGGGATGCCCAATCTCGTCATGCAGGCGCAGCGGGAACGCGAGAAGGAACTTATCTTTCGCGGCGAGGAATACGCTCGAGCCATTTCGAAGTTTCAGCGCACTCTGAATCTTCTTCCCAGCAGCGTGGATGAATTGCTGTCCAGCAACGGCACAAGGTTCCTTCGCAAGGCCTATGCCGATCCGGTTTCCGGCGAGCCTTGGCGGGCGATTATTCTCAATCAGGATGGAACGCTGACGGGTTCCAATGTGTATCAGTCTTTGGGCCAGGTGCCGACAACGACGTCGGTGCGAAACACGGCCCAACCGACGCAACAACCGACTCAGGGCGGCAATCAGGGCGCATTGCAGTTGAATAGTCCCGGAGGTGCGCTGAACGGTGGCGGACAGGGCGGAAACGGACTGAATGGGGGAGGCACCGGCGGAGGTGGAGGCAACGCACTGAATGGCGGGGGCACTGGAGGCGTCGGCGGCGCATTAAATGGAGGAGCGAACGGGAATAGGGCGGCGACGGGTGGGACAGTTGCGCCAACCAACAACCAGACTCAGCAGCAACAGCCCCAACAGCAGGCGACCCCTCTCACAGGCATTGTTGGAATCGGATCCGGATCCAAGGGCACCGGCGTGATGGTATACAACAAGCAGGAACAGTATTCGAACTGGGAGTTCATCGCGCAGCTGCAGCAGCGAAACCAAGGCTCAACCGGTGGTACGGCGACGAATGGCGGCGGCGGTGGAGGCGGCGGTACGGCGACGAAAGGTGGCGGCGGTGGCGGCGGTGGTGGCGGCGGTGGCGGTTACCGCGGCGGAGGCCGCCCGCGCTATTGAGCTGGAACCTGGCCGCACGGGAGAGTCGCGGAGAAGTCCCGCGTACCGTGCGAGGGGAACGGATCACGGAAGTGCCCCCGTGTCGTGCGGCGGCTGGTCCCGCCGCACTCTCCCGGCCATTTTTTCCATCGGAACCTTTATGTCAATCGAAACAGTAACAGCAGGCGCTGAAACCAGCCAACAGCGGTTCGAGCGCATTCTCTCTCAGGGGCAATTCGAAGGGCTAAAAGCCATTCTCGACCGGGTGTCGCCTGATCGGGCGATGCTCTCTGCCGCGGTGAACGGGACCCTCGGATACGAGGATCTTCTCGGCCGACTTGGGTATAAGGTGACTGTGATCAAGCAGATCCATGTGCAAGACGCTTATTCGCGGATGGGCCAGGAGGGCGGCATTAAGGCCGTTTTGCCTTACCATGATATTCCGACACAAAGCTCGC
>JBGPBY010000554.1:0-4839 GCA_041481485.1 Terriglobia bacterium
TCGGACTCGTGCGGCCGCCCTCTGTTCGGATAAGAATTGAACATTGGGAATTGAACATTGGTCAGATCCCGGTCTGGCATTCTGCCAAGTTATTTTTGCGCAAGCCCTTAGCAATCAGCACTCGCCGATCTGGAACATCGTTTTGCAATATCCTTATAGATAGGGTCTGCTTACAGGCTATTTATAGCGCTGTTGCAAAAGGATGTTCCAGATCGGCGAGTGCTGATTGCTAAGGGCTGATTTTCGGATGCTTGATTCGTCAAGTATGTTGTTCCATCCCAACGGGAGAGGGCGGCCCCCTTCGCCTAGTGCCCTTAACCTATGATTGAAATCACTCCCCTGATTTTGTTAAGGTTAACGTTTGTCCTTTGCGGACATTTCAGGAGGTCCAAACCATCGACAGAAACATAAGGGTGAACCATCGAATCCGGGCGAAAGAAATTCGCGTTATTGACGATAACAATGAACAGCTTGGAGTTTTGACACCGCCGGCGGCGATCAAAATCGCCGAAGAACGTGGACTGGACCTGGTGGAAATTGCGCCGACGGCAGTCCCTCCAGTTTGCCGGATCATGGACTACGGCAAGTTTCTATATCAGCAGAACAAGAAAGAGCACGAGAAGCGAAAGCATCAAAAAAACATCACGGTCAAGGAAGTTAAATTCCGGCCCAATACGGATGAGCACGATTACGAATTCAAAAAGAATCACATCATCCGATTTTTAGGACAAGGCGACAAAGTCAAGGCGGCAGTTTTCTTCCGGGGGCGCGAAATCGTGCATCAGAACATTGGAAGGGCGATCATCGATCGATTGATTGAAGAACTGGCCGAGGTGGGGACTGTGGAAGCCAGACCCAAAATGGAAGGCCCGAACATGATCGCGATCTTTGCTCCGAAGAAGGCTTAACAGACAGAGAAACTCAATGAAGCAGAAACTAAAGACACACAGGGGAGCGGCAAAACGCTTCAAAGTTACGGGAACCGGAAAGATTATCCGGCATCATTCGTTCGCCCGCCACATACTCACTTCGAAAGCGGCGAAGCGGAAAAGAAAACTGGGCAGTTCCGTGGTTGTGTCGGATGCCGATACGCCATCCGTCCGGAAAATGCTGCCCTACGCATAAGACAAGGAGTTCATCGTGCCTCGAGTTAAACGTGGAACCAAACGCCACGATCGCCGCAAAAAAATTCTCAAGCTTGCAAAGGGTTACTACCTCAATAAAAGCAAGCTGTACAAATTCGCAACCGAGTCTGTCGACAGGGCCCTGGTCTATGCATACCGCGACCGCAAGTCCCGCAAACGCGATTTCCGGAAACTCTGGATTATCCGTATCGGCGCTGCTGCCCGGCAAAATGGACTGAACTACAATCAATTGATACACGGCCTTAAAGTGGCGGGCGTTGAACTGGATCGCAAGGTGCTGGCCGATATTGCGCTGCAGGATCCGGCCGGATTCACGACTCTGGCAGAAACGGCGAAAAAGGCCGCAGCGGCATAACCGCAAAATTATGGAACCTGGATTTTGGCAATGTCTTCGAACGACGCGATCGACAAGCTTCGATCCATTCACGATCAGTTTGGCCGCGACTGCGCCGCCGTTGCGGATTTACGTGCGCTCGAAGACATCCGGAATCTTTACCTTTCCCGCAAGTCCGGCCTTTTAACCTTACAGCTTCAAAATCTCCGCAATATTCCGCCGGCCGAACGCGCCGCATTCGGACAGGCCGCAAACGAACTCAAAGGTAAAATTGAAGGCGCCCTTGGCGTCTTGCTGGAGCGCTTGTCTGCGGCCGAAAAAAATGCAGCCCTCGACCGGGAACGCCTGGACGTCACGCTGCCAGGCAATAAACGCCGGCTCGGCTCCCGGCATCCCCTGACCATAGTTCAAAAGGAAATTGAAGACATCTTCATCGCGATGGGCTATGCGGTGGAAGACGGTCCCGAAGTCGAGAGCACCTATTACAGCTTTGAGGCATTGAATATTCCTGCCGGCCATCCGGCGCGCGATCCCAAGGACACCTTTTATATCAGCGACGATATGGTGCTGCGGCCGCACACATCGCCCGTACAGGTCCGAACGATGGAGAAGATGAAACCTCCAGTCCGGATCATCTGCCCGGGCCGTGTCTACCGTAGAGATCAGGCCGATGCGACCCACACTCCGATGTTTCACCAGATCGAAGGACTGCTGGTGGACGAAGGGATCGCTTTCTCGGATCTCAAGGGCACACTTGAACGCTTTCACAAACAATTCTTCGGTGAGTCCGCTCGTATCCGGTTTCGCCCCAGTTTTTTCCCGTTCACCGAACCCAGCGCGGAAGTCGATCTGTCGTGTGTGTTCTGCGTGGGGTCGGGATGCCGAGTCTGCAAACAGACCGGCTGGATTGAGGTGATGGGGTCCGGAATGGTCAATCCGAAACTGTACTCCTACGTGAATTACGATGCGGAAAAGTACAGCGGCTTTGCCTTCGGCCTGGGCATCGAGCGATACGCCATGCTGAAGTACAACATCAGCGATATTCAACTTTATTTCCAGAATGACGTCCGCTTCCTGGAACAGTTTTGAGGAAAGAGGAATAAACGATTGATGGATGCATTTGCGAATGAATGCGATTCCCCATTCCCCAATGTAGGGGCGGTCTATGACGGCCCGCAATTGAGAGGCCTGCATTCCTCCGAATTGCGGGCGGTCATAGACCGCCCCTACATTGGGGAATGGGGAATCGCATTCATTCACGCATTCCATGATCGCGCCTACAGTTTCGCTACCCTGAAACGCACGACACTATGAGAATCAGTCTGAATTGGTTGCGGGAATTTGTCGACATTGCGGCAGAACCGCCGGCCGTTGGCCGGCATCTGACGAACGTGGGGCTCACTGTCGATGCGATCGAGACCGCCGGCGATGACACCGTCTTTGAACTCGATGTCACCACCAACAGACCGGACTGCCTGAATCATCTCGGCGTTGCCCGTGAACTCAGCGTCATTTTTGGATCTGCCCTCCGCAAGCCGGAATTCAAACTGATCGAATCCTCAAAGCGAACGAGCGACGTATTTTCCATCGACATATCCGATCCCGAGCTATGCGGACGATATGTCGGCCGTTATATATCGGGAGTGAAGATTGGCCCGTCTCCCGACTGGCTGAAGCGGCGTCTCGAAACGTCCGGTGTACGTCCCATCAACAATGTTGCCGACGTTACCAACTATGTGCTGATGGAACTCGGGCAACCGCTTCACGCCTTCGATGCAGACAAACTCGAGGGTAAGGAAATCATCGTCCGTCGCGCTGGCCGCGCCGGCCGTGCCGGTATTGAAGATAAAATAACAACCCTCGACGGCATTGAACGCGTGCTGAGTCCTTCCGTTCTTGTCATCGCAGACCGGGGGAAACCCGTCGCTTTAGCGGGCGTCATGGGTGGCAGTGATTCGGAGATTTCGGACCGGACGGTCCATGTGTTTTTGGAGAGTGCGTATTTCCAGCCGCAATCCATCCGCAAGACCGCTCGAACTCTTAGCTTGAACACCGAAGCTTCATACCGGTTTGAACGCGGCGCCGATATAGAAATCGCCGCATTCGCCTGCGATCGTGCCGCGGCACTCATTCAGAAGGTTGCCGGTGGAGACATTTTTTCGAGCGCAATCGACGTTTATCCGGGAAAACGCGGACCTGTCGTCGTGTCTCTTCGACGGTCGCGAATCGCATTGTTTCTGGGGGCGCCGGTTGACGATGCCGTCGTCGAGGGCATTTTCCAAAAACTGGAGTTCAAGTGGAGCCGTACTGCAGAAGGCTGGACCGTTGGCGTTCCGAGTTTTCGGGTGGACGTTTCCCATGAACAGGATCTTCTCGAAGAGCTCGCGCGCCATTACGGATTCGACAGATTCCCTTCGACACTTCCAAGATGGGGTGGATTTGGGTCAGCCCTTCCGGGCGAAGCCGAGGAGAGGCGGCTGCGCTCCGTATTGGAGGGCAAGGGTTACGATGAAACAGCCACCTATTCTTTCAGTGATGAGGAGACCGAGCGGCGATATCGTCCGGACATCGAACCGGTTAAATTCCAGAATCCGATGACCGAGGACGCCACCGTTCTGCGCACGTCTCTGGTCCCCGGAATTCTCAAGACGATCCTCTGGAACCTCAATCGCGGCGCCCCTGATCTTCAGCTCTACGAACTGAGCAAGGTCTATAGCAGGAAGGACGAACGGCGCGTATTGATATTGGCAGCCTGCGGCGCGCTGCGCTCCCAGAACATTCACGACTCTGAAAAGGAATTTGGCTTCTTCGATATCAAAGGCGATGTGGAATCGATTCTTGAAACGTTCCATCTGAACGCCATAAATACGAGTTCCGATGGAATTGCAGACTACTACCATCCCGGACGCTCGGTCCGTATCGCCGATGTCGCAATTGTGGGCGAGGTTCATCCGGAATTATTGGAAAACCTGAAAATCCGCCGCCGGGTGTGGATTGCAGAAATCGAAGCTGGGCGATTGATCGGCAGGAATTCGGAAATGCAGGTGTCTGCGATTCCCCGTTTTCCGGCAGTGCGCCGGGATTTCTCTTTACTGCTGAATAAAGGGACCCAATATGCCGCTGTTCGTCAGATCATCACCGGAGCGGGCATTCCGGAATTGCTTCGAGTCGAACCGTTCGACCGCATGGATTCCGGGTCATTTCCGGAGTCCCGGTATAGCCTGTCCATTTCGGTGACATATCAATCCGGCGAACGTACGCTGACAGATACCGAAGTGGAAAGCTTTGATCGAAAATTACTGGAAATTTTAGAACAGCGTCTTGGCGCACAATTGAGGACATAGCATGGCAACAACGGCA
>JBGPBY010000555.1:0-4823 GCA_041481485.1 Terriglobia bacterium
AATCTGGAGGGTTGCATTCCTGCAAATTGCGGGCGGTCATAGACCGCCCCTACATTGGGGAATCGCGTTCCTTTACGATCACTTCTTCAGTGCGGCCCGAATCCGGGAGAGATGATGCCAGCTGTGGCGCAGCGCGTGATCCTCAATCACAAACTGTGCAGTGACCGGTGCACCAAAGCTCAATGAAAACGGCGCGGCAGAATCCAGCTGTTCGTCTGTGAAAGTGCGGACCGCGGCCGCGGCTTCGCGGCTGTTCCTGCGCAACAGTTCGATTGTCACGGCTTTCGAAGTTCCGGACTGATCCTGTGCGTGTTTGGCGTTCATGTCGGCGACGGCATTCCAGGTAACTTCGGTCACGGCTTTGCCGCTGCCGATGGCACGAGCCAGGTCAATCTCAATGGGATAAACACTGGCCACGTGATTCACAATCACGCCAATCGGGCGCCGGTCAGTGCCGTCCGCAGACAGCGGCATCCGCCACTCGGATTCCGAAAGTCCATCGGCAAATTTCGCCAGACCATCCGCCCCTTCTTCAATTCGATTCGCCAGAGATTCCGCGCGACGACTCATCGACCCTCCACATGTAATAGAAATTGATTAAGCACGAGCTGCCAAAGCGGCTTTCACACGCTCGGCAGTAAACGGAACAGTTCGCATTCGAGCGCCCGTGGCATCGAAAATGGCGTTGGCAATCGCTGCAGGCGTGACAGTCACCGCCGTTTCGCCCGCGCCGTTCGCCCGTTGATCCGGACGATTGATCAGGACAGTTTCAATCTTTGGAACGTTTGCGCCGAGAAACAGCGGTCGATAAGTCCGCCAATCGACGGAAGTAATTTTGCTGTTGTCCCATGTGACTTCTTCCAGCAACACTCGGCTCATTCCCTGCAGCGCGCCGCCTTCGAGTTGATTCCGCAGTCCGTCCGGGTTGGAAATCGCACCGCAATCTTCCGCAATGACCAGCCGCTTCACGTCCACGACTCCCGTGTCCTGATTCACGTCGACTTCTGCGACAACCGCGCAGTATCCATTGTCACCTTCATACAGCACACAGGAAATGCCGCGGCCCGAGACAATTCCTGTCCGCCGGATTCCCGGCTTTGGAGAAGGCAGGGATTCCCAGTTTGCCGCCTTAGCTGCGGCCTTCACCACTTCGATAAGCCGGGGATCCGCAAGATGCTTCAAACGATGATCCACCGGATCCATTCGAACGGCCGCTGCGATTTCATCCATAAACGATTCGTGCGCAAACGTATTTTGCAATCGTTCCGGTGAACGCAGCGGGCCAGTGAAAAAGGGCGAGCGGATGTTGTGCGTGAGCACGCGCTGGCTGGAAACCGTTCCTGTACCGCCGCAACGCGCTGCGACGCATCCGGTAACGTATGAAGGCGTGGCATTGCTGTTGTTCGCGAAATTCGCCGGATCCGGAGCCGGAGTTCGCGCCGCGAAAGCAGCGGGGTCGAAACCCGCAAGCATGCCGGAAATGACATTGCCAGGCTGGTTATTGCCCGGCCGATTTCCATACACGGGCGACCACGATTCGTGGTCCCACGCCACAATGGTCCCATCGGCGTTCACGGCAGCCTTTTCGTTAAGAACGAAGGCGTAGCCGTAGTTTTCGGAAATCATTTCGTCTTTGCGCGAAAGCTGCACACGCACCGGCTTCCCTGCGGCCTGGGCAAGCAGCGCGGCATCGTAGGACACGGTATCGGCCGCGTTGCAGCCATAACAGCCGGAACCCATCCGGAAAATGACGTGCACATCCTGCGGGCGCATGCCAAGCACCATGGCTGCGCTGCTGCGCAACGGATAAACCGCCTGCGACTCAGACCAGATGGTTGCGCCATTGGACTGAACGTCTGCCACGGCACACGAACTCGCAAACGAGCCGTGCATCTGGTAGGGATATCGATACGATGCACTGATGACTTTGGCCGCACCGGCCAACTTCTCATCGACATCCTTTGTATTCACCTGGAATGTGTCGCGAGTCTGCTTCTGGCTCTGCATGTATTCATGAAAAGTCGTGTGATCCGGAAGACCAGTCCCCGCAGTCCATTCCACCTTGAGTTTTTCTGCGGCCTGAATGGCCTGCCAGGGTTTTTCGGCTACAACTCCGACAAAATTTTTCTTCACGACAACTTTGAGGATTCCGGGCATCCCCTGAACCGAATTCTCATCCACGCGAATTACCGTAGCCCCGACGGCAGGAGGCCGGACGACCTGTCCATGCAACATCCCCGGAACACGGACGTTGTGAACGTACTCGAATTGTCCGGTCACCATGGATGGGATGTCGAAACGAGGAATGGCTTTTCCCAGAGTGGTCCATTCCGATGCAGGCCTCCGTTTCGCATTCGGGTTGAGCGCAACGTTAAACGTTTTCCCGCCGATCAGTTCTCCAAATGTCGTTCTTTTTTGCGGATTCGATTTCGAAGCAATCACACCATCGCGAATGTCCAGATCAGACAGCGCGATTCCCAGTTGAGCCGCAGCCCGTTGCAACAAAGCTTCTCGTGCGGTGGCACAGGCCTGGGCAAGATTGGCCTGATTGAAATTCGTCGGATGCGATTGCGCCCCGGAAGTCGTGCCCTGATCCGGAGTCAGAGCCGTGTCGCACTGAATCAGTTTCACACGGTTCATCGAAACGCAGAGTTCCTCGGCGATCAGTTGCATCTGGGCGGTGTAGAGTCCCTGGCCAAGTTCACACTTGCCCGTGTAGACGGTGACGCTTCCATCCGCGGCCACGGCTAACCATGAATCCAGCGAATTGCTGCCGGTGCCGTTGAAGCCCGGAGCCTGAGCCGAAAATTCTGCGGCCTCGAAGGCACGAAAGCCAATGAGCAGGACTCCGGTGTTTCGCAAAAAATCTCGGCGCTTCATCGCCGCACCGCCTGCGCATATTTGTGAATCGCCGCCATGATTCGCGAATTTGCGGCGCACCGGCAGAGGACGTTCGACATGGCCTGTTGAATCTCGCTGTCGCTTGCGCGTGGATTCCGGTCGAGGAATGCCTTGGCAGTCATGATGACGCCGTTGATGCAGAAGCCGCACTGCATTGCCTGTTCGTCGATGAAGGCCTGCTGGATTGGATGCGGCTTGTCGACCGTGCCGAGACTCTCGAGAGTGTTGATTTCGGATTGCGCAGAGATGGATTCGACGGCTGTGACACACGAACGTACGGCCTGACCATTGACGATTACAGTGCAGGAGCCGCACTGCCCCAGGCCGCATCCGAATTTTGGCCCGCGCAGGGCAAGATCGTCGCTGAGGATGTAGAGCAATGGTGTGCCTGGATCGGCAGTAACCTGATGGCTCTGACCGTTCACCCGAAGATTGAAGGAAGCCATGCGCGTAATGTTACCGAAAGGCGTCGCGATCGAAAAGAAAAGACAAACAGCTGCCGCTGGTAACCACCCCGACACGCCGGCACGGGGCGCCCTAGATCGTTCAGCGGTTCTTGTTGACGTCTTTGATCAGCCCATCAATTACATCACCCGCTGCTTCCGTGACGGCGTGCTCTTTGCTGCCTCCAACAAGACTGATCGCACCGTAAAATTTGCCTTCACGATCTGACCGAAACAGTTCTTTGCCAGTAGCAGCGTCACAGAACACGAAGCGCACTTTGATTTTCGTGGCACCTGCGCCAAACCCGACCATGTAGCGGGCCGCGCGGTTTCCTTTGTCAAACTTGATCACGGTCATAGCCAGCGTCAACTTCTGGCCCTCAGCCGGTTTGGCTGCCTCAGCGCTGGCAGTTTCGGCGGCGTCAATTACCTGCTCAAAGGTCCTCTTTTTTAGCAGGTTGGCGACGGCGCTCTTTTGCAGCACTGCGTCGTAACCGACAGGAAATTCCTCTGTCGCGGCGTTCTTTTCGACCGTGACCTTCTCGATCATTACTGCCTTGTAACCTGCCAGCGATTTGCCGGGTTTCTGTTCTTGCGCGAACGCCACTATGGAAAGCAACGCGACTGCGATCAAACTAAGTAGTTTGGCAGAACGAACTAGGCGCGTGAAGTTCGGTTTGCCCGATTCGGCCTCGGTCATAAGTATAGGCAGCATAAGCGAGCGGACAGTCTTCATCAATCGCCAATTCCGGAGAAGAGCACCGCGGGCACGACGCTACCGCGCCGCAGCCGCAACGGAATCGCCTTGATCGTCCGCAGATTCGGCGTCACATCCTCGCCCCGGAGGCCGTCGCCGCGCGTCGCACCACGCCTGAAGACGATTCGCAGCCAAAGCATCAGGCTGCAAACCATTCGCGTGGATCAGCGAGAGGGTGTGAGCACTCTCTGTCATAGCAAAAAAGTACGCTTATAGACTGTTATTGGCGACGAAGACAATCTGAGCACCGCCCGCGATACCGACAGAATCTCGCAGCCGCGACTACTAAACTGAAGTTGAATCAATAATCATCAATTAATTCTCAACCGGCGGAGTCAAGTGTGTGGAATGGCCTCCTGACTCAGGAGGGGAGTTCTGCCCGCTGAATTCAAGCGGACTAACTACCGAAGGCTCCGCACGAACTGCTCCGCCTCGGAGGGTCCCCGGTCGACAAGCCGGCGGCGCGAAGATCCCCAGCGGCGCCACGCTTCATAGATGTTGCCGACAAGGACTCCCGCCAGGAGGTAGTAGGCCGCTCCCACCACTTCAAAGAATAAAAAGCTCGAAACCGCGACGATCACGCCGCATACCAGCTGGTCGGGATATTTCACAGGCGATGTCGGCGGGTCCGTCAGGATGAAGAACGCAAAGAAGAGAACCGCGTGAAGATCGGGCGCCCGGAAAATTTCGGAAACTTCTCCGGGATTTTTCCCGAACGAAGT
>JBGPBY010000556.1:0-4815 GCA_041481485.1 Terriglobia bacterium
CCACAACTAAATATTGTTACTTGTGGTACCCCTCACCGTCCGCCGTGCGGCCCCCACTCCCGTTGGCAGAGGGATTTCTTGATAGACCCCCCTTACAGCCACTCGATTCCCATTCCTTCACGCCCACATAGACCGCAGCTACAGTTGCATAAAACCCCGTCCTCTTAAACATTCCATGCGTTAAAACTGTCCCAATGTCTAAGCACGGGAGTATAAATACCTAAACGATTTAGCTGTGAAGGGAGAACTGGCATGAAGCGCCTGGGATTTGCAATTTGCGCGGGAGCGTTGCTACTGGCTCCGACTGGCAATGCGGCTGGCCGGTTTGATCAAAAACTGACGGCGGACAAACAAATTGTCCATGCACTCAATCGGCTGACGTTTGGGCCACGACCGGGAGACGTTGACCAGGTGCGGCGTCTCGGCGTCGACCGCTGGATTGATCTGCAGTTGCATCCCGATCGAATTCCCGAGAATCCCGAATTGGCGACCCGGATCCAACCTCTGGACACCCTTCAGCTTTCCATGTGGCAGATCAATGAGAAATACGCGCAGCCACAACAACAGAAAGCGCCTCAAAGGCCGCTTCAGTCCATGCTGACCCCACTCCAGATCAGCAAACTCCGGGACGGCGGCACCCTGGAAGAACGGCGTGAAGTCCTGGCGGCCCTTCCCGCCGACGTGAGAAGCCAGGTGCTCGCTGCAGCTCCTGCCGAAGCGCTGGAAGGTTTGCCGGAGATGCAGAAAGAGGCGGAAGAATTGCGAAAGAATGCGCAGGCACAGAATCAGAATCCGAAGCGCGACATTCTCACTCCGGATCAGATGCGCATTGTCCGCAACGGCACCAACGAGCAGAAGCTGGCACTGGTCAATTCGCTTAACGGCGATGAGCGCAATCAGGTGCTTCGCTCCGTCGGCCCCCAGGCATTCAATGGAGTTCCTCAATTGCGGCGTGAAGCCATGGCAGCTTCTCAACCGCAACAATATGTGAACCAGCAGTTGATCGAAAATAAACTTTACCGCGCCATCTATTCCAATCGGCAACTCGAAGAAGTGCTCGTGGACTTCTGGCTGAATCACTTCAACGTCTACAATGGAAAGAATCAAATCCGCGTTCTGCTGACCAGCTACGAACGCGACGCGATCCGCCCCCACGTTTTCGGTCACTTTAAGGATCTTCTACTGGCGACAGCACGCCACCCGGCCATGCTGATCTATCTGGACAATAATCAATCCCAGGCTCCACGCGACGATGCGCCCGCTCTCAGCGCCAATGGTGCTCCGGCACGGCGTCCGGGCATCAATGAGAACTATGGACGCGAGCTCATGGAACTGCACACGCTCGGAGTCGACGGAGGATACACCCAGGACGACGTCATTGCCGTTGCCCGCGCATTTACCGGATGGACTGTGTTTGATCCCGGGCGATATGCGGAGTTTCAGTTCAATCCTGGAGTCCACGACCGGAAAGAGAAACTGGTTTTAGGTCACGTATTGCCCGCAGGACAGGGCGAGCAGGATGGCCTGGACGTGATCGAAATCCTGGCGCATCATCCCTCCACCGCACGATTTATTTCGAAGGAACTCGCGCAGCGGTTTGTTGCGGACGACCCGCCTCAAGCGTTGGTCGACCGCATGGCCGCCACATTCACAAAAACCGACGGAGACCTTCGCGCTGTCCTGCAAACGCTCTTTTCGTCAACGGAATTCCTGTCGGAAGGCGCGTGGCAAGCAAAGATGAAATCTCCGCTCGAGATGGTGGTGAGCGCCGTTCGCGCACTGAATGTCGATGCGCCCGATATGTTGCCCTTCGCTCAACGAATTGCGGATATCGGCGAACCGCTGTACGGCAAAGTCGAACCCACGGGTTATCCCAACACCGGAGAGTCCTGGAACAGCAACGCCGGTGTGCTGGGCCGCATCAATTTCGCAATCGCTCTGACGTCGGGACAGTTTGCGGGAATACGGCCAGACATCAGCAGGTTCAATTTCAAGACGCCGGCAATGGTTGCCGAAGAATTGCTGGGCATATCGCCGTCACCGGACACTGTAGCCGCCATTGAAACCAGTGTTCAGGGGAAAGAGGCGACACCGTCGATGATTGCAGCGACCGTTCTGGGTTCGCCTGAATTTCAGAAGCGCTGAGCGAGCCAGTCAGCGTGATGCAGTGGCGTTTCCCGCGCCAAAGTATTCCTTGCGCGAGCGAACGATATAATTCGCATTCTTCGCGCGGACGACAACCTGATGCCATTTTCCGTCGTTTACCGGATGATCCGGATAGTAGCCGATGGTGTACTGGCTTCGAAGTTCCGCCCCCACTTCGTTCAACACATCTTCCATCACGGAGTTGGCGCTGTCTGAATCCGTGGGCACCAGCCATGCCTTCGCCCCACTGGCTGAGGCAAGACTTTCGAGCACCTGCATGTCTGCAGATTCAAGGCCGCCGTAAGGTCCGCCCCCGGGATACCTGCCGCTCTGAGATCCCCCTCCTCCTCCAGGAAACTGTCGTCGCACCGGCCCCGGCAATGGGATCTGAATACCACCTGGCAAAATGATCATCGGCGGTCCTCCGTGATTCACTCCGGGTCCCTGATACGGATGATTGCCCTGCGGTGCATCGTAGCTGCTGGACGACGAACCAATACCCAGACAGTACAGCAGGACACGCGACTGACGAACGTCATCCATTGCCTGTTCGAGACTGATGACGCTGTTGGTGTCCTGTCCGTCAGTGACCAGCAGCAGCGCCTTCTTCGGGTATTTACCATCTCGAACCTTCACAAGTCCCTGTTCAATGGAGTCGTAAAGAGCCGTCCGGCTGTTCAATTGAACCTTGTGGAGAGCTTTTGCAATCTTGTTGCGGTCGTTTGTGAAGTTTTGTTCCAGCTTTGGTTTTCCCGCAAAACTCATCAGAAACATGTCGTCCGTCGGTCCGAGCGTCCTCAAAAAGCGATCGATGGCTGCGGTTGCAGTCTCGATTTTTGGCCGCATGCTGGTGCTGACATCGAGCAGAACTCCGATGCTGAGAGGCAGGTCATCGGATCGCTCCACGAGTGCGATCTTTTGATCCTTTCCGTCTTCACTAACAGCAAAGTCGGTCGCTCCGAGGTTAGGCACATATCGGCCATTGTTGTCGGTGACGGTGGCTACCAGCGTGACGAGAGTAACATCCACCGAAATTTGGGCGCTCACTAACGAAGCACAGAGCGTACAGGCCACAAAAACCAATAACCATGGTTTCACTGTATCCTCCTGAAAGCGCTGATTGCTCGCTGGACTGCGCAGTTCCGTCTTTTCTCAATCCTAAATCGAACAGGTTGCCGGACGATCTGGAAAATGTGGCAGCAACTTATGGTGCGCAACAGATCCAATCGGATAGCAATCGAATACTGCTTGAAACGACAGGTTCCAGCAAATCCGACTAGTTCGCATCCCAGCCCGACGGAGCATTCTGCGGGCCGACTTTCATGAATGCTTCGACGGCATGGATCTGGCTTCCGTAGACTTTGAAAGCTTCCCAGACAATGAGGGACTTGCTCGCGTTCTCCCCAAATAGAGAGCCCGGGCCAAAATCCAGGCGAATCCAGACAATTCCTAATTCTTCATCGACCACGGCCACTCTCCATCGGATTCCGGAGAGCCGGGGAATCCGCTGTGTTTTGATATTGTCGCAGCCGCCGCCTCGAGTGCAGGCCGGACCGGCCATGATCTGACCGCCCTCAAACCGGTAGGCGTCTGTGGAAAATGGGGTGTCTGCGGTCCGTCATGAAATCGCGCAGGCAGTTGCGATCGCATGCAGTGGCTGCATTCCCGCGCGCAGTTTGTGCGGCAACCGATGGGACCGGGAGCATGATTGCAGAGATCAGGAATAAAGCCATAGTTCGCATAGCAACCTTCACTTTCCCTCTTCTATGCAGAAGTTCGACTTCAGACATGATTCTGTTTCGCAACAACTCGAGTCAACGTATTGGAATCCCGATGGTGAAAGACTTCGGTTTGACCCGGGATCTGCAGCTGCGTGTCTTCCGCGTAACTATACGAGTTCCCGTCGTGAATCGTCACCGTCAATTCGAAACGCAAAGTCTTGAAGTTTCTGTCCAGAAATTGGTTCGAGCAAACGCCATACGAGCTCGAGCCGGATTCCGCCGTGAGGGTAAAAGTTCGCGCGGACAATTCCACTGTCCCACCGGCGATGACTGCAACTCCACGGGGAACGATGAAGCAGCGCATGACCTGTTTTGCCGCCGGATCCCATAACCAATAGCCGAGATCTTCGTGAAACGGCGCCGCTTCTCCCAGACGCCACGCAGTGCGGTGATATCGCAGGCCGAAGAGCTTCTGTTCGTGATTCTGCACCGGCGAAATGACTTCGAAGAGAATTCGTTCCCGGTACTTGTTGTTTTCGGTCCCGCGATCATCCGATGGTGCGATGTCGTCGCCTTTTTCACCCTCCCAAAGTCCTGCAAGCGGCGCCAGGGGACCAAGTTCTGCAATTTGTGCATCGTCCATGAAGTTCTCCTTCGTGAAACAGGGATTTTACGACGGTTGGCAAGCTCAGGGTGGTTTTGCCTGATCTGTCTCGCCGCTGGCGCTTGATGGATTCGCGGATCATCAACCACCGGCTCACGCCGGTGGCTAAGTAGGCTGTTTCATAGATACGCACACGTATTCAGGGCGGCACAATAGCTGTAATCGCGGTTCCCCAATGTAGGGGCGGTCTATGACCGCCCACAATTGCGAGGAGTGCAATCCTTCCAAATTGTGGGCGGTCATAGACCGCCCCTACATTGGGGAATCGCGATTACAGCTTCGAAC
>JBGPBY010000557.1:0-4813 GCA_041481485.1 Terriglobia bacterium
AGGGGCGGTCTATGACCGCCCACAATTTTGAGGAATGCAATCCGCCAGATTGCGGGCGGTCATAGACCGCCCCTACAGCGGGGGAATCGCATTCATTCAACGGTGGGTTATTTCTTCTTTGGCGCTTCTGCGGCCGGTTTTGCCGGTACGACCTTCACGCTGTACAACACTTTGTAATCGCCCTCGTAGACTTTCGCATTGATCTCGTCGCCAGCCTTGAGGGTACTGAGGACTTCCGGCTTGTCCACGGAGTACGTCATGCTCATGGAATCCATCGGCTTTCCGGGACCCATCCAGTCCTTGACCGTGTCGTTTTTGACCTGCAGAGTTTTTGCCTTGAGATCTACCTTCTCGATCTTGCCGTGAAAGTCGAATTCCTTCTTTTTGGCAGTTCCGGCCTGCTGCGCGGCGCCCGCCGTCATGAACAGTGTGAACATCAAGGTCAGCAGAAGCAGGGTTTGTCCATAATGTCTGGTTTTCATCGTGATCCTCCCGTTAGTTCCTTAGAAGTTTAAACTGAATGCGCGTAAGCGGAAATCAAGTAATATAGTCGAAATTCGTCTTGCTCCCTAGGAGGTTGAATATGCTGCGGAGACAGAACTGGAATTCCCGCATTCTGGCCGGTTCGATTCTTGGCATTGCCGTACTTGTCATTTCCATGAGGGCTGCAGTGCAGGATCCGGCGCCTACATTCAACAAGGATGTTCTTCCCATCCTCCAGAAGAATTGCCAGAGCTGCCATCGCCCAGGCGAGATTGCGCCAATGTCATTTCTCAATTATCAGGAAACGCGCCCCTGGGCAAAGGCGATCAAGACGGCCGTGGTGACGCGCCAGATGCCGCCGTGGTTCGCGGACTCCGCCTATGGACATTTTGCCAACGACCGAACGCTGAGTGATGCCACCGTCAAGACTCTCGTGGCGTGGGCTGACGGTGGAGCTATTGAAGGCAATCCAAAGGATGCGCCGGCACCCGTTGAATTCCTGCAGGGCTGGAGCATCAAGCCGGATATGGTAATCGAAATGCCGCGCGATATTGAATTGCCGGCGACGGGAACCATCAATTACAAGAGCATTCTGGTGAAGGCGAATTTTCAGGAAGACCGGTGGGTCATTGCTGCCGATCTGCGTCCGGGAAACACGGAGTCCGTCCATCACATGCGAGCCATCGTCCGCCCGCCAGGATCGGGCTGGATGAAAGATGCCGTGCCTGGCGTAGCCTATGAGGCTGGCGATCCCGAAATCGGACGTCAGGGAGAGGGAAGCGACCTTCTCGGCAAATACAATCCCGGGTTGGGGGCGCAGGATTTCAGCCTGTTCAATTCCGCAAAATTCGTACCGAAGGGTTCCGATATTGTTTTCAGTATGCATTACACGGCCACTGGCAAACCGGCTACGGACCGGTCGAAGCTCGGCCTCGTATTTGCAAAGCAGTCGCCGAAACTCCGCTATTACGTCAGCGATGGTCCCACTGCAGGCAATCTGGCGATTCCTGCGGGCGCCAGTAACGCCGAAGTGGTTTCCGAGATGACGGCAATGGCAGATACGCAACTGGTATACATGCAGCCCCACATGCATTTGCGCGGGAAGGATTTCGAAGTTCGGCTGATTTCACCGGAAGGCGAGTCGAAGACCATATTTAAAGCGAAGTGGGATTTCAACTGGCAGTTGGGCTTCGACCTGGCGGCGCCGCTTCCAATCCCGAAGGGAACCCGGATCGTCGCCATTGCGCACTATGACAATTCGGCGAACAACAAATTCAATCCGGATCCAGCGAAACTTATTTTCTGGGGTCAGCAGAACTGGGACGAAATGCAGAACTGTTTTATGGGATTCCTGGTGGATCCGCAGTTGAAAGACCCGCGGACATTGTTCAAGGCTTCCGGGCCAAGCCTGCTGCCACGCGGAACGTCAGGACCGACCCTTGCGGCACTGAAATAAAATGACAATTGAACATTGAACAGTGAACAATGAACAGTTCTGCGGGGAAATGTTCAATGTTCACTGTTCAATGTTCAATTGTCATTTTGGGGGGGCGTAGGCCGCCCCCTACCACACCTTTTACTTTTCGATCACATTGATGACCGTTCCCGGAACCCTAAGGACGCCGGCACCGGGAGTGGGGTTCATCCCGTCCAAGTCCCCTGGCCGATAGGTAGCGATAGTCTCCGGTTTTGCATCGCGATTGACCAGCACGCCAAACCACGGCAGCATCATTTCCTGAGATGTAAGTTCACCCCACGGTACTGCCAGGCTTGGCGATGGATTCATCGGGTTATTCGCAGAATTATCATGATGCGCCGTCACAATCATGCGGGTGCCCCTGGTGATTTTGATGGGAGTCTTCAATTCGTATCCGAGTTGCCAGTTGAAGTTGTAATTCACACTCAGTACCGTACGTTCGTGCCCATCCGGATAGACCAGCTTGTACGTCATATCCTTTCCCCGCAGATGCATGTGCGGCATGAACCACACCAGGTCGGCATCCTGATTGAACTTCAGTTCGCCGACGGTTTCGTAGTTGGCTTTGCCTGCCGGAATCGGCTTTCGCGAATCCACCAGATGTTCCGGCGCCATGATGACGAAACGCCGGTCGGCCGGGCCCTTGGCCAAGGTGAATGCCACCTGGGTGCGATCCGTAGTTGCCTTTCCGTTGGGCGTGTAGTGAACTTCGATTCGAATCGGCTTTCCGCCTCGAATCAATTTGGCGGAGTTGCCATAGCGGAAGTCCATCGGCGTCGTACCCGGGGCATAGATCGCTTCCATCGTCATGAATACGCCATTACCGGTTTGACGTTCCTGCATTCTGGCGATGACGTCGTTGTACGAACCGCTACCCAGTGGGCCGCCCTGTACGGCGCTGACAAACCGCACATCGCCTCCCTGGGCCTGGGCCGCGGCACGCGCAGCAACTACTTGCTCTTGTGCTCGCAGTAATTCCGCTTGCGCCTGTACCCGCAGTAATTCCAATTTCATTTGCTCTTGCTGTACCACAGCCGGTGCGGCGACTCCCGGCGTAACAACGTTTGTACCTGAAGAGAAGACAACCCTGCCGTTGGTTTCAGGAATCTGGACGATCACATGATGAACCACGGACGGATCGCCCGGACGTATCTCCATTGCGGATACCCAGGTGTCTTCGGTGAAAGGATTCGGGATGAAGAATTCCTTGATCTCTCCGGCCCCCTTTGCCGCGACGGTGTAAGCCTGTGGCATCGACACCACCACATCGGGCTGGATCCGCCAGCCATCCTTCCAATCACGATCCGCGGGTTTGTCCGCCGCATCGCCTTCGCGCGCTCCGCCGTCAGCCCAGGCAACGAGTGTGTTGACCTCGGACTGCTTCAGTTTCGGCGCATTCCGGAATTCTCCGACATGGGGATCGGCAAACCATGGCGGCATTTTCTTGTTGAGAACCGCCGTCTTGATGGCCTTTGCCCAGGGACGCGCGCTGTCGTAGGTCAAAAGCGACATCGGCGCAATGCCTCCTGGGCGGTGGCAAGACTGACAATTCTCCTGAAGCACAGGCAAGACATCCTTATTAAAAGTTACGAGCGAGGTTTGATCGGCGGGTCCGGGGGTCGTACTCTCCATTCCCAATGCCGTCATCGTTGCCAGCAGAGCGCAAACGAGAAATCGAGTCATGTTGCCCTCCAAAATGAGGTGTTAATGGTGGCGTGGTGCTATTGGCTGGATCTTAGTCGTAAATTGCCGCTAAAGGAAAGCAGGAAGTTGTGAATGTTATGCGAAAAAATTAGCGGATTACTCGAGCGGCTTTACCGGGATGTCAAAGTGAGCGGTGTTGACCACACCGTTACGCTGAAACTGCACCCAGACTCGATAAATCCGCGGCCGCGCAAAGACCATATTGAACTGAATGTCAGGACCGCCCTCGGCAATGAAAGGGTGCTGGTGTACGAGATCGATCAGGTCGTCGCTGGCCGAAAGCATGTGTCCCCATGCCCCGAGATACTTCTCCAGGCCATCGCCCGGATTCAGGTGAAATCTCAACTGGGTGTTTTGTCCTGCCAGAGGCTGAGGCGGAACGGTTTCGAGTTCGACTTGAAGATTGGCCGCCTTCTTCTGGGAATAATCGCGAGTCAAAGTTGCCTTTGGCGCAGTGCCGCCAGGCACAATCAGCGTTTGCGCGATCAACTGAGGTGTGGCGCCATCCGGATAGAAGTCGCCAAGGACCCGATACGTCCCAGGTTTCGGAAACACAATGTCGTAGAAAAAAACTTTCTTGTCTGTGTCCCAGCCGGGATGGTCATGTTCAAAGAACTGCAGATCGTCGCTGATGAAAAAGGCATGGAACAGCTTTTCGTGAACGACTTGATAATTCGATACCGGCAGATCCTTCCACGGGTCGAACACCTCAAACGTGATGTGTTCTTTTTGGCGCGCCCTAATGGGAGCCGGCGTTGCGGAAACGTGCATATGAAATTCCGCCGGGTCCGGAATTCCTGCCACCATCATCATGCCGCATTTTGGGCACTTGCCCGGAGTATTGGACCGCATGTTCGGATCCATCGGACAAACATAAACGGGATCCTTAACTTCTGCCGAAGGCGCGCCTGGCGCCGGTTCCTGAGCCGATTGTCCGGCGACCGCCAGGCAGAGTAAGAGAAGCCCTAATGCTGCGCGCATGATTTGTCTTGAAGGTTATCCCCTGTGCCGCACATTTGCAAGAAATCGAAGGTGCGGGGTAGCTGAAGGAATGCGATCAAGAAATCCCTCTCCCAACGGGAGAGCGGGCCGCGCAGCGGCCGGTGAGGGGTACCGCACGTAACAATATTTACGTGCGGTACCCCTCAC
>JBGPBY010000558.1:0-4812 GCA_041481485.1 Terriglobia bacterium
AGATTGAGCAACTGTAGGCGCGGTCTATGACCGCGCCCGTTTTTAAAGAATGCAACCTTCCAAATTGTGCGCGGTCATAGACCGCGCCTACAGTGGGAATGGGAATCCAAGTTCTGCAAATGACGCGTTTCACCACTTATTGCCCGGAGCGGCTCAACGGATCGCGATCGGATTTCCCGGAGAGCCGGTAGCGCCTTTGAGGCGCAGCGGCGAAAAAATATACGCGAACTCATAGGCGCTATCGCGCGCAAGTTCCTCGAGGTTGAGATTCTCGTGTAGATAAATGCCGTTTTGTGTGATCAGCAACTGATGCACCGGCGCTCCCAGATCTGCTTTGGGATTCGGCATCACTTCGACACCCCAGTTGTCCGCGCCAACCACGACGACTTCTTTTTCCGCCAGGAATTTCGCCCCTTCCACACCTATTCCAGGAGAAGTTGCGCCGTAGCGAGTGTTGTCTTTCATCCAAAGCGACCCCCAGCCGGTGTTGACCAGCACGATATCCCCTGAGTGAATCTCCATGTTCTCCCGCTTGAGAGCGCCCTGCAGGTCCGCAGGAGTGATTTCATAGTTCGACTCCAGCTGCGGAACTCCTTTGAAGGCGGCGACGTCGATGAGAATGCCGCGCGTGACGATGGGCCCGACGTTTTCAATTCCGAGCTTGACGAGCCCTTCGGGTTTGGCGAAGTCGGCGCGGTTGTTGCCGTTGTAGAAGAGGTCGCCGATCCCCATGTGTCCCAGTCCGTCAAACTGAGTTCCAATCTGGCCGAGCTCGCCGCTGATGATTTCGTCGTGATAGGTGGCGTGGTTGCTTCCGGCAATGGTGAAAGCCTGAGGTATGCGCAGACTGTAATGGCGCGTGCCGAACATCGGCATCCCGCTTTCGTAGACACGTCCAAGCTGATATACCTTGCCCTGCTTCATGAGATCCCGGGCTTCCAATACCTTTGCAGGTGTCAGCCGGTTGGCCGCGCCGCGCTGATCGTCGGCGCCCCATCGCGATGGATACCACTTGGATTGACCAGGCGCTGTGGAACTGCAGGCGATCACCACCACGAGAATAGCGCATGCGGAAACGATGAAAACCCCGCGGCCGGTTTTCATTTTGAGGAATAGCGTCCAGAGTTTGGTCATGAGACTTCTCCTGTTCTTTGCGGCGGCATTATACTTCCGATGGACTCTGGTAGAATCCGCCAAACTCACATGAAGACATTCATTCCGGCACTTCTGATTCTTTCAACCCTGGCTTCAGCACAAACCGCACAAAACGTCGATACGCGCACGCCGCTTCTGGATCGTCTTGAAGCCGCTGTGCAGGCGGAAGAAGCGGTACGTGCCGTAAAGCGCCTGCAGTATTCCTACAGCCATTATCTCGAATGGGGTTTGTGGACGGACTTCGGCGACCTGTTCACCACGAATTCGACAGCGCAGCTCGACAACCGCACACTCACAGGACGAGCCAGCATCGAAGCGTACTTCATGGAGCAAGCCAGCCGCTCCTCACTTGGTCTCGCCGAAGGACAGTTGAACACGCATCTCGCACTGCAACCGATCGTCACGCTCGGTCCCGATGGAAAGACGGCAAAGGGAACGTGGCATGAAATCGCAATGCTGGGAAAGTTCAGCTCATCGGCGTCATGGCGAGGAGGCATCTTTGAAAACGAGTACGCGTTGGAAGACGGTGTCTGGAAAATCAGCCGGCTGAATTTCTACGAAGAGTACATCGGCGATTATGAGTCGTTTGGACACAAGGCCCCGCCGAAATGGAACGTGCCCTATCACTTCGATTCGGCTCATGTCGGCGTCACGATTCCGAAATCGGCACTACAACCTGTGGCCTCATCTTCCAAGGCTTCTGCGAACGCACGTCTCGCACAATTGGCGCAGCGCGTCGAGCGTATGAATGACGAGACGGACGTGAGGAATCTGCAGCACAGTTTCGGCTTTTATCTCGACCGCAAACTTTATGACGACGTTGCGGATCTTTTCGCCCGCGACGGTTCGATGGATTTCGGACAGGGAGACACCTACGCCGGCCACGATCGCATTCGACGCGCACTGGAAACGATGTTTGGACCGACACCGTTGCGTACCGGCGAGTTGTTCGATCACCTCAATCTGGACACCGTCGTTTCCATCGCGCCCGACGGCCGCACTGCTGGCGCGCGCACCATTCAACTCAGCATGCTGGGAATCAACGGACAATACGGCCGCTGGGAACTTGGCATCTACGAAGACGAGTTCGTGAAAGAGGATGGCATTTGGAAGCTCAGGGCCCTCCGCTATTACCCGCGAATGCTGACCGACTACGACAAAGGCTGGGGCAAGGACGCAATACCTTCGAAGTCGACTTATGGGAGTTATCCAAAAGTTCACTACGTCGCGTTTCACAACGTGAATCCGGTAACACAGCGGGCAGTTCGCTATCCCGCGGGGCCGATGACGCAGGTGAAAGTAATAAAGGCAGAGGCTGCCGCGCCTGCATCCGTTACGAATGCTAGTTTCGACGGCACGCTCGCCCTGGCGGAACGCAGGCTGGAAATGGCAATCGGCGTCGATGCGGTGGAAAACCTGAATAGTTCTTATGGTTACTACCTCGACGAGTCGGCATGGGATCAGATGGCGGACACCTTCGCAATTAATGGTGGCGCGAAGGAAATTTCAGGAGCCGGTGTTTACGTTGGCCAGGAACGCATTCGCAAGATTCTGAAATTGCGCGGGCCAAACGGAGGCCGGGGCGCAGCGTCCTTCACCATTCATCAACTCACGCAGCCCGTGATTCACGTTGCGGAGGACGCGAACACCGCGAAAGCGCGCTTTCGTCTCTTCCAGAGCGGAGGAAGCGCCAATGGCTCTTCCGGTTCGTGGATTGGAGGGCTTTACGAGAACACCGCCCTCAAAGAGAACGGCGAATGGAAATTCGGTGTTCAGGATTTGCACCATATTTTCAACGCGCCGTATCGCACAGGTTGGGGACATATGCCAGGTCCCTCGAGAACCGGCAGTGCTGCGGCAGGTCCGCGGTTGGTGACTGAGATGCAGCCCGACCGGCCAATCCGATCGCGTCAATATGCGTTCCCCGAAATCGACGAGCCGGCATTCCATTATCGGAATCCAGTCAGCGGCCGAATGCCGGCGCAGCTTTTGCCGTAAGCTGAAAGAGATTAGTTGCGGTGAAAGGGACTGGTGAGAAATCCGAGGAAGCGCTTGAATCTCGATTTCGCGGTGACCGCGTTGTCTATGATTAAGGGTCCGCGGTAATCCGAAGTAACGAGATACTCATTTGGAGGGTTGAATTTCACAGTCGTAGATGTTCCCTCCCGCTCACCAATCGCAAATTTGTAAATCAAATCGAGTTTGCCAGCACAACGGGAATCAAATTTTGCCTGGCGCAGCATTGATGCAAGTGACCCGGACAAAATAGGGTTCTCAGCGTGAACATCAGCGTTGGAGACGCTCCCGTTTGGGGCAATTTCCAATTGGACATTAACGACGCCTTGAACCCGTGCAGCCACTGCCAGTGGCGGATATCCCGGTTTTGAAACTGATTCTGCGCACATTGTCTGGGATTCAGTTTGCGCAACCACTGGTAAGGCTGGAAACCAAATCAATAACGACGCGCCAACCATGGCCCAGCTCAGTTTCATTGGATCAGCCTACCATTGAGACGATCACCCAGAGCATTTCACATATATGGTCACGTATTTTTCCCCTGATCTGGCTGAGACCGCAGGGACAGTCGCGTACGCAGCCGCGTTAGCTGCGGCATTTCGCTAGCCACCGGCGTCAGCCGGTGGAATCAATAAATGAAATACAGAGTGCCGGAGGCACGTCAGATCAATAACTCCGATACTCTCCTCGCTTATACTTAGTAAGGCAATCATCCTTGACCCGGGCCACCTTTCAGATGCTTATGCAATCTGGACCGGTCAGTTATAGATCTGTCGTGCCTCCGGCACTCTGTTTCTCATCCCATTGCACTACCACCGGCTCACGCCGGTGGCTAGCGAAGTGCCGCCGCTAACGCGGCTGGGAGCGCGGCCATGAGAGGATGTGGCCCGAAGGGCCGAATGAGTCGGTACAAATACGTCATCAATCGCGCTTAGAACACGAGGCGGTCTTTCTTCCCTTCGACCTTTGAAATGCTGAAGCCGGGCACTTTCTTCAGGTCATCGAGAGTTTTGAAGTCGCCCACGTCACGGCGGTAGGCAACAACGGCTTCCGCTTCAGCTGCAGAAATTTCCAATGCACTCTCCAGATCTTTGGCAGCAGCTTTATTGATGTAGATCTTTCCGCCGGGTTTGAAGTTCGCGGCGAGGTACTCGACGATCGCGGCGCGCTCTTCGCGTGTGACATCGGGTTCTTCCTGGAGCATTTCGGTGACTTTCGATTCCCATTCCTTGCGGGTCCATTGCTTGCCGAATGGAGTTGTTGGGGCATGGCAAAGGCTGCAGACACTCTCGAAAGTGTCTTTGCCCGGTCCATCCGGGAGAGGAGGAGAAGTTTCGGATTGCGTCCAGGCCAATGCGGAGCTTGCAAGAATGAGGAATGAGAAAAAGGAAATCGCGATCGTGATGGGCACCGGCGTGGTTTTGATTGAGAAATCGATTCTCTTGACCAACACCACCCCGTCTGCGCGAGTTGACGTGGCTGCGCAGCTTTTTTTTATCGCGCAGCCACCCCTCCTCTGCTGAGGCAATGACCTTCGCTTTGATTCGGGCAAAAAAATTCTTTCCCCATTACGGCGTAAAACACTGATAGACGTGATCGTTCTGTGGCGTGAAGTGTTTTGGTAACTTTTCCCTTGACCTG
>JBGPBY010000559.1:0-4788 GCA_041481485.1 Terriglobia bacterium
GGAAGCGTTCAATGCGTTCAATCACCCTGCCTTCGGGAATCCTGCATCCTTCTTCGGTGCGGGAAACTTCGGGCAGATATCATCTACAATCACTGATCCGCGAGAGCTTCAGCTTGCTTTGAAGTTTTATTTTTAGCCCCACCCCGGGCCCTTCGGGTATCTCTTGGAGCCGTATTTTCGATCCGGGAGATGCCCGACGGGTTTAAATTGCATGACCCAGGCTAGATATTTCTGGCGATCACCAAAGGGATGATTTTTCTTCCGCGAGGCCAACAATGAGACGATATCTGTTCGTTGGGCTGTCTATTCTGCTTGCTCCAGCACTGTACGCGCAGACCCCGTACGATTCTTCCATCAAAGCTTCACCCGAGGCTCACGAACTGCCGATTAATCGTGGCTCGACTGCGCTATGGCAAACTCTGAAAAAGTTGCACACCCGCGCCAGCTTGATCATGGTTACCGCACATCCGGACGACGAGGACGGTGGGATGCTCGTATATGAATCCCGCGGGCAGGGTGCGAGGGTGGCGCTGCTGACTTTGAATCGTGGCGAGGGTGGCGCAAACGTCATGTCCGCGAACTACTTTGACGGACTCGGCCTCGTGAGGACCGAAGAATTGTTAGCTGCCGGACGGTACTATGGGGTGGATCAGTACTGGACTCGCGTTGTGGACTACGGCTTCTCTAAGACGAAAGCCGAATCCATCGCCAAGTGGACCCACGATCGAGTGCTGTATGACGTCGTTCGTGTGGTGCGAATGACGAGGCCTCTGGTGATTACTTCCGTTTTCATCGGCGGACCTACGGACGGGCACGGCAATCACCAGACCGCAGGTGCAATGGCCCAGGAAGTGTTCAAGGCCGCCGGCGATCCGAATGCGTTCCCTGATCAGATCGCCGCGGGACTGAGGCCTTGGACGCCTCTCAAGGACTATGCAAGAACTCCATGGTTTGGAAACGATGACGGCAAGCTCAGTACGAACGTGGATGTTCCGGAAGGCGACTACGATCCGGTTCTTGGCATGTCCTACGTGCAGATTTCGCGCGAGGGTTTGGGCTACCAGAAATCGCAGACCGGCGGGGGGATGATCCCCAAGGCCGGGGCACTGAGCTCTACGTACCACCGTTTTGACTCTGTGGTGTCTGCGCAGGATAAAGAGAACTCATTCTTTGACGAGATCGACGTCTCGTTGATGGGAATCGCGGCGCTGGCCAAGAACGGCAAGGGCGATTTCCTTCTACCGGGATTGAAACATCTAAACGGACTGGTCGAAAGTGCGATCGCGGAGTTTTCCATTGCTCAGCCCGAGAAGGTCGCACCCAAGCTTGGCGAAGGTTGGAAACAAACGGAAGAGTTGATGCAGCAAGTAAAGGCCAGCCAGCTATCGGACGAAGACAAGTACAACATTATCTTCGAGCTCGAAATTAAGAAGGCGCAGTTCAATAACGCGCTGGCGCAGGCGCTCGGGCTTTCCGTCGCAGCAATACTGGCGCCAGAAAAAGAGCCTGATCCCCGATTCGCCATGTTTATGGGTGATCCAGAGACTACACGCACAATCATTCCTGGTCAGAAATTCGGCGTGAAGGTGCATTCTGTAAGCCAGGCTGCGGCCCCGGTCAGGCTGGAGGAGATCCGGATTCAAGCCACCGACGGAAAAGACTGGGGGCACCAGAGTTCCGGCAGCGTCAGCGGAGATCTCGTTAAGGATAAACCCGTTGATGCGCGATTCGAATTGAGCGTGCCGCCAAACACGGCAAACACGCGGCCGTATTTTTCGCGTCCTGACATCGAGCAGTCTTATTACGACATTTCCGATCAGCGGTACCTCAATTGGCCACTACCTCCATATCCTCTCGAGGCGTGGGCGGAATTTCAGTATGCAGGCGTGCCCGTACGGGTCGCGCAGGTCGTACAATCCAGCAAACGTGTCTCGGGAATCGGTGAAGTACTTGAACCGCTAGTGGTAGGACCGGCCGTGTCGATCAATATCACTCCGCGAGCGGGCATCGTTCCGCTGAAGGCGAAGACGTTCGAACTCACCGCGACGTTACACAGCAATATGAAGGGCGCCGGAAAGGGCACGGTCAAGCTTGACTTGCCGAACGGTTGGACTAGTCGCCCGGTAGATGCCGAATTCTCCACGAAATCAGATGGCGACGAGCTGTCGTTGACGTTCGAAGTGATGCCCGTCGGACTGGCGGAAAAATCCTACCAGATCACGGCAATAGCCGAAGTGAACGGCAAAGAATATCGTGAAGGTTACGAATTGACAGGCTATCCCGGCTTGCGTCCCTACTATCTATACCGCCCGTCGGTGCTCCGCACTTCCGGAGTGGATGTGAAGGTCGCGGAGGGTTTGCGCGTTGGCTACATTACGGGAAGCGGCGACGATGTGCCATCTTCGCTGGAGTCGCTGGGGATCCACGCGACTTTCCTGACTCCAAATGAAGTGGCGACAGGAGACTTGTCCAAATACAACGTCATCCTGCTTGGAGTGCGGGCATATGCAGCCCGCGAGGAACTCAAGACATACAACAGCCGCTTGTTGGACTACGTGAAAAATGGTGGCGTCATGATCGTGCAATACAATACGCAGGAATACGACCATAACTTTGGGCCTTATCCCTATGTGATGGGACCGTTCGCCGAGGAAGTGACGGATGAGGCGTCCAAGATGGACATTCTGGACCCCAAGAACCCCGTGTTCCTCTGGCCGAATCCGATTACACCACGCGACTTTGAAGGTTGGGTCGAGGAACGCGGGTCAAAATTTCTGAAATCCTGGGACCCCCACTACGACGCCCTGCTTTCCACGCAGGATGAGGGGCAGGAACCGCAAAAGGGCGGACTACTCTACACCCGCTACGGTAAGGGTGTTTACATTTATAACGCGTATGCCTTCTACCGCCAGCTCCCCGAGGGCGTTCCCGGAGCCTTTCGCATTTTTGCAAATATGGTCAGCCTGCCGAAAAACCCCATGCTGGGCACAGCGGATAGCAAGCACTGATTCGAACCAAACGCGATCGTGCGCGGCGGTCTCTTACACGAATAGCGGCTCCGCCTCGGCGACTTCGTTAAGCTGTACCGGCCTGCGCTCGTCATAGGACTTGCGCGCGGCCAGCCCCATGACCACTGCAATACGGCCATCCATTCCGTTGACCGGTACGGGTTTGTTCCGCAGAATCGCCTGCACAAACGCCCGTAATTCGCTGACAAAACTTTCGGTGTAACGATCCATGAAGAAATGTAGCGGCAGGTCTCGCTGGACCGCGGTGCCAGTGCTCAGGATAGCCTGGTTAGGATAGCAATTTCCCGTGGTGATAGCGCCCTTGCTTCCCAAAATCTCGACGCGTTGGTCGTAGCCGTAGACGGCCTGGCGGCTGTTGTCAATTGTGCCGATCACTCCATTCCTAAACTGAAGCACGATCACAACGGTGTCCAGATCGCCAGCCTTTCCGATCTCCGGATCCACGCGCACGCCTCCGGCGGTGTAAATGCTTTCGACTTCATCCCCCACTAGGAATCGAGCCATGTCGAAATCATGAATCGTCATATCCAAAAAAATACCGCCAGAGACCTTGACGTATGAAATCGGCGGCGGGCCTGGATCGCGGCTGACGATGTGCATCAAATGGGGGGTTCCGATTTCGCCTTCTGTCACGGCGGCTCGCACCCGGGAAAAATTGGCATCAAAGCGCCGGTTGAATCCAACCTGGAATTTGACGCCGGATTTCTTCACCTCATGGAGAGCGAGATCGATTTTTGAAAGAGAATGGTCGATCGGTTTCTCGCAAAAGATGTGTTTCCCGGCTCGCGCGGCCTGAATCACTAGTTCCGCATGCGTCTCGGTCGGGGAACAGATCAAGACGGCATCAATGGAGGGATCATTGATGATTTCCCCGCTGTCTATAACCGCGCGGGGAATTCGAAACCGCTCTGCCACCTCTTTGGCTGCATCGCCGTTAACGTCGGCGATCGCCGATACGGTTGCGTCGGGCAGCCGGAACGCCAGGGTCTCCGCATGCACTTTCCCGATCCGGCCGGCGCCGATGATGCCGATTCGAAGATTTTTCTCCGTCAAGCGAGTCTCCTTGGCCGCTAGCTATGTGAAATTTTGTTCAATCGAGCGCAAATACTCGCGATTTCGCAAAGCGCTTTCTTTCGGCGCTCCCATTCCTGGCAGTACATCCTGCTCCACAAGTACGTAGCCTTCGTATCGCGAGCCTTTCAGCCAACGCAGCACACCTGGAAAATCCACGCAGCCGTGCCCCAGTTCGCAGAAAATTCCGTGTCGCAAGGATTGGAAATAATCCAAGCCCTCCGCCCGCGCCTTGCGAGCGACGTCTTGACGGCAATCCTTCAAGTGGACATACCAGATGCGGTCCCTGAAGCGGTCCAAACCTGCGAGAACATCGCAATTGCCCGAGCCGAACACGTAATGACCCGTGTCGAAAACCAATCCGATGAGCTGTGCGTCGGTGAGTTCTAAAAAACGTGCGATCTCCTGCGGAGTTTCAACGTAGCCGCCACAATGGTGGTGAAACACTGTCCGCAACCCGGTGGCGTCACGAACTGCTCTGGCGATCGAGTCCGCGCCTCCGGCGAATATCTTCCATTCTTCCGCGGACAGCGCCATCTCCGGGGTGATTCGTCCTGCATTCAGAGTGCGTTGCGGCACGCTGCCATTGTTGTCCGCGAGTACCAAGAAAGGAGCCGGATGCTGGGCAACGCTTGCGAGCAAGCGCGCCGTCTTGATGGCATTCTTTTTCCCTGCCTCGTGGGAAGAA
>JBGPBY010000560.1:0-4753 GCA_041481485.1 Terriglobia bacterium
CCAGACTGCGTTGCGCTCGGTCGGCCGACTCGACGTACTGTAAAGTACGCCTGCGTCGGCCTCGGTCGCGCGCCTTGTCTGGACGGCGTCTCGACCGTTTCGCGACGGCAACCGGTGAGAAATGCGGGCTAGAGTCAAGATTCAAACGCTTCGTTGATTTCCTGCTTTCTCTTCACTCCGATCAAAATACGCCGAACGGCGTATTGCAGCGAACTGACACGCAAGGGAGAATCCGCAATCTGCTTCTCAGACTTCGCGAAAAGGAGAAAACGTGCAACAAAGACCTTCTTGTACAAAAACTTCGGCCCTTGTGTTTGCCATACTCGCAGTCGTAATCGCCGCAGCCACGGGCCAGAGCGGTTTTGCCCAATCGGAAGGAGCCACAACGCCCTCGCCCGGAATTTCCGATAATCCGTGCGGAGGCCGAAGGATTTTTTTCAACACCTTCCCGACAGCGGGTGACGGACTGCGTGGGGTTGACCCACTTGGCAGCCTGCATCCTCCATCGACGCACGTCTTTCCCACGCATCACTTGCATCTTTTTGTTCCAGTGGCCGACGCCTCGCATCCGGATGTAGCTCCGCTGGAGGAACCGCTCTATTCGCCAGGTCGATTGGAGTTAGTGGCCGTGGAATATTCGGGCACTCACGCAGACCCATGGGATCTCGTCCTCAAACCATGCTCGGAAGTTTCGTTGCTCATCCAGCATCTTCATTCTCTGGACCCCGCTATCGCAGCGCAGCTCAGTCTTGCGCCCGCTGTTTCCCTGGGAGATATGACGGTTTATCTGACGCATATCGACGTGACATCCGGCCGGCCGCTGGGCACAGTGGGAATTGGAACTCTGGGATGGGATATGGGACTGATCGATCGGCGGCAGCCGCCATTGCCATTTGCCAATCCCGATCGCTACGCTCTATCGGATGCATTTCTTGGCACGTTTCCGCCAGATCTTGTACCAGTCGTGTCGTTGGTTGCACCCCAGCGACTCTATCAGTTTTGTCCGTTCGATTATTTCGTGCCACCGGTCCGGCGTGTGCTGGAATCCTTCCTGGGCAGCTTTGACGGTTCGGTGCGCCGGACGGCCGCACCGATTTGCGGTGAGCACATGCAGGACATCGCCGGAACCGCGCAGGGCAACTGGTTCAAGAACACCACGGACATTGTGTTCTTCGACGAAGGCAACGGCGTGGGATTGGTGCACGATAATGTCGATCCGGCTCGTCCCGCCTTCTCCGTCGGGTTCTCGTTCCCGAACTGGACGCCGGAAGTCCGTTACTTCGTCCCAGTCGGAGCCGGCCGCGTCAACCGCGAGTTCTCCGATGTCATCCCCGGCGCAATATATTGCTATGAGCACTTAAGCCTTCGTTTCGGCGCCGAATCCGGCAGTGTATTGGTACAAGTGTTTTCCTCGGGATCTCACCCGGTGGATCGCATTCGCATTGAACGGCGGCCATCGATCGACACGTGTGGGGCTGGACCATATCTGTTCGGCGCAGACGCGGTGGTTTTCCAGCGGTAGAGCGAAGATGCTCTAACCACCTGTCCGAATTTCGGGGAGCACCTTGTCCAGAGAATGTCGGATATTTGAAGAGATGGACGCTCTTCGTCTGGGACTATGTACTGGCAAGTGACCACATTCGGTGTTCTCAAACCGACAATGCGCATCAGTCATCTCGTTATCCGGGAACGTGCGGATGAGACCGTTGTGGCGTCGCAGATGCTCTATGCGACCCACTACTTCTGGACTGCACTCGAAATTCGGGTACTCGTGCCCGATCCTTCTCGCGGAACGGGCTTCTGGTTCGTCACGGTCAATATCAGCAGAGCCGACGGTTTGAGTGGTATCCGCGGCCGCTTTCTTCGCAGCCGCGTCCGACAGGATGTGCAAAACGGCGTCGTGGCGTATCTGACGGAAACCAAAAAGAAACTGGAACAACAGGCCCGTTAAGTTACAAGCTAATTCAATGCAAATAGTGTCGCCGCTTCGCTGCATTATTTCTTTCCCAGCCGCGTTAGCGGCGGCAGGCCTCGTAGCCACCGGCGTGAGCCGGTCGAAATGCGATACCCCGCCACTGATTTCACAGGCTTGGAAATCGCGGGCAGCCACAGACCGCCACTACAGAGGGGAACCCATTCCTCTCAATGCACAAACTCCACAACTTCACCCACCTTGCGGATGCGCGCGGCTGGGAGGTTTTGTTTGGCTGGACTCACGAAGGTTCCATCCGGTGCAGGATAATAGTCGCGAATTGCGGGAAAACCTTCGTCCTGTCCCCAGCCGCTGATTTTCATTCCGCTCCAGCGAAGCGTGAACATCCGGAATCCGCGGGTTCCCCTAACCAACAGAAAGCTGGCCGCCCAATTCTTTTCCGTGTAGTCCGCTGTGCCCATCACCTCAACGGACTGAATGGTTCCGATTTGTCTTGTAAACGAACGCCACTCTCCCAATATCGATCCCGTCATCGGACGCAAAAGCAGCGTGACGGAACGCGAAAGCGGTCCCATATCTTCTTTCGCCAACGCGTCCGCAATGGTCTTCGCAATGCTGTTTCTTTCGGCAAGCCTGGACCGGTCACCGGACTTCACGTGCGCCGTCTGTTCCAGTGCCTCCTGTCCGTTCTGAAGCACGGTCAGGTGGTCGAAGGCGGGAACGACTTCAAGGAATGCGTTGCCCACTGGAAATCGCCCCTTCCATTTCCGGAGCTCCAACGGGTCCGGATCCTCTGCGGGAACGCGCACGGTTGGATTCGAAGCCGCGCGTTCCATTGTCGCAAGATCCAGAAAGGATGCGCCGCAGTCGAGATTCCAGTTCGCATTTGCGCCGACGCGTTCAAATGTGTCCTTGTCTGCTCCGGCGAGCGAAATGCGCACGCGTGCTCCCTTTTCAACCCGCACCGAATGTGGAAGCAAATCAAATGTGATTTCGGTCCATTCGCCGGGAGTGAGCGGCGCGGCGTCCTTCTTCAGAAATTCTCTGCCATTGCGATGCAGAGCTCGCAGTTGTCCTTCGGTAACGTAGACCGGTGAACCAAACGATGGAAGTATTTCAAGGTATGCGAAAAATGCGGCATCTGCAGTCGTGGATTTGATCTTCAAAGTAATGGAAGAGGTTCCCGTCAATTCGACGATTTCAGTCAATGCTGATGAGGTAAACGTTAACCGGCCCTCATCCAGACTGGGATAGCGGGCCACGGCAGGTGTCACCTGAGTGTGCCATCGATTGGCATAGCCGCTCGACGTGTCCGGATTTGCAGAGTAAGTCACGGTTCCGGAAGTTGGCATAGCGCTCACAAGGCTGAAATCCGGCGAAAAATACAGGCGCCGTTTCACAGCGCCTGCTGGCGGCCACTGGCTGGCTGCCTTCCATTTCTCTTCACCGAGCGTGTAGTAGAACAATTGTTTGCCGCTGGGTAACTTTTCTTCTTTCAGATATCGGTCGAAAAATGAAAGAAGCTCCGACCACTGCTGAACCGTGGTCAATGGTGAGATTTCTTCTTTGGAATTCAGAGTCGATGGGAACATTCCCAGATGATTCCAGGGGCCAATGACCAGACGCTGGGAATTCTGCAATTCATTGAAGCGGCGAATTGCGCTTGCCGCCGACGCTCCGTCCAGCCAGCCCGCCTGAATAAAGAAAGGCACTCCGGATTTTTGAATGGCGTCCCTTTCTGAAGCGACGCCGATTCCACCGGCAGTCATTCCGAGTTCGGGAATGAAATCGTCGCGATAAGCAATTTTTCCCATCAGATCGGAAAAGTCAGGATTGGCCTGATGATCACGTACGGCCTGTTTTAAAAGCGAACCGTTGCGGTCTTCGTCGACGGGCTTGAAAAATTTGACGTCGTTGCGCTTTCGAGAATAATCGCTTTTCGTGTTTACCAGCCATTCGGCAAGAATGCCGCCTGGCATCACACTGCCGCTGAGTTCGTCGAAGTCGCTGTAGCGCGTCGCCACAGCCCGGACAGCCGGATTCCCGGCTGCGGCAAACAGTTCCGCGGAACGCCCATCACTGGAATCTCCCTCAGCACCAATCTTTCCATTCGACCATGATTGACGAATGATCCAATCCACCACTTCGCTCATGTCCCTCAGGTTTCGCTTGCCGAATTTTTCCACGCCAAACGAAGCGCCCGTTCCCCGCTCATCCACGAGTACCCGTGCGTAGCCATGCTCCACGAAAAAAAGGTCCAGGGCTGTGGGTGCGGCGTTGCGCGCGGCCCGGCCGTTCGGTGTCCAGCGAATGATCGTGGGGAATTTCCGCTCAGCAAAATCCTTTGGCAAGAGCACATCCAGGGCGAGGCGAACGCCGTCATCCATCTTGAGATATTGGGAACGGGTTGAAATCCCCTGATGTGACGGTTGGCGCCCGCCGGGATAGGTACCCAGTTCGACGCTCTGTGCTGCCGAACCAGATAACGCCACTGCAACGCCGAGAGGCGCAAGCTTCAGAAAAACGCCGCAGACTCTGGGTTTCGAAATTGTCAGTCGCCTCATCATGAAACTCCAGTTTCTTGAAACATACGTGTCATTTCTTTTTCAGGTTCCGAGAATTTGAGGAGATGCTTCATCCGCAATGGCACGTCGAGAGCCACCGTCATTAGCTTGAGCTTGCTTCACTTTGCGGCCTGAATCTGTGATTGCAATTCACACTGTGCCCCGGCTTTTGGACATGAAGGGCTGGCGTTCGAGCGCGAGCCGGCTTGATAGTGCCGCTTCGCGGCACTATTTCTTTCCCAGCCGCGTTAGCGGC
>JBGPBY010000561.1:0-4727 GCA_041481485.1 Terriglobia bacterium
ACATCATGTGGGCGATCGATTATCCCTATCAGCCGACCGCACCGGCGGTCACCTGGATCGACAAGGCGCCGCTCACCGATGACGAGCGTGCGAAGCTCTGCCAATTGAATGCGGAACGCATCTTCAAGATCCGAACTTGAATGAATTACAAACCGGGCTGACCGCTTCTCCCAAGTTGTCAAATGTTCGCTGTACGTTGTCCAATGTCCAATGTACTGCTTGGATGACGAACTGACCCAATAGGTTCTCCGCTATCAATCCAGCGCGTTGGGGAATGCGGTTCCTACTGAAGGGGCGCCGCTATGACCGCCCACAATTTTGAACGTCCTTCCAGCTTTATCGACCAGTTCAATGCGGCCATTTGCCGAACCCCCCAATACAACACTCGCTGCCGATGATGGCGTTGCGAACAAAACACCGCGCTCGAATTGATACCGCGAGTCACGCGATACCAACGAACCTTCCTGAACAAGTCTTGCTCTCAGACGTCTCGTAGATTCAGGCGTCGATTTCTTCTGCTTCGCCCACATATGCGATTGCAATTTCATTCGAGCTTTCGTCGCGTCCAAAAAGAAAGTAAACCCCGGCACGATGAAGTTCGGTCCGCTGCCTATCGATTTTGCAATCAGCGACGACGCGAAGCTTCATTCGTCTGCATCGCCTTGTTATACTTTTTTCTGGGTTTCAAGATCTTCGATCAGCCGAACCTGCCGTTGGACGATGCGATTTACAACGTCTCGAACATTCCGACCTGTCCGATTGGCCAGATCCTCAACTTCGTTTTGTACCGCCGCGTCCAGGTAGATCGGAAGACGAAGGATCGCGGCCTTTTTATAGAACCTGCCACGCTCTGCTTTCGAAAAATCGTATTCTTTTTTCATAGCTTTTGCTTTTCGTATTCCTTTGATTCGCGTCGAGTCGCGTTTTTCCCGTCAAACTCAACGCCGCAGTATACGCATCGGCGGTCGCGTTCAATGATTTCACGTTCCAACCAGTCAGGAATGTTCCAACGGTTCATTTCGTTAGGGCGTCTCTCACATTTTGTTCCGATGTCGGCTCCAATCGTACGGTCCTGCCCAGATCTTTGCCACTCTAGCCTCACGTTCAGATTGGCGCGAACTTGCCCGAGATATCCAACGTTCAATATTTGACACGGGATGGATTTTCCCGGCCGCACCGGATATCCTTCCGCAAGCTTCAGCAAGCGTGCGGGTCTGCTTCCAGTCATGCTGAAAGAAAGCATAGTGAAACGGAAATTCAAAATGAAACGATGGTTACCTCACGCCACACTCGGAATTCTGGCTTCCCTTATCATAATCTCGGCGCAGGCACCCGCCGGCGCAGCCTTTCGAATTGAAAAACTCGATCCGGCACTGGATGAAGTCTTCGCGCCCGACACCAAACTGGAAACCCTCGGTGAACATTTCGCGCTAACCGAAGGTCCGGTCTGGATACCCACAGCCAATGGGCAGCCGGGCTATCTGCTCTTCAGCGACAATGCCGCCAACGTCATTTACAAATGGGCCGCCAACAGCCCGCTCTCTGTTTTTCTCGAGAACAGCGGATACACCGGCCGGGACACGTCGAACGTCGGATCACAGACCGTTGCCGGCCGCGTCGCGATTCTACTCATCGGATCGAACGGTCTGGCTTTGGATCCGCAGGGCCGGCTTGTCGTGACCGCGATGACTGACCGCACTGTTTATCGCCTGGAGAAGGACAACAAAACGCGGACGATCCTGGCCGATCGCTTCGAAGGAAAGCGCTTCAACGGCCCGAACGACATTGTCGTGAAGTCCGATGGAGCGGTGTATTTCACTGACACCGTCTGGGGACTCCGCGGCGCCGCACAAAGTCCGCAGCGTGAGCTTCCCTTTAGCGGATTTTATTTGATCAAAGACGGCAAGGTGACGCTGCTCGGCGGCGATCGAGACACACCCGGCGCGTCTCCCAATGGCATCACATTGTCTCCGGACGAAAAGTTTCTATACGTGACTGCCGGAACCCGGCGCACCATGCGCTACGACATTCTTCCTGATGACACCATTGCCAACGGGAAAGTGTTTGTCGATGACGGTATCGACGGCATGCGCGTCGACACCAAAGGAAACCTGTACACCACGAGCGGTGGAACTCCGGGCCGCATTCAGATCAATTCACCGGAAGGTAAACCCATCGGACGCCTGCATCTGCCGCAGCCTGCCGGAGAACCTCAGGCCCGCGTGTGTGCCACCAACATGGCTTTTGGCGATGACGATGACCGTAGTCTTTACATCACGGCCTGCACGCACTTATTCAAGATTCGAACCCGGATTGCGGGAGTTCGCCCCGGACAACTCCGCCACTGAGTTTCCTTTTCATGGCCACAGCCACGCGGCACCGCGCACGCCGGATGAATCGCCATGGACCGGTGACCGAAGACGAGTGGATACCGAATCCGAAAAGATATAACTTCCCCACCGTTGAGGGACTTCGTCGTAGAGCGATGAGATCCTTCCCATTCCACCGCCGAGAACGATGACGTCGGGATCCAGAATGTTGATCACATGCGCCAGACTGCGCGCCAAACGATCGATGTATCGCCCAAGAACCGAACGCGCCTCGGCCTCTCCCTCAACGGCAAGCCGTGCGATTTCTTCGGCCTGCCGCTGTTCTCCTGAGGACTTAAAGTAATCGGCTTCAAAGCCGGGGCCCGATATCCACGTCTCGATGCATCCAGACTTGCCGCAGTAACAGAGAAGGCCAGGCCGTTCATCGTCTCCATTTTCAAGAATGCGCGGCCAGGGCAAGGCATTGTGGCCCCACTCGCCTCCGATGCCATTGGAACCCTTGATGCATTGCCCGTTGACGACGATGCCGGCACCGGCGCCCGTCCCGAGGATCACTCCGAACACTACCGCAGCTCCCGCCCCCGCTCCATCGTGAGCCTCGGACACCGCGAAGCAGTTCGCGTCGTTTTCCATCCGGACTTCTCGCTGAAGCACATCGCGGAGATCGCGATCCAACGGCCGGCCATTGATCCAGGTGGAGTTTGCATTTCTGATGAGCCCGGTGACTGCGGACAGCGATCCGGGAATCCCGACGCCAACGCTGGCAGTCCGGTGAAGTTCTCGTTCCGCAGTCTCGACAAGATCCCGAACGCCGCGAACGACACCCTCGTATGTGCGCTCGGTCGGCACGCGGCGGCGATAGAGTTCCCTTCCGGACGAAGCATCGAGCGCGATGATTTCCGTTTTCGTGCCACCCAAATCGATTCCGATCCGCATGAGCCTCCCGCACGATACCAACTGTAGGGCCGGTCGATAAAGAAATTCCTCTCCCAACGGGAGAGGGTCGGGTGAGGGGTACCACAAGTAGCAATTTTTACGTGCGGTACCCCTCACCCGGCCTTCGGCCACCCTCTCCCGTTGGGAGAGGGATTTCTTGATAGGCCGCCCCTACATTCCACGCATGCGCGAGTTCCAAAACGTTTTGGTATACGAGCCGAATATGCAAAAGTAACGGCGATGAATACAGAACCTTTATCGACACTGGTCCCACCTGAACTCACCGAACTTCAATATCGGCCTCTGATTGATTTTCAAATCGAAGTCAAACCTCCAAGCATTGTCGGCGCGACTCCCGGGTATGACCGGCGAATCGGAGAGATCGCGGGAGGCCGCTTCGAGGGCGATCGCCTGCGGGGAAAGATTCTTTCCGGAGGAAGTGACTGGCAATCTCTTCGAGCCGATGGCGCAACAACAATCAACGTCCGCCTGGTGCTGCAGACCGACGACGGAGCATTGATCGCCATGAGGTATTTCGGTGTGCGGCATGGTCCGAAAGAAGTACTGGACCGAATTGCGCGCGGGGAGAAGGTCAATCCCTCGGAGTACTACATGCGGGTTACCGCTCGATTCGAAACGGCCGCGGAGAAATACGACTGGCTGAATCGCATCGTTGCCGTTGCTCTCGGTCATCGCATTGCCGGCGGGGCGATCTATCACGTGTTCGAGATTCTCTAAAGTAGTCCCCTCTTCCGGGAGAGGGGAGCCTGCATGTTGCGGTATGATCAGCCGAATTCGTCTTCAGTGTTTTTTGCAGAATCCGGAGGTTTCCGATGAAACGATTATCCCTGGCGATGGCCGCTCTTGGACTGCTGGTTCCCGTTCTTTTCATTGCGAGAGCGCAGCGCGGAGCAGGAACGCAGCCGGCTGTAAATCCCTCCGATCCCGTCTTCTGGAGTGCGCAGCGCATCCGGGAACTCACAGAAACAATGAAGCCTCGAGTGGATCCCAATACCCACAATGCCGGCATGGCGCTCATCCCATCCGTCAACATGATCTATCGCGACGGTGATTCGGGATCCGAAATCCACGAAAAAGTCGCTGATATCATTTTTGTTCATGAGGGAGAAGGCGCGATTGTAGTCGGCGGCAAAATGATCGGCGGAAAACAGGACAGGCCAGACGAAATCCGAGGGACTTCAATCGAGGGGGGTACCCGATATTCCATAGCGGCCGGAGACTCGATCTACATTCCAGCCAATATGCCGCATCAGTTCTTTGTCGAAAAAGGCAAACATTTCGTGATCGCCATTGTGAAGGTGCCTCCGCAGTCGTGACCGCGGCTTAGCGGCTGCCCACAAATAACATCTCATAGTAGAGCGTAGATCTATCAGCCGAGGGTGAGCGCAAGCCTTGCCCCGCCAACGAGGCTGATGTGAGTGTCAACCAATGAGAATAGTC
>JBGPBY010000562.1:0-4727 GCA_041481485.1 Terriglobia bacterium
GGTTTCGCTCGCGCGCAATCGATGTTTCGCTTCGGGCGGAATAAACACCAGACTGCCGGGCCCGACGGGACGAATGCCTTCGGGGGTCTCCACCGTTCCCTGGCCTTCAAAGATGAAATAAAAATGTTCGCAGTTTTCGTGCAGGTGAAACGGCGACGAGGCATTGCTTTTGTAACGCATGATGCCGGCGAGCATGTCGTCGATATTCGTCAGTTCCTTGTTCACGAAGAACGTGCGTTCGCGGCCCGGGACGGCCGAAACCAGCTTCGGTAACTGATCTTCATGAAAAATGTATGCCATGGTCGTGTTTCCTTATGTTCGGCTTTCCAGCGCGGCCACCGATCAGCCTATGACGCAGCCGGCCGATACGCCGTTCGCGCAACTTCCGATATTGGACACGGTGCGACGCGCGCTCGAATCTCCGATTGTACATGACGTTCCACCGTCGGCTTCGACGATCCGCCATTTTCCTCGCCCCATACCACCGTAACCGGAGTGCCGGGTTCACTGTATTCCCGATCGACGATGGCAAGTGAAATCATCGCCCGTTCGTTATAGGTGTAGCCCGTATAGGTCGACAGTCCGACGGTGTTGCCTCCGCTCAGCACTTTGTCGTATGGCAGGGATGAGTAGTTCGCCAGCGGCAGATCAATATACTTCGCAATGTTCTTTCCAGCGCCCGTCAGGGAACGAAATACGTTCGCCAAATCGTCGCCGTCCCAAACGAGCGTGACCTTCTTGCGTTTTGGTGAGCCGGTCAAACGTTGCAGCGCATCTCGGCCGATGAACTCGTGATCAAACTTCACGATTGGACCATAACCGAGATCTTCCGGCGTCAGGTAGTAGTCCTCGATTTTCTCTGAATAAAAGCTGCCTCCGAGCGAGGCATTCACTTCGTAGCTGTTCCCGCGGAGCCACTGCCGGTATCCTTTCATTTTCTCGCCGGTATAGATGGCCGGGAGAGGTGACGGGATCCATCCGGACTCGAGACAGCTGGTCGGATAGGTTCGTGCACCCACCTGCCGGATGCCGAACTCCTGTCCGGCTTCGACGATGGCGTTTTTCACTTCCTCTCCATGCTCCCACGGGCCAAAAAGTTCCCACCCTGGCTGCCCGACCATTCCGTGACGCAGCGCACGAACGTCGTGTCCCGCGACTTTAAACAGGTCCATTTGAAAGAAACGAATGTCTGGCGCAGGCCTGTGCGAGACCTTCTCCATGACCTTCACCGCATTTGGGCCCTGCACCTGATAGCGAAACACCCTGCGCCGACCCTGATTGAAAGCAGAACGTTCGTCCCGTTGTGCGGATGCGCGATAGCCGCCGCTCTCAATGTTGTATTGAACCCAGTTTGCAGCAGGAGGACGTCCGACGAGATTGAAGCGGTTTTCATCCAGATAAAAGAGAATCGCGTCTCCGATCACATACCCATCGTGATTGCATGCAATGAACTGTTTCGCCTGATTGACTTTGAAATTCTGGAATGAATTGACGCCGAGCTCGGAGAATACCCGAAGCGCATCCGGGCCTTCGACGTAGAGATCCGTCATATGATGGGATTGATCAAAAAGTGCGCACGTCTTTCGCCAGGATTGTTGTTCGTCTCTCCAGTTGGTGAATTCGTGGCGAACCACTGGAAATGCATAGGGGCCGATCTGGGAATCTCGAAGAAGCCGTACGGGATTCCCAACGGTGTGAAGCGCAGCTTCAAGATTTTCGTACTTCATGAACTCTCCTTCGAAATTCCGGGACGGATCCTTCGACTGTAGGCGCGGTCTATGACCGCGCGCGATATGTCAGAGACGGATTGCCCACGGTTAAAACGCCCACAATTGAGAGGTCTGCATTCCTCCAAATTGCGCGCGGTCATAGACCGCGCCTATAGCCCGAGATTCCGTCCCGGAATCTCCCCCTCAGTTCCGCATACGGAGTGGTCCAGCTCGATTTCGGGAAATGGCGGCGGATGAACCAAACGGCCAGCGGAATAAAGACCGCAGCCAGCACCAGGCTTACACGCCATTCCGACTGAAATGACGGCAGAGTCAGTTGTCTTTTCGTTCCCCATATCACGTCTGCGGCTCCCCCAGCCCAGGCAATCGCGTTGTTCGCCGCATGCATGAACATCGGCACAAAGAGCGACTTGGTTTCCACATAAAGAACAGACATCACATATCCGAAGAAAATGTGTCCAAGAAATTCCTTGTGCAGAAAACCGAAAATCAGTGAAGACACCAGGATCGCGCGTGGCATGCCCCACTTGTACGCCCATCGATTCAACAGAACTCCGCGGAAGATAAACTCCTCGACTATTGGTGCAACAACAACAACGGAAAGCATCATGAGCACGTTAGCCACGGGATAACCAAATCCAGTGAACCAGAATAATTCCGGAGAGTTGGAATGCACAATGTACCAGTCGATGAAGCGAGGCGCCGCAAAGGAGAGAGGAACGAAAACGGCAGAATACGAGGTTGCGGATATGGCAACAAGAAAGAGAGGTAAGACCCAATAACGGCGGACGTGTGCCCAGACCATTTGCCTTCCGAGAATCTCATTCGTGCCCAGTTTGACACGGTGCATCATCCTGACGATGAACAGGAATGCAATTCCGTAGAGAAATACTGCGATAAGAGGCTCAAGCAGTGGAGACCGGAAATTAAACGCCGGTCCTAACGCAATTCGGCCCGCGATATAGATCACGATCAGTATCCCAATCGTGGCTAACAGCGCCAGCAGCATTCGCAGGAAGACACCGCGCGCCCGCAACAATGCGAACGGTTCCGCTGCGGTCTCGATAGACGCCATTGGTGAAGAATCCGGCAGAACGCCAGTGTCATTCGTTGACCATGTGAAACCCGTTTCGGATTCCGGCACAATGCGGTTGTCAGAAAATTGCTGAATCACATGCTTTCGTGTAAAGAGGACGAGCCACCAGAGTCCAAGAGCAAGGGTGGCCAGGCTGACGATCAGAAGGGTTGCGCGTCCGATAGAGGATCCATTGAAGCGCAAAATAATTGCGATCTGACTGACTACGGAAAAAAACACCATCAGCGCCGCAATTACAATTGCGGCAATGCGGCTCCAGTTGCGGTTCCGCAGCAGTCCGATTGAGGCGACGATTCCAAATGCGGCAACAGCAAGCAGGCACAAGGACATCACTAGACCCGCGATCAGGACAGGAAATCGCGGAGGTTGTCCCCGCACTCCCGGCCCCAAGATTAGAGCGAGCGATCCCAGTATTGCGATTGCCGCGATGGCAATACTCATGATCAGCCCGATCGTGGCGGCAGCTACAACCGCGGTGCTCTGTTTCTCCAGGGTAGACACGAGCGTGGTTGTATATCATGGAACGCAAAAAAGAGGCGCATCAACCAGCCGTGAACTGTGAACCTGCTGGAAGGAATTGCCAGCAATTCTCATTAAGGTAAGTTTCTTTGACAGCCGCACGAGGCTGTCCTAAGCTTGGGCCCAAAAGAGGGGCTTAGTGACAGCGGGAGGATCAAAATAAAATGGCTAAATCCAAAAAAGATTCTGTCAATCGGCGTGGCTTTCTGAAAGGCGCTGCGGCCGGGGCAGCCGCGGGGGCAGCGGCACTGGCAGGTGTTCCTGCAATCGAAGCGCAACAGCCGCAGGGTGGCGCCGGCCGCGGGAATGCCAATGGCAGACCGGATGCCGGTGGAAACATAAACGTGGCCGTACCCGCGCCGACTCCGGATCAACTTTCGCGAGATGCCGGAACCGCCCGGCCGCCTGCCGTTGCCGGAGCGCGCGCCATAACCCGTGCGGGCTCCGACCTGATGGTGCAGGTGATTCGCGATCTTGGGGTGGAATACGCGGCGGCGAATCCGGGGTCCAGTTTTGAAGGCCTGCAGGAGTCGTTCATCAATTATGGTCCGGTGCCAAACAAGACTCCGGAGTGGATAACGGCCCTGCACGAAGAGTCCTCCGTCACCATGGCACACGGCTATGGAAAGGCGGAAGGTAAGCCGATGCTCGCAGTCCTGCATGGCACCATTGGCATTCAGCATGCGGCAATGGCCATCTATCAGGCCTATCACGGGCGTGTTCCGGTGCTCATGATCGCGGGTCTCGACAATGATGGTCCGGTCGCACAGCACAACGCGGTCGATCTTGCCGGAATGGTCCGCAGTTTCACGAAATGGGACGCACAGCCCACATCGCTGCCCGAAGCGTTGACAGCGCTGCAGCGGGCATATAACGAAGCCGTCACACCGCCGCAGGGTCCCGTGATGGTGGTGATGAATTCACGATTGCAAAAAATGGAAGCGGGCAATATTGAGATTCCAACGTATAAGCCTCCGGTGTATCCCACCGTCGACGCCACTCAGGCAAAGGCGATTGCAACCGGTCTGGTCAACGCCCAAAATCCGCGTATTGCTGTCGGCCGATTGCGATCGCCTCAAGGCGTGAAACTCGCTATTGAATTGGCCGAACTTGTCGGAGCAACGACAAGTACGACGGCCACCGGTGGTCCCATGAGCTTCCCACAGCGACACCCGCTTTGCGGCGCCGGCGCGGATACGGCCTATGACTACACGCTCACACTGGAGGCCCAAATCAATGGCGCTCAGGCGTCGCTGATCGGTCCGAGCCTCAGCACCATTACGGCGGAACGCGATGTGATGCGCATCGGATTTGGAGGCATCCTGGGAGGTGGGCGCGGAGGCCGTGGAGGAGGCGCCGGTGGACCCTCGGTGGATGCAGAA
>JBGPBY010000563.1:0-4719 GCA_041481485.1 Terriglobia bacterium
CCACCGGCTTACGCCGGTGGCTAAGGGACCTGCCGCCGCTAACGCGGCTGGGAGGCTATCGACAAAAGGCCCGTTGAGAGAACAAAAATATGTGACCATGTTTGCGAAATGCTGAAGGATGTGAATCCGTGAGCCCCAAACCTCCGATCGATCCCGCGACGCCCGCAAAACTTGTCCTTGGCGGACGCATCGTCACGATGAACGACGCGAATCAAGTGATCAACGATGGAAGGCTGTACCTGAAAAACGGATCCATCGCGGCCATACTGCCTGCAACGGCGCCGCCTCCGGCCGACTTCGCAAATGCTGACGTTATAGCCACGCGTGGAACCATCTTTCCGGGACTCATCGAACTTCACAATCATTTGCCATACAACGTCCTTCAGTTGTGGAAGGTGCCGAAGCAATACGGAAACCGTGATCAGTGGGGAAATGCAAAGGAATATGGCTCGCTCATCACCGGCCCGATGCGTGTTCTCGGCTCTTCTGCAGAACTGATGCCCGCGGTCGTTCGCTATGTCGAGGTGAAGGCGCTTCTGGGTGGAACCACAACGTCGCAGGGAATTGCGTTGTTCAGCAATGCGGGTTCGCGGAGATTTTATCGCGGCCTGGTACGCAACGTGGAGAATACCGCGGATCCCGATTTGCCGGATGCGCTGGCGCGCATCGCCGATGTGGATGCACCCGACGCTGCCAGCTTTCTTGCCCGGCTGAAGAAGACCCAATGTCTGCTGCTTCACCTGAGTGAAGTGACAAACATCGCCGCTCGCCAGCACTTCGAAGCGCTCCATTTGGGCGGCGACTCGTGGGCCATCGAGAAATCGCTCGCAGGAATTCACTGCGTCGCACTCAAACGTGTCGATTTCGATGTGATGGCCGGCCATGGAGCATCGATGGTTTGGTCTCCGCTCAGCAACCTTCTACTCTACGGCAAGACTGCCGACGTTGGCGCTGCAACTGCGGCGGGAGTGAAGGTCGCCATTGGTTCGGATTGGGCGCCCTCGGGCAGCAAAAATCTGCTCGGCGAACTCAAAGTCGCACATATTGAATCGCAACGCCAGGGATTGGGTTGGTCCGCACGCGATATCGTCGCCTTGGCCACTCGAAACGCCGCAGCAGTTCTAAAATGGCAAAAATTCGCAGGATCGCTCGAGCCGGGCAAGAAGGCCGATCTCTTTGTCATCGATTCGAAAGCCGGCGAACCGTATGAAGCCTTGCTGAAGAGTAATGAAACTTCAATTCAGCTGATCGTTATCAATGGCGTGCCGCGGGTTGCCACTCCCGCCCTGATGAAGGATTTTCAACTCAAAGGCGAGTCCCTCATGATTGGCAATTCTCAGAGAATTCTGAACCTTGCTCAGGAAACCGCCGATCCCGATGTCGGCAAGAAATCCCTGGCCGACGCGGCGGCGAGCCTGTCGGTGGCACTTTCGAATTTCCCCCAGCTTGCGGCGGACGCTCAACGGGCCGCGCACGCCAGCGTGTCTGTAAGCCGCGCCGAGTTGAAGAATGAAAAGCCACAGTGGTTTCTCGCGCTCGACGAACTTGAAGACAACGGGATGACGATGCGGCCGCGATTGCCGTTTGGCGGCGCGTTAACGGGATTTGCGTTGCGGCCAAATTTCCCAAAAAGTGTGGCCCAGCTGACGCCGAAGCTGCTCGACCCGCTGACGGTCGTGGATGATTCTTCATTCCTCGATCGAATTGCAAACGAAACGGTTCTACCTTCCGGGATTGCCGCGGAGTTGCGAAAGCTCTACAGGTAGGGCAATAATTAATAAGCAATAATCAATAATCAATTCTCAACCGGTTGAAAATTGATTATTGATTATGATTATTGCTTCGCCATCGACTCCCTCGGTCCAGCAACGGACTTCCCTGCTGTATGCTCCCTGTCCCAGAGATGACAATTGAACAGTGAACATTGAACAATGAACATTTTCTCGGGAAATGTTCGTTGTTCAATGTTCACTGTTCAATTGTCATCTTTGGGATAGGCTGCCTTCGCGCAATAGCGCAGGTGATGGACCCGGCCACCACCAGTACGGTTCCGAGAGTACTGAGAGCATCCAGCCTTTCAGGTGCAACCGTATTCGGCGCAAAGCGCGACACGATCCACATGGCCGCGATTGTGAACAATGGTGCAGTGGCCAGTACGGCTCCGAAGCGGGATACTTCCCAGTGTTTGAGTCCTTCTGCAAATGCGCCATACGCAAAGAGCGTGTTCAGGCAACAAAAGCAGAGCATGGATATCTGCAGTGCATTGGCATGCCGCACCTCACCAAGCGCAGTCGCGGGAAGCAGAACGACAGTTGCTCCAATGTAAATAACCAGCAGAATCTGTGAAGGCTGAAGCCAGCGCAGAAGCCGCTTCTGCGCCAGTCCGTAGGCAGCCCAGATGACTGCCGCAATCACCAGAAGCGCGAATCCGAATCCCAAATCCCCAGAGATATGGCTCAGTTCGGCCACACGATTGTGGAAAAAGAGCCCCAAACCCACCACGAGAATTGCGAAGCCAATCCACTGAACGGCAGAAAACCGCTCGTGAAATATCGCCATTCCTCCGAACAGCAAGAGCATCGGGCCAAGCTGAGCAACCGTTTGCGTGACTGTGGGTGAGGTATGAACAAGAGCGACGATATAGAGAACGTAGTTGCCAGTCAGTCCGGCAAATGCAACTCCGAGCAACAGCCAGATCGTACGTCCAAGCGTCCTGATTTTTGGGAGCTCGCCGGCCGCTCCAAGAATTGCCGCCAAAACCAGGCCGGATATCGCAAATCGATACCAGGTGACGGTGTACGGATCCAGTGCCTGCAGGACAATTTTGAGGGCGATAGGCAGAACACCCCAAAGCGATGCCGTGAACAATGCCAGGATGAATCCGAGCTTCCAGCGCCCGGTGGTTTTATGCACGCGATTGCCGGCGGTCTGGAATAGCAAGAATCACAACTGGAATTATCGCTTGGGATTTGCCGGAATTGTGAGAAGAGTTGGCGCGAGTCAGTTGTTGGTGTACGTTTCGCGCGACTGGTGGATGACGTACTCCGGATTCCTCGCGCGAATTTCTATGTGATGCGGCTTCGAGTCCTTCGATTTTGACGGTGCAAACGCGAGGCTGTAGGAAGTGCCCAAATCACGGCCAATCTGAAGGAACAGGGGAACCACTTCCGCTGTCTTGTTTGGAAAAACGATTCGTCCCCCGGACGCGCTGGCCAGCAGTTCCATCCGCGCGCGGACCTGCTGGAGATCCGGAATGGACCCCGCATAATCCGGCCCTGGATTCAGATCGGTATCGACAGCAACGAAATAGAGCGACGCTCTACCATGGCGCACTGTCCTTAATGTTCTGATGAAATCACGATCTTCCAATGGAGGCGTGATGCGGCGCACCCGCACCCCGTCAATCTCGCTTTCCTTCCTTGCGACTTTCGAGTCCTGGCCATCGGAAAAAACAATGATTCCGCGGCGGCCGGTGACGCCCTCCAGTTTTCTTTCCGACCAATCCAGTGCGTCGTAAAAGTTGGTACCGTGACAAATCGGAGAATCGGGAACATCGATGGATATCCGCTTGTCGGCATTCCAGTCCATTATCGTGTGCACTTCCGTCCCGAATACCGCAAGGAGAGACCGATCCTGACTGCGAAGCTGATCGGTGAATCGCGTCATGGCGGAAACCAGCATGCCCATCCGATCATGCGTGCTATCGCTGCAATCCAGCATGAGGACAATATTGAAAGGCGTGTCTACCGGTGCAAACGCTTGTACCTGCCGCAGCTCGCCATTGTCAAAAACCGTGAACTCATTTCGGGTGAGATCCGTGACGGACTGGCCCTGGGAATCCGTTACAGTGAAGTCGACCGGAACCAGTGGTACGTCGACGCGAAGCGTAAAAGGAACATCTTGAGGCGACATGACTCCCGGGGATAACAGAATGGCCACGAGCACTCCGGGAATCCGCATGGAATTTCTCCTTCTTTTCAGTCTAGGGCGCGCAGCCGCAATTTTCCAGTTTCACGGACCGCGCCTACAAGTTCGCTCCCGGTAATGGCTTAATTTGAAATCTGCGGTCCACTGTAGGCGCGGTCTATGACCGCGCACAGTTTTTCAGACTGGGATTCCTCGAATTGGGAATCGTTAGACGAGAGATTGTACGCGGTCATAGACCGCGCCTACAGTGGGCCTCCCATTGACTTGGATGTTATATAGATGTATATCTATATATCGGAGGGTCCAAAATGAGCCGCCAAGTCCGAAACGTCAATGAAAGTGAATTTGAAGACATCCTATTTCAGTCACAGCAACCCGTTCTGGTCGACTTCTGGGCTCCGTGGTGCGGTCCCTGCCGCGCGATGGCCCCGGTACTCGACGCCGTTGCCGAAGACTACGGCGACAATGCGAAAATCCTGAAATTCAATGTCGATGACGATCCGAATGTCGCGGTGAAATACGGAGTGCGCGGAATTCCCACACTGATTCTGTTTCGCAATGGAAAGGAAGCCGGCCGTCTGGTCGGCTCCCAGGAAAAAGATCGAATTGCCGAGTTGCTCGGTCCCATACCGGCCCCTTCCGGAGGAAACACGGCTCCCGTCAAATAAATCGCGCGGCTGCAGTACTAAGTAGGCTGTTTCATAAATCCGCACACGTATTCAGGTCGGCACAATAGCTGTAATCGCGATTCCCCACTGTAGGGGCGGTCTATGACCGCCCACAATTGCGAGG
>JBGPBY010000564.1:0-4676 GCA_041481485.1 Terriglobia bacterium
GAAGGTCGGCGCGGTCTCTTCATGCGGAGTGTGCAAGAACGGCTGCGCCTTCCGATCGGACAGATTCAAGGTCCAGATATCCCTGCCGGTGTCCGGCGTAGTTTCGATAAACGCCAACATCCCATCCGGAGAAACGGAACTCGCGGCATGCGGAAAATCGCTCGTCGTCAGACGTTGCGCGCCCCCGCTGCCGTCGGCTGGTTGCCAGAACAGGGCCTGCGGCCCAGCCCGGTTCGAATAAAACGCGATCCGCATTCCATCGGGGGACCAGACGGGTGCACCGTTGGTATTTCCCTCAGACGTAAACCGGGTGAAGAGATCTCTAAGGAAGTCATAGACCCAAATCTGCACGTCCTGGTCCGCTATCATGACGGCCAGGCGGCGGCCATCGGGTGCGATTCGCGGAAACGCGTACGTGCGAGACGGAGCGGGGAGAGGTTGTTCTTCGTGGGCGCGACTTACCCAGACGAGTTGGCTCTGGCTGGCGGCAAACCCACCCGCCAGATAAACCAAGGTCCCCGTGGACGAGACGCTGTACTGGGCCGCTCCGGTGGCGGTGGACTGCATCAGACCGGCGATCGTGGGGACAGCGGTTCCTGTCATCGCCAACCGCCGTGTGTCGAACGGCGCCGCCAGCAGCGTTCCTCCCTGTGCGTACAGTAAATGGCCGGTCGGCGAATATCGGGGGCTGGTTCCTTGCACCAGATTCTGCCGCCCACCCGACCCGCTGGGTTGGACGCCAATCTGCGCGTTGTTCCAGGCTACGGCGGTTGCCGAGCCGGCAAACAGCACCACGTTGCCGCCCGGTAGGAATTCCGGCCAGCGGTGAATGATCTCCCCACTCCCAATTCTGGTTAGCGGCTGAACTGCGCCTCCTTCCTGAGCTACTTGATAGAGACCTGCAGCCGTGTTCGTCGGCTGAAAAGCCAATGTCTGCCGGCTGCTCCAACTGCCTCCTCCGGGGTTGGTCGCGCCGGCGAGAGTGAAGACTTCTCCGCCGGTCACGCTGACTTTCTTCAGTCCCCCTGCGAAAAACGCGATCCATTGGCTGTCTGGCGAAAAGAAGGGCCCGGTTGCGCCTTCGGTCCCCGAGATGGGTTTGGATTCCAAGCTACCGAGCGGGCGCAGAAAGAGTTGCTGCCTTCCGCCTTCGATCGCGACATAAACCACGTTCTTCCCGTCCGGTGAAATGGCGATGGCCGGCTGATCCAGCGCCGCCAGATGCTGCCCCGCCGGCAGAGTGATCGTCAGCCGGCTGACGGGCGGCGCGGGCGCCGGCGCCGGAGTCCGGATGATCCAAACGCCTATCGCCGTCGCAATCCAGATCCCGAACGCGGCGGCCACACTCCATACCAGACAGCGCTTCCACCGCTTCACGGCCGTCTTTGTTTCCGTCTGCGATAAGGCGGCCGGCTGGGCGCCCTCTTTGATCCACCGCAATTCCTGACACAGGTCCCGCGCGCTTTGCCAGCGATCTTCGGGGTCCTTCTCCAGACAGCGCTTCACGACACGGTCGAGGGCGGGCGGAGATAACTTTCCGGAAGGTTGGCTCTGAACCTGGGTCGCGGAGACCGCCGGGGGATCGTGCTCGAGAATTTTAGCGATCACGCTGGCTTGCGATTGGCCCTCAAACGCTCTCTTCCCGGCCAACATCTCATACAGGGTTGCGCCGAAGCTGAAGATGTCCGTGCGGGCGTCGACGTCTTCCACTCGCCCCTCGACTTGTTCGGGCGCCATGTAATGCAGCGTGCCGAGGATCGTGCCTTCCAGCGTCGGACTGCCCGGGGACGTCGGCGCGTCCGACGACAATTGGATCGGCTCCGCGGCTTGCTGTTTCAGTTTGGCCAAACCGAAGTCGAGAAGTTTCGCGCCCTCCTTCGTCAGCATGATGTTCGCGGGTTTGATATCGCGATGCGTGAAACCTTTGCGGTGAGCCTTGTCGAGCGCGTCGGAAATCTGGATGGCGTAGTGCAGCGCCTGATCCAGAGGCAGCGGTCCCTTTCTCAAACTCTCGGCGAGCGTCTCGCCCACCAGATACTCCATCACGAGGTAACTGGCGCCGTCGTGTTCGCCAATGTCGTGAAGCACACAAATGTTAGGGTGCTGAAGATTGGCGAGGGTCTCGGCTTCGCGCTGAAAACGCTCGCGCAGTTCGGCGCTCATCGACAGATGGCCGCGCAGCAGTTTAAGGGCGACATCGCGGTTCAGGCGCGTGTCGCGCGCCTTATAGACTTCGCCCATGCCGCCCGCCCCGATTTGTCCCAACACCGTGTAGGGGGCGAGCACCGTGCCTGTCGTCAATGCCATGATCGGATTCCGAGGATAACAGAAAAATAGGCAAGCCTCGAACGTTATACCGGCTGATGTCGTTAGCACATCACTTGTCCGCATGAATTAGCACGTGATTTGTCCGCTTTTGACCGCAGCGGACCGAAGGCTTTGAAACCACCGGAGGTGAGGTGGTGGAGAGGCTGTATCGGGAAGTTGCCGTGGAGCGAGCGATGAAAGTGCAAGAAGTGATCATGAGGGCCATCTCGAAGCAAATCACGTGGTGGCAGGCGGCCGAGATACTTGGGGTGAGTGCGCGCACGATTCGACGGCTGAGACGGAGATGGGAGAGGGAGGGGTTTGAAGGTTTGTACGATCACCGTCAGAAATGCCCGAGTCCGAAACGCGTGCCGGTGAAGGAATTGGAACAGGTATTGGAGCTGTATCGAGAACGGTATTCGGATTTCAACGTCCGGCATTTTCACGAGAAGCTGCGAGAGGAACACGACATCCATTACAGCTATACGTGCCCGAAACATAACGCAGAGCGTTGAGGCCGTCCAGCGTGTTTTCGACGCTTCCCACATAGTGTGTGATACGCGACATTGCGTCTCAAACCTCTCAAGACTGCTTGTTCCGCCTATACTTCTTACTGGAAGGGTGGGAATCGGAAATGACGATTCGCGCCAGGAATGAATTGACAGCGTCCGGATATGCAAAAGACTACGACGCAGTCGTCACTGTCGGACTGGAGCAGCGTTCCGTTTCATTCGCACTCGAGTATGAACGCACGGCAAAGAAGATGAAGGACTACGCCCGCATCCGCGAGCAGCTGGAACATGAAGGACAGATCCATCGATTTCTTTACATCGTTCCAGATCCAAAGCTCGCCTCGTTCCTCCTCGACTGCTTCGGCAAAACGAGAGCTGCTGTTTATGTCGGCCTCGCATCAGAATTCATTCGGTCGTTTCGAGACATGAGCGTCATTGAAGCGCGGACCGGTTCAATTACCCCACTTTCGGCTGTGCTGTGACGTTCTGACGGCGTTTTCTCGGCGTTCGGACGCCGTTCCGCAGCCATGCTTAAGTCGAGATCCTTCAGCTATTTCTCTCTCGACTACTACTCAGTTTTTTTCGTTTCACCGGCTCGACTCAAGATCAGTTCATAGAGTGCGCGCGAAAGGAAGAATCGATGCTCGATCAGAGCGTCCAGGCATGGCCTGACGGAATCGATCAGTTGATGTTCCTTGGCGAGAATGAGAATGCCCGCCGTGCCGATTACGCGCAGGTTGAGTTGGTTAGCAGTTTTTCTTGCAGGTTCGTCATCGAGGATGATTGCTGAAGCGCGCATTTCGATAGCGAGGCAAATTGCTTCGCGCTCACCAGGTCCAAGCGCTGCGACCTGTACTTCAGGAAGCAGCGGCTGCAGGAGAGACTGTTGTCGAATCCACGACCGCGGTAGAACCGTGTTCGAGATTTCGGCGGATACGCCGTCCGGAATGAAAATGTCTCCGAACAGCGACTGCAGCAAGTCCAGGCTCCCAATTTGTTCCAAAGCGATTAGTGGACTGGAGTTGCTGACGATTGGCATCTACAAGGATCGACCAACTTCTATGTCCGCATCGAGATCGTCTGGTGAAAGCCGAAGGTAGGAGATACCGAGGTCCGAAGCATGCTGAATGAAATCCAGCCGGGACATTCCCAGTGCAGTTGCACCCCGTCCGCTTGAGAGTTTCCCCATTCGATAGAGCTCCAAAACGATAAGTTCAAGCGCGGCCTTGTCGATCGGCTGCTGTAGCTCACCGAGAATTCCAACAAGATCTTCGTCCAGATTTAAGTTCACAGTGCTCATATCGTTCTGACCTCCCAATGATATCACGCAGTCTTTTGACTCCGGTGCCACGCCACCTGAACTTCCCAACAAACAAGCATCAATGAGAAAGGAGATTTGTCTGGAGTCGATGTGGTTGTAAAAGCAATCTAGTAAGAGCCATGAGCATGCAAGCAGCGACGAAGAAAATGATTCTCACATTTTGGTCGCGTGACGGTTACCGCCGACACTGTGCGTAGACAGGCCCCGTCGACGGAATGGCAGTGGGTTGCAACGACTGGCGGCTTCCTTCGCCTACAGTCACCAGTTGACCGCGAACTTCGTAAGGGCGGAGAAGTATAGGCGGAACAAGCAGCAATCTTGAGAGGTTTGAGACGCAGTGTCGCGTATCACACACTATGTGGGAAGCGTCGAAAACACGCTGGACGGGCTCAGAGCGGATAAGATTGGGATTCTTCCTGTTTAAGGATAGGAATTTCAAGTAAGGAGCGTTCGGTGCGCGCCATTTTTTTTCGGACCCTTCACAGGTCATTTTGCGGATTCTGGGGGAGGAATCGACGTCGCATAAGAGCCTTATC
>JBGPBY010000565.1:0-4660 GCA_041481485.1 Terriglobia bacterium
CAAACCACGAAAAACAAAGTGCCATCGGCACGACAGATCAATAAAAAATTATTCCGGAATGTTGAAGCCTCTGTAAGGCAGGCCAGATTCGGGAATAGTTGCTCACCAAAGAACAATCGAAAAGGGCATCGGAGTTACTGGATCTGTCGTGCCGATGGCACTTTGTTTTTCGTGGTTTGATATTCCACCGGCTGACGCCGGTGGCTAAGAGACTGCCGCCGCTAACGCGGCTGGGAACGGTGCTGGTCCGTGCGACCGAAACCTGGACTCCGGATGGAGAACTGATGTATTACTCATGCCTTATGAAAAAGACGCTCGCACTCGTGATTATCGGGATCGTTTCAATTGTCGTTACAACCGCAATTCTCGGCGCCAGGCAGCAAACCAGCGGGCCGGCCGCCGGCGCACAACCCACACCGCCGCTCTGGGCATTCCCTGTTGCACCGGCCGCACCTCGTGGTGCGGGAGGTGGAGGCGCAGCTGCAGCGGCGCCGGACAACGGCCCGAAGAGTGTGCCGGGATCCAGCGTCACCTTTACCCAGGCTCAGGTGCGCGACAGCTACAATGTTCCCGACTGGCATCCCGATGGACATCCGGCGATGCCGGATATCGTCAGCCACGGACGCAGAACGAGTGTGAATGCCTGTGGCTATTGTCATCTGCCCAACGGCCAGGGCCGCCCGGAAAATTCCAGCGTTGCGGGCTTACCCGCCCAGTACATCGCGCAGCAGATGGCGGATTTCAAAAACGGTGTGCGGAAGAGCTCCGAGTCGCGCCTGGGACCACAGAACCTCATGGTCAATATCGCCAAAGCGGCAACGGATGCCGAAGTTCAGTCTGCCGCGGAATACTTTTCAAAACTGCAGCTGAAACCCTGGATCCGTGTGGTTGAAACCGCCACCGTTCCAACGACACGAATTGCCGGAGGCATGTTTATCCCACTTGAAGATGGGATGAAGGAACCAATCGGCAACCGGATTATTGAAGTGCCGGAAAACCTCGAGCGCACGGAACTGCGTGATGATGCTTCGGGGTTCGTTGCCTACGCTCCGGTGGGAAGCCTCAAAAAAGGCGAATCACTGGTGACTACCGGAGGCGGCAAGACAACCGCATGCAACATCTGCCATGGTTCGGATCTCAAAGGCCTCGGCCCAGTGCCCAGCATCGCCGGCCGGTCGCCCAGCCAGATGGCGCGCCAGTTGTGGGACATGCAGCATGGCGCTCGCAACGGCGTGTGGACTCCGTTGATGAAACCCGTGGTGGCGAAATTGAATGAAGAAGATCTCGTTTCGATTTCCGCTTATCTGGCATCGCTCAAGCCATAGCCCGGGCTAGGAACCGATTTATTTTTGTTGCAGAACAAAGTTCCAGATGGACCCGCCAGCCGGAACTTTGTCCAGCGCGTACCGGTTGGCGAGAACGCCGCCGAGTCCGGACGCCACCGACACATACTGCCTTCCCTTGTGCGTGTACGTGATGGCCGTTGCATTGATGCTGGATCCGGTCTTCATTTGCCACAACGTTTTGCCGGTGTCCTGATCGAGCGCAAGAAACTCCCCATTCAATTTTCCGGTGAACAGCAACCCGCCGGCAGTGGCAAGCATTCCCGCGGAGATCGGCAGATCCGTGACGGGAATCTCCCACTTCTTCTCTCCGGTTATGGGATTGATCGCCAGAAAATGCCCGACAACTTCGCCGGGTTTGACGACTGGAAATCGTGCGTCCACGCCTGTCGATGTCTGGCCGAGTACCTGCGGTTGAGGCGGAGAGAGTTTTTGAATTCGAGACACTTCCCATGTCGTCGCATAAATCAGACCCGTCGCTGGATTGAACGCAATGGGCACGGCATTGGTGCCGCGCGAAGGCCAGATCTCGACTTCCTGCCCGTCCAGAAACTTTTTGTACATGTCGGTCAACACGGGCCGGCCTGTAGCGAGATCGACATGCGTGGCCCAATTGACCTTCACGTAGGGGTGCGCCGCGATCAGTTTGCAGTTGGTCCGATCGAGCACGTACATGAAGCCATTTTTGTTGGCCTGGATCATGACTTTGCGCATCTGCCCGCCGATCGCGATATCGGCGAGAACGTTCTCATCTGTCGCGTCCACGTCCCAGACGTCGTTCGGAGTGTATTGAAAGTAGCAGACGACTTCGCCGGTCTTCGGGCGGATGGCGAGCACACTGGAAGTGAACAGGCTGTCCTTCGCCTCTCTCGGACGAGGGTCGTAGGGTTCGGCATTTCCGGTGCCCCAGTAAACAAGATCGAGTTCAGGATCGTATGAGCCGGAGCGCCATGTCGGTCCGCCGCCATATTTCCAGGCATCGCTGTTTTTTGGCCACGTTTCGCTGCCGGGTTCACCTGGCGCGGGTATGGTATATCGCCGCCACAACTTCTTTCCCGTATCGGGATCCCAGCCGTCCAGAAATCCCCGAGTCGTGGACTCACCACCGGCAACGCCCGAAATCAGGACGCCGTTGACAACGATCGGTGCACTTGTGGAGTAGTAGCCGTCTTTCGCTTCCGCGAATTTCTGGTTCCAGAGTTCCTTGCCTGTTTTCATGTCCAGCGCCACCAGATGATTGTCGATCGTGACGCGAAACAGCTTGCCGTTATAAAGCGCCGGTCCCCCTCTGTTGATGGGCGCTCGAGTGGCGGAAGGCTCGATTTGTACCGGCGTGCGCCAGAGTTGCCGTCCGGTTTCCACATCAAGAGCGAACGTCCATCGGCCATTGATGACGTACATCACGCCGTTATAAACCGCGGGCGCAGCAAGTTCACCGGATTCGTTCATCACGCTGCTGTTCCAAACGGGAACCAGCCGGCTCACATTGGATTTGTTGATTTCCTTCAGCGGGCTGTAGCTTTTTCGATCGTAGCCCATGCTGTGCGTCAGGACGTTATCGGTGGTCCTGCCGCGATTGATCAGTTCCTCGCTGGTCTGACTCAAAGCCAAACCTGTAACGAAACAAATGCAGAGCGCGATCCACCGGGTTGTCTTCATGACGCGCGCAGTATAGATCAGAGCGGCACGCATTCGGAAACCCGATCGGGAGTGCGTTTCGTCATTGCCATGTCGCACCCCAAATGACATTGAACATTGAACATTGAACATTGAACATTGAACATTTCCCGAAGAAATGTTCAATGTTCAATGTTCAATGTCATTTGGGGTGGGTGTAATATCCCCGGTCAAGGAGTACGTCATGGAGAATCGTCGCGCATTTTTGAAGTTTCTTGCAGGGAGTCCTTTGATTGCAGCCATGCCCGCCATTGCCCAGAGTCTGTTGCCGGGACAAATCGACAAAGCCGCAGACGCGCTCGATGTTTTCGATTTCGAGGCGGTTGCCAAAAAGACGCTCCCGCCCGCGCACTGGGGCTATATGGCTACGGGCGTGGATGGCGAAGCCACCCTCCAGGCGAATCGTGACGGATTCTCCCGATACCAGTTGCGCACCCGGCGGTTCGTAGACGTGAGCAAGATGGATATGTCGCTGGATCTCTTTGGAACGAAATTCAATTCACCCATCATCCTCTGCCCGGTCGGAAGCCAGAAGGCGTTTCATCCCGACGGCGAATCCGGAGCGGCGCGTGCAGCAAAGGCAAAAGGAAATCTCCAGATTCTTTCCACGCAGACTTCCGACGCCGTAGAAGACGTGATTAAGGCGCGCGGCGGTCCAATCTGGTATCAGCTTTACACGACGGATAACTTCGAAGTCACGACGAAACTCGTAAAGAGGGCTGAAGCCGCAGGCTGCACGGCGGCGGCCGTTACGGTGGATCTTCCATCCGGAAGAAACACGGCGACGATGATGCGATTTCAACGCGCAGACACCAGAGTCTGCGGAAACTGTCACTCGGATGCGACCGGCAACCTTGCCAATCCCCGCGTTGGAGGCGGCGTGAGCGGCGATAAGCCCATGTTCGCGGGGATCAACACGCAGGGATTGGGACTCACGTCGCCTTCGCTGACCTGGGACTTCATCAAGCGCCTGAAGGACGTCACGAAAATGAAAGTCGTCATCAAGGGACTTGAGACCCGCGAAGACGCGGCGCTCGCGCTGGAACACGGCGCAGACGGAATCATTGTGTCCAATCACGGAGGCCGCGCCACGGAAACGGGACGGGGCACCATCGAATGCGTTGCCGAAGTAGTTCAGGCCGTACGAGGACGGATTCCCGTGCTCGTCGATGGCGGTGCGCGCCGTGGTACCGACGTTTACAAAGCGCTGGCTCTGGGGGCAACTGCTGTGGGAATCGGAAGGCCCTACATCTGGGGGTTATCGGCCTACGGTCAGCCCGGAGTCGAGCGCGTCATCGACATTCTGAACAATGAACTGAGGCTTGCCATGGTGGGATGCGGCGCCCGCACATTGAAGGAAATTACCTCAGCGTCGATCATCGACAGCGGACGGCGGAATTCCAGCCCACTGTAGGCGCGGTCTATCAAGGTAAGGACAGGCGATCAAGTACAACTCGATTCGCATTCCTTCACATCAATACCCCATACGAGGAATCCCAATCTGAAAAACTGTGCGCGGTCATAGAAGCTGTGAAAGAATCGCATTCTATTTTGAGCCGCGTTAGCGGCGGCAGCTTATTAGCCACCGGCGTGAGCCGGTGGTCTCGATACCCTGAAATCAGAAAAGCGCCGTAAGGCGC
>JBGPBY010000566.1:0-4648 GCA_041481485.1 Terriglobia bacterium
CCGCCCAAATTTTAGTGGTCGCAACTCCCCCTTTTTGGGGGGGTACATCCCCCGCCCCTACATTCGGAATCGCATTCATTCACCGCGCGCAATCTGCCGTCCTATGGATAGCGCGCGGTCATAGACCGCGCCTACAGTTGCGAGGCAATTCAGATTTGTTAGGAGTAATCATCAATGCCGAAACCGTCAGATCTGCTGCAGGGGACTCTGGATCTTCTGATACTGAAGTCTCTGGCTCGTGAGCCGCTACATGGCTGGGGAATCGCCAAGCGCATTCAATCGTTATCTGATGAGGTTCTTTCCGTTCAGCAGGGTTCGTTGTATCCCGCACTTCATCGGCTGGAGAATCAGGGGTGGATCACTGCAGACTGGAAAGACTCGGAACTGGGCCGCAACGCAAAGTTCTATGCCCTGACGCGCGAAGGCAAAAAACAATTGGAACTGGAATTGGAAATCTGGCGGCGGCTTTCCTCCGCCGTGGGACTTCTTCTCAGGCGCGCGTAATCCTGAAAGAACATGGCCGCTCGTTTCATTCACATCGTAAGGCAGCGCCTGCGATCTCTGTTTCAAAGGGAACGCCTGGATGACCAGCTGGATCAGGAGCTCCGGTTTCATCTCGAACAGCTCGAAAGGGAAAACCTTGAAGCCGGAATGAACCCGGTGCAGGCCCGCGTTGCTGCGCGGCGGGCGCTTGGCAATCTCGCTGTGTTCAAAGAAGAATGCCGCGATGAGCGACGCGTATCCTGGTATTACGAGTTTTGTCAGGACGTTCGCTACGGCGTTCGCATGATGCGCAAGCATCCCGGGTTCACAGCGATCGCGGCAGTGTCTCTGGCGCTCGGTATCGGAGCGAACGCGGCGATCCTCAATGTGGGCGCCGCACTGGTTTTCGGAGAATTGCCGGTGCCCGATGCCGAGCGGCTGGTTCTCATTCGAACCAATCCGGCCGCAAATCCTTTGCAGAACAGTCAGGCGTCTGTTCCCGATTACATTGCATGGAACGAGCACAATCGCACATTCGAAGCGATGGGAGCATCCCTTTCCAGCCAGCAGGATCTTGGCGGAGACGACATCAGTGCCGTTGCCGAGCGTATCGCCGGACAGGCCGCCACGCCGTCGCTGTTCGATACATTGAAGGTTCCGCCGCAGTTCGGCCGGGTCTTCCGAAATGACGAAGCGCAGATCGGCAAGTCCGCTCCCGTGATTATCATCAGCGATCGTCTCTGGCGGCGCCGCTTTGCAGGCGATTCCGGCATTGTCGGTAAGCAGATTCGTCTGAATGGCCGAAATCTGGAAGTGATTGGCGTCATGCCTCCCGGATTTCATTACCCGAATGGGGAAGCGGATTTCTGGGTTCCACTGACGTTTACTCCATTTCAAATGCAGGCCTCTGCCCGGCTGTTCACGGTTGCGGGGCGGCTCAAACCGGGGAGCACGCTGGAGCAGGCGGAATCCGACGTGGACAGCATACTGGCCGAGACCGAGCGCGGTTTACCAGGTCAGCACATAGAGTGGCACGCCCGGCTTGTGCAGCTGCGCAATTCCTGGTTCGGCTGGATCGCACAACCGCTTCTGACTCTCGAAGGCGCCGTGATTCTGGTTCTCCTGATTGCCTGCGCCAATGTTTCCACGCTTCTGCTCGCGCGCTTGCCGGCCCGGCAACCTGAGGTGACAGTGCGCCTGATCATGGGAGCAAGCCGCAGCCGCATTGTCCGGCAATTCATGACAGAGAGCTTGCTGCTTTCGCTGACCGGAGGCGCGCTGGGAATATTCGTCGCCTGGTGGGGAGTAAGAAGTCTTGAAAGCCTGCGGCCTCCGCCTGGCGGCATTTCGATTTCCGGCATCGCGGGGGAGAGCGGAGTACTCGGTCTTGTTCTGGTGCTTTCTATCGCATCGAGTCTGATTTTCGGATTGATTCCCGCGCTTGTGGCTTTCTCGTCAGGAACGGACCCGAGGCAGGCAACAGCCCATCGCCGAAGGGGACGATTGTCGGGCATCCTCGTTTCAACGCAGGTGGGTCTGGCATTGGTGCTTTTGATTTCCTCGGGCCTCCTTCTTAATAGTTTCGTTCGTTTGATTTTCGACGATCGCGGTTTCCAACCGGCCGGAATGCTGACTTTTGACTACCGGATTCCGGTCCAGGAATACGTGCAGAATTACGGGAGCTATCGTGGAATGCCGGCAATGACCATAACGCCGCCCACACAGGGTATGCAGCGTGTATATGAGAGGTTGAAGGCATTGCCTGGCGTGGATTCCGTGGCCGGCTCCTCCGCACCTCCTGTCAATGGAATTGTGCCGCCATTAGCGACGCTGATCATTGAAGGAAAGACCGTTCCGGAAACTCCTGCGGAAAGGGCGGCCGCGAACGCGTACTACTTTCTGGTCACAGACAATTTTTTCGGAACCATGAAAGCTCAATTGCTTCGCGGGCGAGACTTCGAAACGAGAGATACACGTTCGAGCCCGTGGGTCGCCGTGATCAATGAAACCATGGCGAATCGCTTCTGGCCCGGCGAGGACCCGATCGGAAAGCGCTTCACGGTCGATGCGGCCTTCGGGGAACAGCCTCGCGAAGTGATCGGCGTTGTGCGCGACGTTGCGCTCCAATACATTCGGAACGGAACTTCACAGGCTGTCGCCTACACGTTGTACCTTCAACAGCCGGAGAAATACGAAGGTTTCAATACCGGCGCATTTGGACAGATGACATTCTTTATACGCAGCGAACAGAATCCTTCGCGCCTCGCATCGGCGGTGCGGCGGGCGGTTGCGGAAATCGATCCCGATCATCCGGTTGCGAACATTCGAACCATGGATGAATTTGTCAGCTCCGTGATGAGAACGCGCCGCTATGACGTTTCGGCGCTCGGAGTATTTGCGTTGATGGCAACAGTTCTGGCAGCTGTCGGCGTCTACGGTGTCATCAGTTCGTCGGTATCACAGCGTACCCGCGAAATCGGAATTCATATGGCGATGGGAGCAGGCGCGCGCGACATCGTCCGGCTGGTTGGCGCGCGCGTACTCCGGCTGGTCGCGATGGGATTATTGTTCGGGCTTCTCGCGTCTCTCCTTCTCACACGTCTGCTCGAATCTCAGTTATGGGGAGTCACGCCCACGGATCCACCGACTTTCGCTGCCGTCATCGTCCTCCTGACCGGCGTCTCGCTGGCAGCGTGCTTTATTCCCGCGCGGCGGGCCATGCGGGTGGATCCTGCGGAAGCGCTGCGAATGGACTGAAGCACAATGATGAATGACACGGTGATCCAGCTCGATAATGTGACAAAAGTATTTGTCAGCGACGAAGTCGAGACTCGCGCGTTGTGCGGAATCAATTTGGAAATCCGGCGCGGCGACTACTTGTCCATCGCCGGCCCATCCGGATGCGGCAAGTCCACACTTCTCTCCATTCTTGGCCTGCTCGAGACTCCCACGGAAGGAAGCTACATCCTGAACGGAAGACCCGTACACGAACTGACCCCGCGGGATCGTGCCCGCGTACGCAACCGGGAGATCGGATTTATCTTTCAATCCTTTAATCTCATCGGCGATCTCACAGTCTACGAAAACATCGAGCTGCCCTTGACATATCGCGGAATGACGGCCACTGAGCGCAGTGCGCGCGTCATCGGGTCTCTTGAAAAAGTGGAGATGATTCACCGGATGAAACACTATCCTTCGCAACTTTCAGGGGGTCAGCAGCAGCGTGTGGCTGTGGCACGTGCTCTGGCCGGCCAGCCGTCGATCCTTCTCGCAGACGAGCCGACCGGAAATCTGGATTCCCACAATGGCGAGGCCGTGATGGACCTGCTCCGCGAACTGCATTGCGAAGGCGCCACGATCTGCATGGTCACGCACGATCCGCGCTACGCCAGTTATGCCGACCAGACACTGCGGCTGTTTGACGGCCGCATCGCCGATGAATATTCCGCCGGAACCGAAACAACGCGCTGACGACTGAACTTGCCCTTCCACAAGGTTCAGTCCTATGCTGATCTTGAGGAGGCACAAAATGTCCATCTCAAAAACCCTGAAGGAGTTTCTCGATTACGGAGGAGTTGTTTACCGGCACCATACACACCCTGTGGTATTTACCGCAAGGCAGACCGCGAAATCGGTGCAAGTTCCGGAAAGTGAAATGATCAAGACGCTGATTGTGAATGCCGATGGCCTCCTGCGAATGGTGGTCATACCCGCCGACTGCAAGCTCGATCTCAAGCACATGAAGTTCATCACACGGTCAGAAAATATTCGCCTCGCCACTGAAGACGAGTTGAAAAGAGCGTTTCCGGATTGCGAGGTCGGCGCGATGCCGCCGTTTGGGAGCCTTTTCGGATTACCTGTCTACTGTGATGTGCGTCTGGAGAAGAACGACTTCATCGAATTCAACGCCGGCACCCACAGCGATACGATCCGAATGGATTTCCTGGACTTCAAGCAGCTGGCCAGTCCCACGATGACCGACATCGTCGATCATTATCCGGTCCGGGCAGCGTAGTCACTTTTCCGGCCACCGAATGATCCGGTTAATTGGATTCCGACTGCAGGGGCGGTCTATCAAGAAATCCCTCTCCCAACGGGAGAGGGCGGCCGAAGGCCGGGTGAGGGGTACCGCAAGTAAATATTGTTACTTGTGGTACCCCTCACC
>JBGPBY010000567.1:0-4647 GCA_041481485.1 Terriglobia bacterium
CACCCGGCCTTCGGCCACCCTCTCCCGTTGGGAGAGGGATTTCTTACACAACCCAAATTCGCGGGACTGGAAATCGACTGCACTTTTAATTTGCGATTGGGATGAGTGTCACATTCGCATTGATGGTTTTGCCTTGCGTAACGCTGACCGGTTGTCCGCGGTTGTCAAACCGGGCCATGAACTCTCTGTTCAACCAGGCATCACCCGGGACGGATTCCCACGAGTAGACGCTGTAGCCGCCGGGAGCAATCCCCATAATCGTGAAGTTGCCTTTGGCATCGGTTACCGCTGTTTTGTACAGAGCCAGATTCTGCCGTCGATTTGCTGCCGGCACCAGAACAACGCGAGCCGACGAGATGGCATTTTGCGAGGCATCTCGAACGGTGCCCTGAATCTTTGCGCCTTTGGAGCTGACGCTGACCTCGATATCTCCGCTCAGACTGCCAACTTCGAAGCCGTCGTCAAAAATCGATTTCGGACCGGAGCGGACATCTGCAATGTAAGAATTTGGTGGCATCGGAACCACAGTGACGTAAAAACGCGATTCCGGAACGTTGTGAAAAACAAAATCTCCGGGAGGTTCGAACGTCGGGCTCCGGACGGCAGTCTCAAACGGCGGCGGGTACGGCTCAAGAGATCGCAGTTCGACACGATATGAGGGGCTGGGTACTGGGCCTGCCGGCACTGCAGGAGAGATCACACCGCCGCGTCCTTCGGCAATCCCTCTGCCCCGCCCGGTGGGAGCGGCCATCGTATAAGGCACGGGGCCGGTATCCAGCGTCAGACGAACCTTGAGCGGAATGCCCGGCTTGACGTTGAGAACAATGTCTTCCACGTCGCCATTTCCTATCTCAACCCGCGCCCGGCCGATCTGCGTGCCGACTGTGGCATTCGAGATTGGGGCAATCAAATCGTATGAGCCCGGCGGCACTCCTCGAATCTCAAAGTGGCCGTTCGTACGGTCGGTGGCCGCGTTGGGATAAAGCAATCCCAGGGTGTCGCTGAAGTTACCGGGATCACGCGACATCAGGTAAAACGATGAACCCGTCGCCGGTTGCCCGTTGGGAAGGACGATCGAAGTGACGACCCGCCCTGAAATCTTAGCGAGGGCGCCACCGCGGACCGCGATGTCAATGCCAGCGACGTCGCTTCCTTCGGCAATGTTCACAAGTGAAGCCGAGCGCGCGTCGGTGGCGCCGGGATAAAATGTCTGGACGTACATATCCTGGATGTTTGGAACGTTGCCGGCCCGCCGTGGAATTGTGCCAACGAAATACTCGCCCGGCGGCAGCCAGAACACCCGATATTCCCCGCGATCATCGGCCGGTTTGGAATTGACCTGCTGCAGAACCCGTCGTCCATTCGAATATGTAATCTGGAACGCCGAAACCGGCATTCCCGGCAACGGCTGGCCGTTCGGGTCGCGAAGCCGTCCGGAAATCGTTCCGCCCCGAATCATGGACAACGAAACTTCCATCGCCGGTTGGCCGTCTTCAACTGTCGCCACCGCTATTGCGGAACCTGGCGGAAGACCATCGCGTGCTCTACCTGGAGGCGGCGCTGCAAAGTACCCTTCCCGCTGAGCACGGATTTGATAGCGCCCTGGCGCGAGGTTCACGAATGTAAGGTGACCGTTGCTGTTGGTTTGTCCGAGTTGCTGGGGCGGAGACGTTGTCTGAGAGGCAGGACTCGACGCCGGCACTGGCAATCCCAGGAGTCGAGCTTCGAGCCGCATCGCGGCATCTGCAATTCCTTCTGCGCTCATTCCGAGCGGTGCGACTGCAATCAACGCATCGACTTGTGCGTTCATTTCCGGAGTCAAAGTCGGATTGGGTGTGTACAGCGCCGACAGCTGAGCCGATGAGACGGACATCGGATAGGGCCCCTGCAGTGTGATCGCCACACTCGGAATTCCGTCGGTCGAGCCTTGCCGAGTCACGGCAATTTCAATGCGTCCTTTGTTCTCCTGAGGTGTGACCGGACTCGAGGTGAGCAGAACAAGTGCTGCGACGATGCAAACACTTCGAATGAAACCCATTCGTGGAAGTTTTTCAGCAAAGCGCATTTTCAGGCCCGCAATCTTGAAAAGTGTTCCTGAGAGTTCCAAAGATTCTCAGATAGCATAAATTAAATTGAATATGATGAGCATCCAGGATTCCCGAAGGTAAGAATTACCGCAGTCATGGCGGTGCCGGGAAAACTCTGTCATCATTACCGGCTAGGCTATCCACGGACTCGCACACGGAATTGAAAGGACACGACGATGAACCAGCACGAAACGATTCTCACGGAGTTCGTCTGCGAAGTTGCCAATGCAAAGCTCCGGATTTGGTTGGACGGCTCGGTGTGGTCGGGATCCGGTGTCATTCACGATCCCGCCACCGGGAGAAATCAGGTGATCTTCTTTTCGAGCGAAACTGAAGAGTCGGCGAAGTTGCAAGCCCTGAAGCTTGCGTCCCGCGAAACTGCCGAATGGCGGCCGGCCAAACTGACGATGTCCCCACTGATGCGCCGAGCGGCGTCGGGTAAGTGAGATCGCCCGTACCGCTACCGGCGTGAATATTGGCAATTCCCAGGGCAGTTCCCAGAAATGAAAAGTTTTCTGAAGGTCATTTGCGCCGTTGCGGCGGCGCTGGCGGCGTCATTCGTTCTTCTGCTGGTCTTTACCTTCCTGGGAACGCAAACTCCGAGGCCGCGCATCGAGAACGCCGTTCGCACTGCAAACGATGCGGGACAGCTCGACCCGCTGCGCAATATCGACAACGACCTCTTTACGGAATGCAGCCTTCTTGCTGCGGAAATGCTGCGCGACAGCAATGTCCTTCACGACATCGTTTCTTCGAATCTTGCGTCTACAAATAGTTTTCCGTGCGATGTGATTCCCCAGTATCTCGCCGGCGCACCAAGAGAGGCGCGCCGCGAGTTCCGCTACTTCTACGGCGCGCGCCACCTGGTGGCCGTTCTGGTCCGCGTGATGAGCATTAACCGGATACGGTCGCTGCTGGCCTACCTCGGATATGCGGCGCCGTTTTTACTGGGCGCAGCCTTTTACTTTCGTGCCCGGCAATCTTTGGCGGTGATATCACCTCTACTGGTGACGCTCCTGGTTGGAATGGATCTCGGCAATCTCGGACGGAATTTCGCGCACTCTCCGGGATTTGTTTTTCCGTTATTGATGTTGGCAGCCGTGGTGTGGTGGCGCGAATCTCTCACGCCTCTGGAGCTTCGATTTGGCGCTTATGCCGTGATTGCTGCCGTTACCGCCTACTTTGATATTTTGAACGGGCCGCTGCCGTTCATTCTCGCGGTGACAGTGATCGTCAATCATTATGCCTTCAACTCCGGCCGCAAAGACGCCTTCATTCTTTGGCAAGCCGCAGGACTGTGCGTGTTGTTTCCGGCGGCTGCGGCCACCATTATCGGATTGAAGCTGGGCATGGCTTCCCTGTTGTACGGAATGCAGCCGTTTCGGGAATTCCTTTCAGCACTGGCGATTCGCATGTCGGCGAAGGATGAGAACCTTGGCGCACTTTCTTACATGCAGGTCGTCATGCGGGTATGGAACTCGCGCGCGCTTCCCTTCTTCAATTCGAGTTCTGCGGCAACGCTTTTTCATATGGCAGGATTAATCGCATGGCTCGGCGGATTGATCCTGTTGATCGCCAGGCGCCGGGACCGCTATCGAGAATTTATTGTCCTGGCAGGCAGTGCGTTCATCATTCCGCTCTGGTATTCAGAGTTCATGAACCACACCTTTACGCACTATCAATTCATGACCAGAATCGGAGTTCTGCCCGCAGCCGCCGGATTGATAGCGTTTATCGCGATGTCCGATGGGCTTTTCCGAATCGCCGGCATTCTGGTGGTTCCCATGGCCGGAGTGCTGGCTCTGGTGCAGCACCTCGAACGTCCCCAGTTTTTGGAGCTTCGGCTGGAGCAGCATTCGTCAGTCGACGCCGCATCGTGCAGCAACGATCTACAGCTTGGACCGGACGGAAAACCAGACGTGGTCTGGCGAGTTACTCTCTCTGGTTCCCGGTTCAGTCGTACTCGTCTATCGGAAGTGAATATTTACCGTGTCGGCCCCCTGGGAGTTTGGAGCACGAGACCGGGACAATTTCCTGTTGCTGTATTGTCGGCGGATGGACACCTTTTGAGCCGACAAGATCGTAAAGTCGACGTCCCGATCTCCAGACAAGAAGAGTTGCTGTTCGCGGTCTGCAAAGACAACGCGGATACGCCGCAAAGCCGTTACAGCCTCACGCTATCCACATCGCAGGGAAAGATTGCCGCCGCGCTAACGCCCCCGTGAATTTGGATTGAAGGTGTGAATAGATTGCAGGTGAAGGGAAACGAAGTCCCCTCCTCAGCTGAGGAGGGGTGGCCGCGACATGAAGAAAACAGTGCGAAGCCACCTTGTTGGAGCGGACGGGGTGGTGTTGGTCAAGAGAATTTGATCGAACTTGATCAACACCACCCCGTCTGCGCGAATTTCGGTGGCTTCGCTACATTTTTCTTGATCGCGCATCCACCCCTCCTCAGCTCTTAAGGAACTTGATTTTGAGTCACGGGAACTAACTGAAATCCCATGTCTTTGGCTTTGCGCGCCAAATACTTAAGTGCTCGTTGTTTGAATTGCTCCTCGTA
>JBGPBY010000568.1:0-4645 GCA_041481485.1 Terriglobia bacterium
CAAGCGGGGCGTACCAGAGCATAAGGCTTCAGTGGGCCCTCCGGGCCGTTACTAGCGGACCGCGCCCGGTTTCAACTTCCGGATGGCGCATGACCCGCTCGGAACTGTAAGTTCTCTCGAAGGGTTTTCAAGAGGTCGGCGAGTTGAAATGGCTTCCGAACGAAGCTGCGAATTTGCGCGGTATTGATCGCCGGCGTTAGCATCTCCGCGATCGATGATCGTCTGTCTTGGCGCGGACTTGTCTGTTCTCGGTCAATTCTGCCCTGGAGCCTTCTGGACGCTGTCGATAATCAGAATATCGTGAGTTTCCGGGAAGCGTGCGTGACGCCTGCTAGCCTGTCCTGTTAAGTTCAGTCAGGCGCCGGAGGTGCCTGATCGTGAATCGGAAAAGCATACCTGCGATTCCTGAGGCAATTCTGCAATTGCAGCGCCAGTTGGATCAGTTCCGCAGCACCCAACCGCGAAGGACGAAACTGCCGGAGTCGCTGTGGCAGGCTGCGGTCGAACTGGCCCGACTCCACGGTGTATATTCGGTCGCGCACCCCCTGCGGCTCGACTATACGGGCTTGAAGAAGCGACTGGGCGGAATCCCCGTCCTTCGGCGCAAGGCAAAGAAGCCGGCATTCGTCGAACTGGTCGCTCCGCAGGAAGAGTGCGTGATCGAGTTTGAAGCCCCGAGTGGTAACAAGATGCGCGTCCAATGGAAGGCATCGTCGCCTTGCGATTGGGTAAGTCTGCTGCGGGCTTGGCGGGATGCTGAAGGATGATTCAGGTCACGCCGCAGATACGGATTCTGGTTGCGGTCGAAGCTATTGATGGAAGGAAGGGCATCGACGCCCTCGCCCAGCTATGCCGCGAGAAATTGCAGACCGACCCTTTCTCCGGCTACCTGTTTATCTTCCGGACGCGGCGTGGCACGGCCATCCGGGTCCTACAATACGACGGCCAGGGGTTTTGGCTGGCGACTAAACGGTTATCCAAGGGTCGTTTTCGATGGTGGCCCACAGGCGCCGAGCCTTTGCGAACGCTGCGAGCGCATCAGGCGCAACTGCTGCTTGCGGCCGGCAATCCTGACGCGGAAGCACCACCGGCATGGCGTCCCTTGCATACCTGAAAAAGGGGATGCCGAGAATCGAAAAAACACTTGCGTTCCGTTTTCGACTCTGGCACACTGACGGCAGATGGCTTCGGAGTGGAGATATCGAGGGCGGGTGGTTACGGCCGACGATGTCACTCTGATTCGCCAGTTGATAGCCGAGAGACCGGGCGCCAGCCGGCGCAGACTCTCCGAGGAGCTCTGCGAGGTATGGCAGTGGAAACAGGCCAACGGCGCTTTGCGCGATATGGTTTGTCGCGGCTTGTTGCTCATGCTACACCGTGCCGGCAAGATCGAATTACCGCCCATCCGCTTCAAGACGCTCAACCCCTTCGTCCGGCGCGCCGCTCCCGCGCCGATGCTGATCGACACGACGCCGATTGTCGGAGCCCTCAAGGAACTCCGGCCCATCGAGTTGCAGCGGGTACGGCGAACGAGTGACGAACCGCTGTTCAACAGTCTGATGGAGCAGCATCATTACTTGAAGTATGAACAACCAGTTGGGGAGCACCTTAAGTATTTAGCCTGGGCCCACGGACGGCCCATCGCCTGCCTGGCATGGAGTTCAGCGCCGCGCCATCTGGGGAGCCGGGACCGCTACATAGGCTGGAGTGCGGAAGCACGCCGGCGCAATATCCGCTTCATCGTCTATAACACTCGCTTTCTGATTCTTCCCTGGGTGGCGGTGCCGCATCTGGCGTCGCACATTCTCGGCCGCATGGCAGCGGTGCTATCCGACGATTGGCAACAGATATACCAACACCCTGTCTATTTCGCGGAAACCTTCATCGATCCGGGGCGTTTTCGCGGGACCTGCTATCGTGCGGCGAACTGGCAACTGCTGGGACTGACCACCGGGCGCGGTAAGAACGACCAGACCAACAAACCGAACCGGCCGATCAAAGAAGTCCTCGGCTTACCTTTGACGCCGCGTTTCCGTGATTATCTCAGCCGAATATGACGATACGACGGCGGATCGACGTGAACCTGGAGGAACTGGACCAGATCATCGATCGCAGCACACAGGCGCCGCTAAGCCAAGCCGAAGGCCAGAAGCTCAAAACCGCGATCCACGGCATGGCGGAGCGCTTGTCGTCGAAACGGACTACGGAAAAGACGAAAGACATTCTGTTGCAGGATACGGTGCTCGACAAACCGCAGACCGGCGAATCGACTCCGGCCGGTCATGGGCGCCACAGCGTCGCTGCGTTTAGCGGCGCCGCCCGGGTGCCCAGCACACACGCCACACTCCATTCCGGCGACCTTTGTCCAGAGTGCCGCCGGGGAAAAGTGTACCGCCTGAAAGAGCCGGCAACGCGGGTAAGGTTCGTGGGGCACGCACCGCTGGAAGCAACGGTATTCGAAATGGAGCGACTGCGATGCAACGCCTGCGGGCAGATCTTCAAAGCCGACGAACCGGATGGGGCGGGTCCGGAGAAGTACGACGAGACGGCCGTGGCGATGATCGCCCTGCTGAAGTACGGGACAGGCATGCCATTTCAGCGATTGGAAAGACTCCAGAAACAACTGGGAATGCCGCTGTCGGCGGCGACGCAGTGGGATCTAATGGCTGCTGCTGCAGAACTGATCCGGGCGGCACTGGAGGAGTTGATCCGGCAGGCGGCACAAGGCAGCGTGATGCATAACGACGATACAGGCATGCGGATTCTGCACCTGACACGCGAGCCGGGTGACAAGCGGACGGGCACCTTCACCAGCGGCATCGTATCGCTGGTGGGAGCATGGACCATCGCGCTGTTCTTCACCGGATGGAAGCATGCGGGGGAGAATCTCGCCGAGGTGCTGAAACAGCGCGCAGGCGACCTGCCGGCGCCGATCCAGATGAGCGACGCGTTATCACGCAACTCGCCGAAGGTGGATGGCGTCGAACCCCTGCAGGCGAACTGCCTCGCTCACGGAAGGCGGCAGGTAGTGGAGGTGGCGGACAATTTTCCTGAAGAATGCCGTTATGTGTTGGAGACGCTACGCGACGTTTATCATCACGATAAACTGGCGCGAGAACAAGCCATGTCGTCGGAACAGCGACTGCGCTTCCATCAGGATCATAGCGAGCCGTTAATGAAAGGGCTACATGATTGGATGGAGGCACAACTGAGGGAGCATAAGACAGAGCCGAATTCCGGACTGGGCAAAGCGATCTCGTATTTACTGAATCACTGGATGAAACTGACACTTTTTCTGCGGCAACCAGGCGCGCCGATCGACAATAACATCGTGGAGCGTGCTCTGAAGAAAGCCATCCTGAACCGCAAGAACGCACTCTTCTACAAGACGCTGAACGGCGCCGGAGTCGGCGATCTGTTCATGAGTCTGATCCACACCTGCGAGCTGAACGGCGCCAATCCGTTCGACTACCTCACGGAGTTGCAGAGGCATGCCGAGGAGTTGAAGCGAAACCCATCGGGGTGGATGCCGTGGAATTACCGCGAGACACTGGCGCGGTTGGCACGACCTGACGCCGCGTAATATGATGAACCGTCCTGGCCGAAAAGGATCGACTGCGGCCAGGCTTGGGTGACACTCCCGAAATGCCCGCCAAACAGGCTTTTCCGAAGGCGAAATCCGACAACGTTTTTGGCCAGCCACGGAAACAGCCGAAAATGTTCCGCGCCGGCCTCTACGCCCGCGTGTCCACCAACGATCAGCAGACCCTTCCGATGCAAAGCCGGGCCATGGCCGCCCGCCGCCGAGAGATCGACGTCGTGGTGGTATGGCGCTTGGACCGCTGGGGCCGGTCGGTAACGGATCTGCTGGCAACCCTTCAGGAACTGGAGCATCTCGACGTCGGTTTCGTGTCACTGACCGAGGCGCTGGACCTGACCACGCCAGCCGGTCGAGCGATGGCCGGCCTCTTGGCTATATTCGCCGAGTTTGAAAGGGAAATTCTGCGAGAACGAACTCGGGCTGGCCTGGCTCATGCGCGGCAGAAGGGGAAGCGATTGGGTCGACTAGCAACCGCAGCCCTACACGCTGCTGAAATCGGAAAACTGCATCGCGCCGGCGTTAGCAAATCCGAAATCGCTCGCCGCGTGCAGGTCGGCCGCACTTCGGTTCGGCGAATCCTGGGAGCAAAGTCGTGAAGAGGCCCAAGAAAGACCCGGTCCGAGAGGACCGCATTCACAACGAAGCCATCGTGGACGCCAACGGGCCGGAAGAGCAGGTCATGGGATGGCATTGCTACCTTGATGACAAAATCCGATTCCCGTTTCAAGCCAAGTGCATCGCGGCCAAGATAGTTTCGCCTCTCAGGAAAGGGGAGACCGTCGAAGTCCAACGCATGGCACCTGAAGATGCCTGCTCCGCCGATATGCTCGTGCTGATCCGCTGGCAAGGCCGGACCATGGCAGTCCCCCTGTCACAACTGGTGGCTGTTGATCCCGATGTCTCGACCGCCGAAGCCATCGCCGACTGGCATTACTGGGTGAACCAGGGCTACTGTTTCTGACTTACGCACACCCATCGGAAGCTCACGGCCGATCGTCCCGGACGCTTTCGCGGACAATGCGCCGAGTTTTGCTGACTGCAACA
>JBGPBY010000569.1:0-4634 GCA_041481485.1 Terriglobia bacterium
AGCCGGCGGCGAAATGCGCCCGGGAATCGTCCATCGTCTGGACAAGTGGACGTCCGGGCTGCTTGTTGTCGCAAAGAACGACTGGGCGCATTCCTGCCTGAGCCGCGCGTTTCTCGAGCGAAAAGTGCAGAAGACATATATCGCTTTGGTCCATGGCAGGCCGGCCCGGTCTGACGGTGAGATTACATTGAGTATCGGACGTCATTCCACGATTCGAACTCGCATGTCGGCAAATTCATCGACAGGGCGAAAGGCCTTGAGCCGGTACCGTGCGGTCGAGGAATTTCGCGGATTCACTCTCATTGAAGTGAGAATCATGACTGGCCGCACGCATCAGATTCGTGTGCATTTGAGTGCAATTGGGCATCCAGTGGTCGGTGACAATGTTTACGGTGAATCTCAGTTCCGGGAGTTTTCCAAAAAATACGGACCGCTCGGCCGGTACTTTCTTCACGCTTCTGAATTGCAATTCACACATCCAAAATCTGGCCTGGAATTAAAATTTTCTTCGCCGTTGCCCGGCGAGCTTCGGAGTTTCCTGGAGCGCATTCGAGCGTCGGCCGGGCAATGACAATTGAACAGTGAACATTGAACAATGAACATTTCCCGAGGAAATGTTCATTGTTCAATGTTCACTGTTCAATTGTCATTGTATTCTAACGGGTCTCTGCAGGCAGATGGGTGATCGCCCTGGGCCACGCGTCCAGAGAGGAAAGTCCGAGCTCCACAGGGCACTGTGCCTCGTAATTCGAGGGCCCGTAAGGGACGGAAAGTGCAACAGAAAACATACCGCCGATGGCCGCAAGGCACAGGCAAGGTTGAAAAGGTGCGGTAAGAGCGCACCAGCGGTTTGGCAACAAGCCGGCTTGGCAAACCCCACATGGAGCAAGGCCAAATAGGGGAACACGGCGCCGCAAGGCGTCACGGACTGCCCGTCCATGTTTCCGGGTGGGCTGCTCGAGCTTCGGGGAGACCCGAAGCCTAGATGAATGATCGCCGCTTCATGACGCGCAAGCGTTATGGAGTACAGAACTCGGCTTACAGTCTGCCTGCAGAGGATTGAAAGGGGTATATGGCCACATATGTCGTTACTGGCGGTGCGGGATTCATTGGCTCCCACATTGCAGAAGCATTGCTTCGCCAAAACCACACTGTGCGTATCGTCGATAATTTTTCAACCGGAAAGGCCGCAAATATCGAGACATTTCAGAATAAGGCTCAGGTGATCAAACTGGATATCGCTGACGGCAACGGACTCGCCGATGCGTTTCGCGGCGCCGACTATGTGATTCACCAGGCCGCAATTCCATCAGTGCCCAAGTCGATGCTGGATCCCGTGACTTCGAACCGCGCCAACGTCGACGGATCCCTGAATGTGCTCGTGGCAGCGCGCGACGCCAGTGTGAAGCGTCTCGTCTACGCGTCTTCATCGTCGGTCTATGGCGACAGTCCCACGTTACCGAAACAGGAGGAGATGCCGCCGAATCCCTTATCTCCATATGGCGCCCAAAAATTGTTTGCGGAAATGTATTGCCAGTTGTTCTGGAAGGCATATCGACTGGAGACTGTGTCGCTCCGCTACTTCAATGTGTTTGGTCCGCGTCAGGATCCCACGTCCCAATACAGCGGCGTTCTTGCGAAGTTCATCCCGGCAGTCCTTCAGGGACGTCAGCCGGTGATCTATGGCGACGGATTACAGTCCCGGGATTTTACGTTTGTGGCAAACGTGGTGGAGGCGAATCTTCTCGCCTGCTCGGCTCCACGCATCGCCGGCGAAGTTTTCAATATCGCATGCGGGGATCGCATCACGGTGAATTCCATGCTGGACCAGGTCAATCAGATTGCCGGGAAAAATATCGCAGCCATTCATGAAGGCCCACGGGCAGGCGACATTCTTCATTCTCAGGCGGACATCACTCGTGCGCGCCACAGGATGGGATTCAATCCCGGAACGACATTTGCCGAAGGGCTTAAAGTCACAGTCGATTGGTATCGCGACAACGTTCGTTGAATTCCAGATCTTTCGCGCCTCCGGCGCTTCTTGTTTCCCTTGCACACTATTCCACCGGCTTACGCCGGTGGCTATCGAACTGCCGCCGCTCCGCGGCTGGGAAGAAGAATTGGAGTTGAGCGGCGGAGCGGCATTGTCTGGAGTTGCGTCTGAGCCGCGTAGCGGCGGCAGGCCCTTTAGCCACCGGCGTAAGCCGGTGGTAATTCAAAACTCAAAACAGATCAGCCGCGTAGCGGCGGCAGATCAAGCAAACTCTACGTAAGCTGTGCCGTAATCGTCCGGGGAATTCCCTGAAGATCCGCGCGAGTTGGAAAACGCTTCCAATGAGGGCCAAACAGCGGCAAAACGCGCTCTTCCATCCCGGCGCCAATTTCCAGAATCAGATAACCTCCAACCTTCAATACGCGTTCCGCAGACGGGATCAGCATGCGAAACATGCCAACGCCGTCTTCCCCGGCAAACAACGCAATATGTGGCTCGTGCTCCCGCACTTCCGTTTGCAGCCGCGACGTTTCCCGCGGACTGATATACGGAGGGTTGCTCACAATGAAATCCAGCGGACCGCGAACAGCTTCCAGCAAATCCATGCAAGCGATGGAAACGCTGGCGCCGAGCCGCGCCGCATTGGCCTTCGCAATCTTGAGCGCATCCATCGATACATCCGTTATCGTCACACAGGCACCCGGCAGTTCCAGCGCCAGAGTGATTCCGATGCATCCCGATCCGGTACCGACATCGAGAATCGCCGCTCCTGGCAATGGTTTCAGATTCAACATCGATTCAACGATGAATTCCGTTTCGGGGCGGGGAATCAGGACCGAAGGATTGACTTCGAAGTACCGCCCAAAGAACTCCTGTCGTCCGACGATGTATTGAACCGGCACTCCGGAAATACGCTCATAGAGGGCGTCTTCAATTCTCCGTTCTTCTTCCAAATTGAGAATGCGATCGTCGTGGGTATAGAGGTAAGGCTTATCGACAGCGAGGCAATGGGAAAAGATAACCTCTGCATTCAACCGCGGGCTGGATACCTGATGCCGCTCGAGACGCTCCGCAGCCTTACGCAGCGCTTCGCGGAGGGTCATCTCCGAGTTCTTTCTTGAGCCGCTCGGCCTGGTAGTGAGTCGTCAGCGCGTTGAGAATATCGTCGAGGTCTCCATCGATGATGTAGTCCAGGCGGTTGATGGTCAGGCCGATGCGATGATCCGACACTCGATTCTGAGGATAGTTGTACGTGCGTATCTTTTCGCTGCGATCGCCGCTCCCGACCTGAGACCGGCGTTCATCGGCCAGTGCCTTCTGTTGTTTCTCCATTTCGAGTTCGTATAGCCGGGACCGCAGCACCCGAAGCCCTTTGGCTCGATTTTTGATCTGGGATTTTTCATCCTGGCAAGACACGACCAGCCCTGTCGGGATATGGGTGATACGAACTGCGGAGTAGGTTGTATTCACGGATTGCCCGCCGGGACCCGAAGAGCAAAAGGTGTCGATGCGGAGGTCCTTTTCCTGTATGGCCACTTCGACTTCTTCCGCTTCAGGAAGTACCGCTACAGTAATCGCCGAAGTGTGAATTCGTCCGCTGGCTTCCGTTGCGGGTACGCGCTGCACGCGATGAACGCCGCTTTCGTATTTCATTCGGCTGTAAACGCCTTTGCCTTCAATCAGGGCAATGATTTCCTTGAAACCGCCAACTCCGGTCCCACTCGACGACATGATCTCGACGCGCCAGCGTTGCCGTTCCGCATAGCGCGAGTACATGCGAAATATGTCTGCGGCAAACAGTCCGGCTTCGTCCCCGCCGGTTCCGGCGCGGATTTCCATAATGACATTTCTTTCGTCATTGGGATCTTTCGGCAGTAAAAGGATTTTCAGTTCCTCTTCAAACTGGATCAACTTTCTTTCGAGGGTGGCGAGCTCCTCTTCGGTCATGGTCTTCATTTCAGGATCCAGATCCGGTTCGCGCAGTATGGCGCGCGTGTCTGCCAGTGAAGAGACAACGCCAAGGTAGTCGTGATACTTGGAAACGATCGTTCCGTAATCGCTGTGCGATTTCGCCAGCTTTTGAAATCGTTTACTGTCTGCGGCAATTTCAGGAACGGCGAGCTGAGTGTTCAGTTCGTTGTAGCGCGTTTCAATCGTACGCAGCTTATCTTCCAGTAGGGGGTCAAGGCTCATACCGTGAGGGCTTCTTCAAGAGCCTTGATGGCAGTCTCCAGCTGCCGATCGTCAGGTTCCTTGGTCGTGATTCGTTGAAGCAGCAGGCCGGGAAGCGTAATCCATCGCAGCAGGCTTCCGGGGTGCTTGGCAGAGTATCGGATCACCTCATAGGAAATTCCGGAAATCAGGGGCAGCAAAGCAATTCGTGACAGAAGTTTTCCGGTCATCGTATCGAAGTGAAACAGGGAAAACACAACAATACTCACGACTCCGACAACCATCAAAAAGCTGGTGCCGCAGCGCGGATGGAAGGTGGAGTATTTGCGGGCATGGTCCACATCCACGGTTTCGCGCGCTTCGAAGTTGAATACCGTCTTATGTTCCGCGCCGTGATATTGGAACACACGGTTCATTTCATTCATTTTCGCGATCACAAAAAGGAATCCGACAAACATTCCAACTCGGA
>JBGPBY010000570.1:0-4623 GCA_041481485.1 Terriglobia bacterium
AGACTGCGATCAAGAAAACCCTCTCCCAACGGGAGAGGGTTGGGTGAGGGGTACCGCAAGTAAAAATTGTTAAGCGCGGTACCCCTCACCGCCAGCTGCGCGGCCCCCTCTCCCGTTGGGAGAGGGATTTCTTGATCGACTGCTCATTCCTTTACACCGCTCAAACTTGTTTGCTATCCGGGCCCGGAAGGGCTACGCTGCTTCAGTATATTTCCCCGATTCATTCCTGGACTGTCTTCCTCGTGGCGGTCGAATACCTCCAAGAAGAATCCGATGCAGGCTGCATCGGCGCAGCCCGTTTCTATGTACCCCGGGCATGTGCGGATGAAATCTGGAAGGAAGGTTGTTGAAGATGCGCGGACGAAACTGGTTGACGACAGTGGCTGCGGCCTCCTGCCTCACCTGGTGGGCTGTACTTAAAGACGTTGGCTGGATTGGCGTCATGAGCGTGATTTTCGCCGGGACCTTTATTGTTTCCTCCTTTACGGTGAAACATCTGCGGCGAAGATGACCCCCGGAAATCAAGGCAGCCCCTTCATCCCGGAATCCGGGACCACGATCTGCCGGAGTTAATTGTTTACAGCCAATTCAAAACGCAGGTATGGTGATTACTGTGATAATCGAGCTGCGAATTCAAAATTGTTTGGAAGTTCTCTGTCCTGCCTCGGTCGGTATTAGGCAATCCCCAATGCACAGTCCGGAAGTTTCCTTTCAGATAGGTACATAACTCATGTCGAAAAAAATGTTTGTTGGCAATTTGTCTTTTCAAACCACGGAAACGGATATCCGCAACGCGTTTGAACAATTTGGAAGTGTCGAGTCCGTGACGATCATTACCGATCGCGCAACGGGCCGCTCGAAGGGTTTCGGTTTCGTGGAAATGAGTGAAGAGGATGCGCATAAAGCGATTGCCGGCCTCAGTGGCTCGGAACTCGATGGCCGCGCCCTGACCGTGAACGAAGCGAAGCCCATGGTCAAGCGCGACTTCGGTGGCGGTGGCGGTGGAGATCGTGGTGGTGGCGGTGGACGCAACCGCGGCGGCCGCGGTGGTGGACGCTATTAAGATCCGTAAAGCGGCCTGAGTATCAGGCCGCTCCAGCGCCGGATCCATCCAGGCCTCGGTAAGAACCTTTAGTGGACTGCAGCCGAGGCGTTCTCTCCCGATACATTGGAAAAATAGGGTTTCCATTTCGAGGCCACCGTATCCAGAAGTTCAGAGCGGCTGAGGACCTTCAGAGGTTTGCCCCGATACATCCCGCCGAGCCGGTAGGTCAGTGCACCCGGAACGCCGCTGAAGTGCATCGCCGGCCAGGTAAAGTTTGGCCCGTTGACACGCCGTCCGCGAAAAGCCCAGAACAGGAATGCTCCCAATGACCATGCCATGGGTCCCCACCAGGATTGCAGCGCAATGCCGGCGCTGATTTTCCAGCACGACATCATCAGTTGCCACTGAAGCCGAGATAGGTCGCGAGTCTCGGTGACGCCGGTCATGTTTTCCATTCGCGTTTCTTTGAGTGGAGTAAACACGGAGGGCACAAGAATGACGCGCAAGCCGCGGCGTTCGATTTCGAAAATAAGATCCAGGGTCTCCCGCACGTCGTCGTCGGTTTCGTCGGGAGCACCGACAATCAGGGTCATCACGGGAATCCAGTTGTTACGATTGAATACCGTCAATCCGTTGATGACGACGCTTGGCCAGTAATCCGCGTCGAACGGAAGCGATTTCCCCGCCATGATCTTGCGGGCCATTCGAACCGATCCCGTTTCGAGGCCGATCAACGGATTCAGGGTCCGGCCTTCCGGATGTGTACTGACATTTGGCATGCGGATCGGGCTCTTGTCGAGCAGCATATCGGATAATTCTTCGATCAGTTTTGGGTCGACCACCGCCGGCGCAATCGTCGCATGGCTCAGCGTGATCCATTTCACGCCCGCATGCTCGGCTATGGAACGGTGAAGGTCCAGCAGCGCGTTTCGATTGGGGAAGAAAAACGGCTGGCGTTCGTTGAATCCCCAAATGAACATGTCTTCGGTGGCAAGAGAGATTTGCGCATTGCCCGCCGCGACGTTGCCGGCGACCGCTTTCATAATGCGGTCCTTCGGCACCGACATTTGCGGGTTCAGGTCGGGAAGACAAAAATTACAACGGCGACCGCAGCCTGTAGTCATTTCAATCACGCCGAACGCAGTCCGCTTTTCCGGGATGACCAGCGACAACGGATTATTCGGATGAATGACCTTCACTTCGCGCGGGAGAGTCTCGCCATTCTGCGCCTTTCGAAACAAGTTCACGGCGTCCAGCGACTCCGCTCTGCCGTCGACAACGCAATCGATGCCATATTTATCGAGCGTATCTGTTTCGGTAATTTGCCAGGACCCCGAACCACCAAGGATCACTCGAAATCCGCCGCGGTACGGGTTCGAGCGGATCTGTTCAAACAGGCGCAATGCGTAAAGCGAGTTGATCGGATTCTTCGAGTTTCCGAACATCGATGCATAGACGCCGGCCGCAAACGTGACTCCGAGTGGATTGTGCGTGGAGACGGCAACGGCTCGCGTGGCCGGACCTATAAATCGCTCGAGGTGATCCGGATGCGCAACGACGCAGGTCCCCGCGCCAAACTCTCGTTCCAGCACTTCTTCCAGTACGCGAAGTCCGGCAGGCGCCGATGCACACGAACCGTCGTCATTCAGGGGAACTTCCTTCCAGTGCGGGTATTTCCTGTCGAAAATACCTTCAAGCCAGCCCGGCATGGAAGCCATTCCCATCTGAATGAAGAATCCAGGATTGTCGATAATCTCGGTCAATGGAGCCGTCAGTATGAATGTGTACCCTTCAGTTCTCATGTTTCACTCCACAGGTATTCATCAGCAAAATTGAGTTAAGGGCATTTTATATGGAAATGGCACCGCCAAGCCCCCACCAATGTCAGAGAATCATTATTAGCCGGCTCTTTAGGTTCAGGATGGCGAGCCATTCGTTTGTGCTCAGCCTATCGTGATTGCACAGATTGAAGCGGTCGAGAAAAAAGTGTTGATGTAAACTGTTCAGACGATGCGTGCGGGATCGTAGCTCAGTTGGTAGAGCGCCTGCTTCACACGCAGGAGGTCATCGGTTCGAGACCGGTCGGTCCCATCTCTAACGTAATAATATGGCTGCAAGGAAAAAGCCCGGCCAAAGAGCCGGGCATTTTTGTGAATTGAAGGGGGTACTGTAGGGGTTTCAGGCGATTTTCATGTCGATTCTGTGTGACAGTCGTTGGTTTCTTGGAGTGTTGAGTCTCGTGTACTGATCCAATCCGGCAAGTGCTGTCTCCAATCGTTCCGGAGTCGGATGGACGTACCGGCAATAGATCGTGATTAAGCCGTGTCCCATCAGTTTCATGATGGTGTAGGCGTCCGCACCGGATTCCCCAATACGCGAATACGACAAGACACAAACAGAACTCGCCGAGCCGGCAAATAAACGTTATTCCGGGGAATATGCCGCCTGGAGTGCTGAGCGCGAAGGAATTATTGCTGCGATCAAGACGGGCGCGAAGTCAGACAAGGATTTGACGATCTGCGTCAACGGCTACAAGAAGTCGAGCAGTCCTCGCCGAGACCAATCCGGACACCTCGTCTGATGCGAGGCGTCGATACTCCGGAGAATTTGGCTAGGGTGCTTTCACATGAATTGCCCGCAGCTGGTGTGGTGACGGCTGAGGCAGGAATCGTTCTTGGTGCCCATGGAATGGGACAGGACTCCATCATGCGAAACCTCGCTCAGTTAAGTATCCTCTGGGATGGTGGTGTGCTCGATGTGGGACGTCGTACCCCCTCATCATTTAAAGTTCACGGCGCACGACTGGTAGTCGGTCTTCAGATTCCCGACGAATCGATCCGATGACGAGTTCGACATAGGCTTTCTGCCACGGAGATCGTGGTGCGCTGAGAACCTCGTTGATGTTCATGGCCTAACCGCAATTTCTCACACGCTCTTGTGACGGATAGAAAAGAAATTTAGCGAAGAGACCAGAAAAGGCCGCCCCGTATGGCATTCAGGCTTTGTGAAGAGTCCGAAACGTCAAAACGGAGGCGGCCTTTCTGATGACAGAGTGTAAATCGAAACGATTGGAATTTCACGCATTGGATAATCGGGAAATTGCGGCGCACTTTGATGGCGGCGATATTAGTTCCGATGCCGGCGGTTTGCTGTTGCGCGAATTGGAAGCTCGGCTGGGAATTCTGAAGAGATTCGCCGGTTGCTTTACCGATTACCGCAAGAAGAAGTGGATCGAACATCCTGTAGAAGATCTGATCGCCCAACGAGTCTATGGCCTGTGCCTGGGGTATGAGGATCTCAATGACCACGATCAGTTACGTGCCGATCCGCTGTTGGCCGTGATGGTCGGCAAAACGGATCCCAAGGGAGAGCATCGCCACGAAGCCCGGGAACAGGGGAAAGCGCTGGCAGGCAAGAGTACGCTGAATCGATTGGAGCGGAACGAAGCCGATGCCGGACCTGGGGAACGATATAAAAAGATCGTGATGAATCCGGAATCGATTGAACGAGTGATGGTCGAATCTTTTTTGGATGCGCACCAGCGGCCACCGGCGCAAATCATCCTGGACATCGATGCC
>JBGPBY010000571.1:0-4614 GCA_041481485.1 Terriglobia bacterium
ACATTGATCCACTGGACCAATGTCACCAGGTCCATTAATCAACGGACAACAGACAAACTCACAATTGACAGTGAGGGCCCGCGTCAGCGGTCCGTCCGGACGCTTATGCGGATTTGGTCGTAGTGGCCGTGGCTGTCGAAGGCAGTGATGTCGTAGCGTCCGGGTTCGGGGAAGTCGAGGACCGTTGCTGTTTCATGCGCGACAAGTCGGCCATTCACCATCCATTCGACGGGCTCGCGTGAGCCACGGATCTCGAGCCGGGCCCTGGGCATGGCGGCGCCCTGCGCCGGATGCAGCACCGCTCCGTCGTTCAAGCCGGCGATCGAAATCTGTGCGCCAGAGTGATAAGCGTCACCACAATCCGGCGACCATGACGGAGGCAACACCTGCCGGCGCAAACCCGGATCCAGCCATGGTTCCAGCACAGTAGGCCAGTGTGCAGTCTCCACTGGACTGGCTGCATGCCGCGCGCATTCCGGCGACACGCGCAGATGGGTGACCTGGTCGACGTAATAGGAATCAATCGGTGACCCGCTTTGCAGGTTGTCCGCAAATGTCGGAGGCGCCGTTCCATCCAGAAGCCATGCGGTGCGTTGTATTGGACAAAGACGATCGTTGGATTCCGATGCACGAGTTCCCAGCGGCCAGCAGATACGGGCTTCACTGACGCTGGCGGGCATCGTGGGCGTTGCAGAATCCAGCCCGCCGGGGAGCGCTGAAAATATGTCGGCAAGCAGGGGCGCTGCGACATTGGCTCCGAAGAACCCGGGATTCGGTGTGCCGTCGGGCCGTCCCACCCAGACGCCAACCGTAAAGCGCTCACTCACGCCTGCAGCCCAGGCGTCGCGGAATCCGAAACTGGTTCCGGTCTTCCATGCAAATCCGCGATACATACCCCGGCCTTCCATGGCCTGTCCCACCGGTCCGCCGTTCTCGAGTATGCCGCGAATTATGAACGCCGCGCCTTCGCTCATCATGCGCCGCTCCTGAACCGGCGCAGTGGGAATCAGACGAGGTTCACCGGCCAATCCTTTGCGCGCGAGCGCCGAATACGCCGACACCAGATCTTCGAGCGTCGTGCCGGCACCGCCCAAAATCACACTCAGATTCGGTTCGGCGCCTCGAGGAAATTCCAGCTTCAATCCGCCGCGGCGCAGCATGGAAACGAAGCGAACCGGACCCAGATGATCCAGCACTTCCACGGCCGGCACATTGAGCGATTTCACCAGAGCTTCCGAAACGCTGACAGGTCCATGAAAGGATTGCTGAAAATTCCCGGGCTCATAGCCACTGAACGACCGCGGGACGTCCGAGAGCAGCGATTCGGAATGAATCAGTCCTTCATCCAGCGCAAACGCATACAAAAACGGTTTTAGCGCCGATCCGGGTGAGCGCGCGGCTCGCGCCATATCCACATCGCTCGCGCGTTCCTTGTCGCTGAAATCAGCGGAGCCGGCATACGCCAGCACTTCGAGCGTGGAATTGTCCATCACAATGGCGGCCATCGAAACGTGCGGAGGCAGATCGCGTGCACGATCGCCCAGCATTCCCTCCACTGTGGATTGCATCGACGCATCGATGGTCGTATCGACGCGTGTTTTCCCGCGGGCATTTCGTTTCATGCGCTCGGCCAGAAGGGGCGCCAGCAGCGGCGAGCGGACCGTCTGCGCGACCACAGGTTCAGTCAACGCATCACGAATGACAGCCTCGCTCCAGCGTCCTTTCATACGGCGAAGCACCTTGTCTCGCGCGGCCTGGGCGCGTTGGGCAAATCGGTCCGGCCGCAGCAGCGAAGGCGACTGCGGAAGAACCGTAAGCAGCGCAGCCTCGGCGGGAGTCAACCGGCTGGAAGGCTTGCCCAGATAACCGCGGCTTGCCGCTTCGACGCCCTCCAGCACTCCGCCCATCGGCGCATAATTCATGTACAACTCCAGAATTTCATTCTTGGAGTAATGCATTTCCAACTGCATCGCCCTGACGATCTGAATCAGCTTGCCTTTAACAGTGCGTGGCTGAGGGTCGATAATGCGCGCCACCTGCATGGTGATTGTGGAACCGCCGGATACAATGTGGCCGTTTCGCAGCCACTGCCAGCCGGCCCGCGCCAGCGCCAGCGGGTTCACGCCAGGATGCCAGCGGAATGCCTTGTCTTCGTAAGCAATCAGCGCTTCACGATACAGCGGTGAGACTTCGCTGAACGCGACCGGATGCCGCCAGACATGATCCTCACCCGGGAATGCGCGCAGTGGCGTGCCGTCGCGCGCAACCACCACAAGGGCATAGGGAGAATCGCGCCCCGGCATGGGCAGCGGGAAGCACCAGTCGAGCACGAGAAATAGGAGCGCACACGCGATCAGTCCGAATAGAACCCTCCTGCAGGCGCGGAAATTTCTTGATGGCTGCGCCCTATCGGGCTTGCATTCGCTCTGCTCATGGTAGCTGTGAAAGAATCGCATTCTATTTTGAAGCCGCGTTAGCGGCGGCAGCTTATTAGCCACCGGCGTGAGCCGGTGGTCTCGATACCAACAAATCAACGAAGCGCCGGAGGCGCGACAGATCAGGATTTTTATATCTGTCGCCGCTCCGCGGCTGGAATGGATTTTTCAATCGCTCCCACCGGCTCACGCCGGTGGCTAGCGAAATGCCGCCACTCCGTGGCTCTATTTGGTAGCCGCTTCGCGGCATTTCATTTTTCACCGGCCTCCATTAGCATCCAGAATGGTGATCGTTTCGTTTCCGCCATACAGGCCGAAGATATTCGGTCGATACATGTCCTCGGCGTACAGCGGCGGTACGATGAACTGTCCCGGAGTGACCACGCGAGCCCGGTAAAACAGATGGAGGGTTCCGTAGTCTCTGCCGTTGAACCTGTTGCCGTATGCAGCGTCCAGCTTCACGGCGGCGACAAAGCGGTCATCGCGAAACTCGACGTGCTTGATGTGGCTGTCCCTCATGGCGTCCGCGGGATTGATGCCATTAATGGTCACGGCGCCCAGACTCTCTCCCTGAACGAGATTTAAATTCTCGATTTCAAGACCCGCCGGAATTCGATCCACGACCATTCCCGTGCTCATTGCCGTGCTCGACCGTACGGTCAGCCGCACGAGAACAGTATCTCCAACTCGAAGAGGGCCGGTAATCGGACGGCCATCGGCCGTATACATCGACCGCCCCAGATCGATGGGATCGGATTGCGCAGGCGGCTGCTGGATGGGGTTTCCTGTCATTGCGAGCTCCGCGTACAGTGTTCCCTTCGACGTATTGCCAATCTTGATTCCGTTTGAAAGCTCAGAATTCGAAATCTCGCGGAAGTACGTTCCCTTGCGGGACAGCTGTTCGGCACGCCCGCCAGCCAGCACGCTTGCAGACCACACGGCGCCGCCCGCGCTAAGCGACCGTCCCACAAAGAACAGTGAGATCTTCTCCTGCGTGCTGTAATAGCGATTTCTTTCCATTTCGTTCGCGATCAATACAAGCAGATTCTCTCGGCCCGGGGCCTCAATGTGATGGCGATCCAGCAGGGCATACGAGAGTGCCGCATCGCGCAGCGGAGTGCCATAGTAGTCGTATACGGGGTGCCCGGTACGGCCCGTACTCAATCCTTCCGCAATTGCAGCATTGCCTCGGACAGTATCGCCCATCAGGTTCAGGGCAATTCCCAGATGCACGAGCGCCAGGCCCGACTGCGACTGGGCGCGCAGATCGTACAACACGCGCAGGGTCGCCAGAGGAGCCTTTCGTCCCTTGGCAAGAACATAGGCTCCGTGCGCCAGAACATCGAAGCGTCCGTTGTCGTAATCCCTGAAGATTTGCGGTGGGGAATAGGGACCCGGTTGCTGCGGGCGGGTGGCGGGCAACCGCGCGGCGCCTTCCTGCAGCCCGCGCATCAGGAAATCCGTGGCCGAGTTGTACACACTGTCGGGCACGGTGAATCCCTGGTCGCGCGCGTCGACGAGGAAACTCGTGACATAGGCCGAGATCCAGTAATCGTATTCGGACGCATTGCCCCACAGACTGAACCCGCCGTTCGGTGCCTGCATGGCCGCTAGCTTTGACACGGCCTTTTCGATCATGTCCACGCGCTGTTCGCGCGTGAACGGCTTCAGTCCAAAGCGGCGCGCTTCGTCTTCATCGATAAAGATGTGCGGATAAGCGGTGCTTGTGGTCTGCTCCGCACAACCGTACGGATATTGGAGCAAACCCTGAACCGCGCCTCGCACGTCGATGGGCGGTTTGTCGGACACGACGAAATGCGCCAGCACGGTGTCGCGATGCAGACCGGAAAGATTCGCATCCTGAATGTCGACCGTCTCGCCGGCCTTAATGGCATAGCGCCTTGCAAACTGCACCTGCGGCGTGGGAGGCCGTATCGCCAGCGGGAACGAGCGCACCACATTGATGCTCCCACCGGAAACTTTTGCCGTTATGGATTGAACTCCGGGAACGTATCCCGCCACAACGGGGAAGCGCAACGTCTGCTTCTCCTGATTCTTTAGCGTCAGATTGCGCTCGGATTCCTGGATCTGAACGCCGTCGCCACTGAGCGAAATCTTGAGGTCCAGTGAATTGCCGGAAAGGTTCTGAAGATCGAGCGCCATGGCCGCCTTGTCGCCG
>JBGPBY010000572.1:0-4605 GCA_041481485.1 Terriglobia bacterium
CCGATTTCCGGATCGCAATACTGCAGGCGATTCATGTTCTCACTGTAGGGGCGGTCTATGACCGCCCGCGATTTTGAGGAATGCAGTCCTCCAAATTGTGGGCGGTCATAGACCGCCCCTACCCCAGGAACATGAAACACCTGCAGTTGCAATCCCTGATCGGGGGAAATGTTCATTGTTCGGTGTTCACTGTTTAATTGTCAGCGATCCTATCCACATCAATTCCCTTCACCGGAATTTAGAAATCCGCCATTAACAAAAATTTACATCCCAATTCGGGGTTTCGCCGGTCCAATGGGGCATGAAAACGGCAAGTGGAGCCAGACACCTCATATTCAAGACATGCATAGCGGCTGGATTTGCGCTGGGAATCGTTCTGCTCTGGCAGACCATCTCCACCTATAGCTACGTCGCTGGAAATTTGCTGATGCAGGCGGCCCAACGAGACGCCGAACAGAAGCGTGCCGCACTTCAAAGGACGTTGCGGGTGACCGATCGCTCACCGATGACGGCATTCCAGCAAGCCATAGCGCTGGCCGAAGTGATCAACGATTCCAGCGACGAATGGAAAGAACAGGTCGCCTGGATTCGCATTCTGAGCGCCGATGGGAAGGATCTGGCGACCGCCGGCAACGTTCCGCTGGAATCTCTTCCCGGCGTAACCGCCGAGCCGAATCCGCCGGTGATTCGCCGCACCGATCGAGGTCCGGCACTGGTCACGACTCTGCCGATCGCATTTGGGCGTTCCCGTGGCGCACGGCTGGAAATTGCCATTTATCTGGACAGCGTATCGGCATCGTTCGCATCGCTGCGCAGGAATCTGATTACCGGAGTTTCGGCATCGCTGACTCTGATGGCTGCTCTGATCCTTCTGGCGCTTCGTTTCCCGAAATACCTCCGGGGACAGCAGGTTCAGGCCCAGGTCGAACTCGCACGTCGAGTTCAGGCAGACATGCTTCCGTCACGAGATTCGAAGTTCGCCAATTTCGAATTCGCTGCGGAATGTATTCCTGCGGAGGATGTCGGAGGCGATTTCTGCGACACATTCCGGGTTGGCGGCCAAAACGCCTTCGTCATCGGCGATGTGTCCGGCAAGGGATATTCGGCGGCATTACTGATGGCGTTCATTCACGGCGCCATTCAATCCGCTTCCTGGACCCCCTCAGCCGCAGACCATGAAAATTCCACGCGCAGCTTGAATGATTTGTTGTGCAGCAAAACAGCGGCCGAACGGTTTTCAACATTGTTCTGGAGTCACTACGATCCGGCAACCTCCATTTTGCGCTATGTCAACGCAGGTCACCTGCCCCCTCTGCTGATCCGGCAGGGCGAGTTTGGCGACATTGAGGTACACCGTCTCGAAACAGGAGGTCCGGTAATCGGACTGATTCCAGGAGTCGAATACACGCAGGGACAGGAAGTGATTCGCAAAGGGGATCTGCTTGTGGCTTTTTCCGATGGCATCGTCGAAGCATCCGACTTCTCGGGAGCAGAGTTTGGTGAACGCCGCCTCATCGAGGCTGTCCGAAGCCACTGGCGCGATTCCGCAGCAGAAGTTCGCGATTCCGTTCTGAACAGCGTCAACTTATTCACCGGTGAAGATCATGTATCCGACGATCGCACGTTGCTGGTCGTCCGATTCACGAAGGCAGCGGTTCGGAAGCCGGAGCCGGCAATCCCGGAAACGAACGTAGTCGAAGAATATCAGTTGGTGTGACCTTTCGGATTTTGTTTTGGAGCCGCGTTAGCGGCGGCAGTTTATTAGCCACCGGCGTGAGCCGGTGGTCTTGATTTCAGGAGATCATCAAAGCGCCGGAGGCGCGACAGATCAAGGTTTTCTATATCTGTCGCCGCTCTGCGGCTGGAATGGATTTATGGATCGCTCCCACCGGCTCACGCCGGTGGCTAAGGAAATGTCGCCACTCCGTGGCTCTATTCGGTGGCCGCTTCGCGGCATTTAATATTCACTCCTTCGCCTACTTCGGACGCCTGGCGAGGAATGCGGTTTGATTGCCGAGAGCCAGTACAATCTTCATGTCGACATTGGCGATGTGTGCTACTTCGTCCAGCGCGTCGTTATCCGCGATGCACAGTACTTCCGGAGAATTCGCCGTCAGATTCATCAATTGGTCGCCTGAACGGATGGCTGCAGCTTTTCCGAAACGGTAAAACTGAAGACCATATTCCTCCCAGCGCTGCGGCTTGTATAAATACACGATCTGGTCCGGGCGAGCGAGGTCTGTAAGCGCTGCCGCCCATGGCCGCATGGTATCGGTCGCGTTGAATCGGGGAAGAATCAGAATCGATCCAAAGAGAACCAGCGACAGAATGGCAATCAGGTTGAATACTCCCAGTACCGCAGGTTTCAGCCACAGCCCAATCACGATCAAGACGGCGGCCAGAATGAAAGCGGTCGAGGCGATCAGAATTCCGTCCACATGAGGATTGACACTGATCATGCTGCCAAAAAACCCAAAACCGATGCCGATAAAGATCATGGTTCCCGCTTCGATCAGAGTGCCAATGCGGAACAATCGTGACGGGCCCCGCAGCAGTTCTCTGGCGCAAAGGATCGCGATTGGAGGCACAACCGGAAGGATGTATCCCGGCAGCTTGGAAACGGAGAATGAAAAGAAGACCAGCGGAATCCCAATCCACCACAACAGCAGCGCGTCATTGGCGTCAAATTTGCGGCGAACTGCCGAAATCAGAAGAAAGGTCCACGGAAACGTCAACATCAGCAGGACGGGCAGGTAGAAATAGAACGGATGTGGATGACCGAACATGTTGGTCGTGAATCGTTGAAGGTTGTGGTTCAGAAAAAATTCACGCGGAAACGAAGCACCGTTGGCAAGCGTACAGACGACATACCACGGGCCCGCAATGGCTGCAATGATCCAGGCGCAGCCCGGATGCCATGTTTTCCATTCATTCAACCGCCGTCGAGATAAAAGGAATCCCAAAAGGGAGAGCCCGGGAAGCACAAACGCAATGGGACCCTTTGCCAGTGCGCCAAATCCAAGGGCGGCATAAAAAGCGCAGAACCAGCGCCGGCGTGACCGTCCCGCTGCGTTGTTGGCCACGAGAAATGAACACAACGCCACTGTCAGTGACGCGGTGAGCAGCATGTCCATCGATGCGGCACGGGAAAACGCAAAGAATCCGACGGAGGAGGCCAATACCAGAGCGCAGATCAGTCCGGCGGATTGTCCCCAGAGTCTGCGTCCACAAAAATAGAGACAAAAGACACAAAACGTTGCCGAAAAGGCAGAAGGGAAGCGCGAGCCAAACTCGCCGGCTCCGAATATCGCATCGCCCAGCGCAGCGCCCCAGTACATCAATACCGGTTTTTCAAACCATGGCTCGCCGTTCAACCTGGGAGTAATAAAATCCCGGCTGCGCAGCATCTCCCGTGCAATCGAGGAATAGCGCGGTTCGTCCGGACCCAGAAAGCCGACACTGCCCAAAGCGTGAAAGAACAGGAGGTAACAGACCACAGCCAGGAGGACGAGAGTTAATGGATTTTGGTAACGGCGAATTGCTTCGCGCTGCACATCAAGCATCGGACAGAAAGGCTATCAAAGTATGCGAAGATACCACGGATGAAAAATGGCGTGAAAGCCGTCGCCGAATACGCCGCCGCGCTCGCCCTTCTCAAAATCTTTGGCTGGATGCCACGCCCGCTCGCCCACCGCGCCGCTGCAGTCGTGTCCTGGATGGGCTTTTACCTTGCCAATCGGCAACGAAACTCAGGCCTGAAAAATCTGAGCATGACAATGCCCCAACTCAGTAGCTCCGAGCGCGAGTCGATTCTGCGAGCTTGTTTCGGCAACCTGGGAAGATTGCTCGTCGAGTTCAGCCATTTCCCTGAATTGAATCGATCCAATATCTCCGATCATGTCATCTATGAAGGGTTCGAGAATTTTGCGGAAGGCGTCCGGCGCGGCAACGGCGTGATATTCCTGACCGGCCATTTTGGAGCCTGGGAACTGAGTTCATTTGCCCATTCCGTGTACGGACATCCGATGAAATTCATCGTTCGTGAAATCGATAATCCACGCGTGGAACAATTGATCGCCGGCTACCGGTCGCTCGGGGGCAACACCGCAGTCTCCAGAAGGAATGCGGGGCGGGAGATCCTCAGAGCCCTCCGCAATAACGAGACGATCGGAATTCTGATGGATCAGAACACCGTTCGGGAAGAAGGAGTGTTTGCAAACTTCTTTGGCATTCCCGCGGCCACGACGCCGGCGGTCGCCACATTCGCGCTGAGAACCGGAGCGGCGGTGATCCCCGGGTTTCTGATCTGGGATGAAACGCTGCACAAGCATCGGCTGCGCTTCGATCCTCCGCTGGAATTGATTCAAACGGGAGATCGCGTCAAAGACATCGTTGCGAATACGCAAATGTTTAACCAGGTACTGGAAGGATATGTCCGGAAGAATCCCGAACAATGGCTCTGGATCCATCGCCGATGGAAGACGCGGCCGGAGGGAGAATCGTCGCTGTATTGAAAATTCCGCATGTGAATGAATGCGATTCCCCGCTGGAGGGGCGGTCTATTACCGCCCCCGCGTAAGAGGGATTGGGGCCTCGGAATTGCGG
>JBGPBY010000573.1:0-4597 GCA_041481485.1 Terriglobia bacterium
GGGCGGTCAGAGAAGGTGTGAAGAAATGCTCAATGGTCAATTCTCAATTGTCACTTGTCATTTTTGGAAGCGCCTTCGGCGCGGCATCTTTAAGAAATGATTGCGCGAAGCGCCACCACCGATGACAAGTGACAATTGAGAATTGACCATTGAGCATTTCTTCACACCTTCTCTGACCGCCCCTACACTGGGAATCGCGTTCATTAAGGTTGCGTTTCAATCCTCAGCCGACCTCGTACCAGGAACTTCGACCGCTGCCGAGCAACTGCAGGCGGCCCGCCTGAACCAATTGTTTCAGGTGCAGTTTGATGGTGTTCCGATTCGCCTTCGTGAGTTTGACCGCGGCCGTCAGGGTGAGACGGCCGTGTTCGCGCGCGAGTTGCAGAAGTCTTTCGTCGAGCACGGAAAGGGAAGACATCAGGCGTTCGCGTTTTACCTTTTCGGCGAGAGAGTTTTTTTGTTCGATCAGGCACAGAAGGAAAAATCGGAGCCAGTCCATCAGGCGGGATTCGTCCTTGTCCAGAGTGCCCTGTGCACTGCGCAATCCGCGATAGTATTGCTCGCGGTTCTCTTCAATCACGCGTTCAAGGGAGCTGTAGGGCATGTAGGTGTATCCTGCCCGAAGTAGCATCAGATTCGTCAGCACTCGCGCGAGCCGGCCATTGCCATCCTGAAACGGATGGATGGCCAGATATCGGACAATGAACACGGCAATGACCAGCAGGGGATGGTGGGACTTGCCGTCGAGTTCACGCTTTGTCCATGCCACCAGTTCGTGCATCAAACGCGGAGTATCGAATGGCGTCGACGTTTCGAAAATGACGCCTACGCTTCGTCCCCTCGCGTCAAAGGCTTCCACGTTGTTGGATATCGTTTTGTAATTTCCGCGGTGATGCTCGTCCCGATCGGAGAATTTCAGCAATATTCCATGCAGCTGCTTGATGTGATTCTCCTCCAGTGGAATCTCACGCCAGGAGTCGAACACTAGTTTTGTCGCCTCGGCATAGCCGGCCACCTCCTGCTCATCCCGGGAGCGAAAAGATCCCAGATCCAGATTCGACAGAAGAAGATCCACTTCCCGGTCCGTCAGACGAGCCCCTTCAATCCGCGTTGACGCACCGACGGACTCCACCGTGGCGATTCGCCTCAGAGTTGCCAGACGATCCGGAGCGAGGCTGCCAAGCGCCTTCCACTCCCCTTTGAATTCATCAATCTCTCCCACCAATCGGAGCAAGTCCGAAGTCAGAACGAGATTTTTAAAAGGATCCAGGGGCATATCCGCAATGATACCCGAGAATACCCGAAAGAGTTTTCGGGTATTTTCGGGTGCGGCTTCGGATAGGGTAGTCGGGAGGCCAGTGAAAAAAGTTTGAATTGAATTTGCAGGAAGCGTCTTATTTTCAGAAGATTCCATCAGGAATCTAAACCAATGACTGAAGGGCTGGCTCATCAAGAAAAATCCATCTCCCAACGGGAGAGGGTGGCCGAAGGCCGGGTGAGGGGTACCACAAGTAACAATTTTTACTTGTGGTACCCCTCACCCAACCCGCTCCGGTCGGGAGAGGGTTTTCTTGATCCTTGCCCAGTCCCTCTGTCCCGCCGGATAATGCTGCGCATGAATTCCGTACTTCTTTTGATGCTCACTATCGGCCAGGCCTCTTACGTTTCCACAACGTCCGGGAACGGTAGTTTTCCGCTGGTTCAGGGGCAGCAGACCGCAGCCATTTACGTCGACAATGCGGATTGGCCAGGCGTGGTTCGCGCCGTTGGCGACCTTCAATCAGACATTGAACGCGTAACGAATCGTAAGCCGGTCGTTACGAGTGACACCAAGGTCCTGTCGCGAAACATGGTGATCATCGGGACCATAGGCAAGAGTCCGCTCATCGATCAACTGGCTCGCTCGAAAAAAATCGACACGAGTTCGATCGTGGGGAAATGGGAATCGTTTTTCCTTCAGACCGTGTCGGATCCTATGCCCGGAGTTGCCAGCGCTCTGGTGATCGCAGGCAGCGACAAGCGGGGAACAATATTTGGAATTTACGATCTGTCCGAACAGATTGGCGTTTCTCCCTGGTACTACTGGGCCGACGTGACTCCGGAACACAAGGACGCTCTTTTCATCAAATCCGGCAAGTATCAGCAGGGTGAGCCCAGCGTCAAATACCGCGGCATCTTTTTCAATGACGAGAAGCCGGACCTGGACTACTGGGTGCGTGCGAAATTTGGAGAGCATCCGACTCCGGGCGGCGGAACCGGAACCGTTGCGAATTTCAACAGCAAGTTCTACGGCAAAGTGTTTGAGCTCATTCTCCGATTGAAAGGCAACTATCTGTGGCCGGCAATGTGGAACAACGCCTTTGCCGAGGACGACGTGGAAAATCCCCGTCTGGCCGACGAGTATGGAATCGTGATGGGAACGTCGCATCAGGAGCCGATGCTTCGCGCTCAAAAGGAATGGGACTGGCACCTCCGCCAGCAAAATGGGAACTGGAACTTTGCCACGCAGGAAGCCACGATGACAAAGTTCTGGCGCGAAGGAGTGGAGCAGCGCAAAAATTTCGAAAATATCTACACCATCGGGCTGCGTGGGGAAAACGACTCGGCCATGGTGCAGGGCGTGGACGAGAGCATCTCGCTGTTGCAGCATATCGTGGAGGTCCAGCGGAAAATCATTAAAGAAGTCGTCACTCCGAAAGTGGAACAAGTGCCTCAGGTATGGGCGCTATATAAAGAGGTGCAGGGCTTCTATGAAAGAGGCCTTCGGGTCCCGGACGACGTGACGCTGCTTTGGGCAGAAGACAACTGGGGCGATGTGCGCCGGGTTCCGACGGCGGAGGAAAGAAAACGTTCCGGCGGCGCCGGTATCTACTATCACTTCGACTATCACGGGGGCCCTCGCAGCTATCAATGGGTGAACACCAGCCCGATCGCAAAGATCTGGGATCAGATGAGCCTCGCCAAACAATACGGCGCCGACCGTGTCTGGATTGTGAACGTCGGCCACTTCAAGGGATACGAATTGCCGACGGAGTATTTTCTGGACCTGGCCTGGAATACCGAGAGATGGACGAACGACAACATCAACGAATACACACGGCTTTGGGCCGGGCGCGAATTCGGAACCGCGTTTGCCGGGGACATCGCCGACATTCTTGCAAAGTACACGAAGTTCAACGGACGGCGAAAGCCCGAACTGGTCGATGCTGGCACCTACAGTCTCGTGAACTTTCAGGAAGCAGAGACTTTCGTTTCGGACTTCAATGCAATCGCTCAAAAAGCTCAGGGGATTTACGAGAAACTTCCCGCAAGTAAGAAGGACGCATTCTACGAGCTGGTGCTGTATCCCACCAAAGCGTCCGCGAATCTGAATGAAATGTACTTGGCTGCGGCAAAGAATGCCCTCTATACATCGCAGGGAAGGGCGAGCGCTAACGATCATGCGAATCGGACCCGCGAACTGTATCAAGCCGACGCGGATCTCATGTCGTACTACAACAAGACGCTGGGCGGAGGGAAGTGGGATCACTTCATGGATCAATCCCATATTGGATACACCAGCTGGCAGGATCCTCCGGCGAATACGATGAATGCGATCCGGTTGACATCGGTGACGCCTGCAGCGGGAGCCGCGCTGGGCGTGGCTGTGGAAGGTTTGACTTCGGCGTGGCCGGGATCGGCTGGCGATCCGGCGCTGCCGCGATTCGATGCGTTGAATCAGCAACGGTATTTCATCGATGTATTCAATAAAGGAAAGACACCTTTCGATTTCATCGCGACGGCGAGCGCACCGTGGATTGTGTTGAGCGAATCGAAGGGAAATGTCGCGATGGATCGCCGGTTGTGGGTGAACATCGATTGGAATCGGGCGCCAAAGGGAAGCTCCGGCGGAACTGTTCATATTCAGGGTGCGGCTGCGGACGTCCTGGTCCGAGTCGATGCGCTGAATCCTTCGGATGTGACCCGTGCATCATTGCAGGGATTCGCAGAGGGTGCGGGTTATGTTTCGATCGAGCCGGAACACTACACCAGGAAGACCGATGCCGGCACGAATCGCTGGGTGAAGGTTGAAGATTACGGCCGAACGCTTTCGGGAATGCGTGCGAATGCCGTAGTGGATGCGCCGGCGGCGATTCCTGGAAAGGATTCACCGAGTTTGGAATACCGGATTTATGTGCTGGACCCGGGAGCCGTGACGGCAAATCTCATCCTGTCGCCCACGCTGAATTATCAGCCCGGAAGGGGATTGCACCTGGCCGTGTCCTTTGATGATCAGGCGCCCCAGATCATCACGGCCGTGCCGGAAAATTTCAGCGCGCAGAATGGAAATGCGGATTGGGAAAAAACTGTTCGTGACAACGCACGCACCGTTAGCGCATCCGCGACGCTGGCGAGTGCGGGGTATCACACAATGAAGGTATGGATGGTAGATCCCGCCATGATTGTGCAAAAAATTGTCGTGAATATGGGGACAGGAAAACCGGCAACGAGCTATCTCGGTCCTCCAGAGTCGTACCGTTCCAGGTAGAGCGCCGGTCCGCGGCTGAAGAGGTTTGCGCTTTGATGATCCACCGGCTGACGCCGGTGGCTAGAGGAC
>JBGPBY010000574.1:0-4570 GCA_041481485.1 Terriglobia bacterium
CACAGATTGTGGGCGGTCATAGACCGCCCCTACAGTCGCTCAATTCGAATTTATTCAGACATTCACAGACCGTCCGTTCAGCCGGAATCGCATGCATTCAAGCCGCCATAGAGGTGCCCTCACAACAGGGACTCTTCATTCAAGGGACGTCAGGACTTGCTGGACAACGTCAGGATGGCACTCCGGAAAGTGAAGAACGGCGTTCGATTTGATGAACCACCATGGATCGGTTCCGGCAATCTCGAGGAACTCTGCGCTGTGACCCGGTTCGGGGAACAGAAACACTTCAATGCGGTTTCCGCCGCAATTCACGACTCCATACGTACAGCGGAAATATCGATCTCTGAACTCCGGACGCTGCGCCGCAAGGATTTTACCGAAATTCTCCATATAGGTTTCTTCAACCGGATGCAGTCCGGCGGATTCCATACGATCGAGAACGTCGGGCCAGGTCATCCGAGCTGATTCTCGAATTCAGTCACGTCGGTGACCGGTTTTTGGCACGTCATGTTTTCGCAGACGTAGGCAGTCGACTGCCCTTGAATTGCAGCTCGATCCTTCATGAGGGCGATGGTTCCCGATTCGCCGGCAGCAATCACAGTTCTGGGCAGGTACCGCCGGCGATAAGCCGCGACGAGCGGGTTTGCCGCTGTTTTGTCGCCAATGATCGCGATCTCTTTTGAAGGGCCGAGATAGAAGTCGATGGCTTCGAGAAGCCGCCCGAATCCAGCCGGGTATTGCGCCAGAACGTTTCCGGTTGAAGTGAAGAGTTGTTCGGCATGTTCGGTAAGATCGCTGCGTCCAAGCAGGGCCCCCAAGCGCACGAGGACATCGGCTGCCACAGAATTTCCGGAAGGCGTGGCATTGTCGAAGTAGTCTTTCGTGCGTGAGATCAGTTCTTCATGATCGGTTCCGGTAAAGTAGAATCCCCCGTTCGCTTCATCCCAGAACTTTTCAATCATGTGATTCACCAGTGATTCCGCGCGCGTCAGCCAATGTTCGTCAAAAGTAAGTTGATAGAGCGACACCAGTCCGTCCGTCAGATTGGCATAGTCATCGAGATACGCATTGAATCGCGCCCGCCCATCCTTGAAGCCGTGGAACAGCTGGTTCCCGTTCGCCATGGATTTCAGGATAAATTCCGCGGTGGATACCGCAACCTGCTGATAGTCGTTGCGGCCAAGATAGGTGGCGGCCTCGGCAAATGCGCGCAGAGCCAGCCCGTTCCAATCTGTCAGAATCTTTTCATCCCGCCCGGGCTGGATTCGCTTCTCGCGTTCTTTGTAAAGCCTGGAACGGGCCTGGTTGAGTTTTTCCTGCAATTCGCCCTCGGAAAGTTTTTCGAGCTTACAGAACAAGTCCGGCGCCCTGGGAATGTTCAAAATGTTATGGCCTTCCCAGTTTCCGCTGGCGGTGACATCCAGAAAGTGTGCGAGGAGTTCGGCATCAGGGCCTGCGATGGAATCGAATTCGTCGCGCGTCCACACGTAAAATTTACCTTCGACGCCCTCGCTGTCTGCGTCTTTGGTGGAATAGAAACCACCGGACGGATCGCGCATCTCTCTCACCAGAAAATCGAGAACTTCCTCGGTGATCCTCCGGTATAGCGGTTTTCCGGTCAGACGCCAGGCGTCCAGATAAACCCGGGCAAGCAGCGCATTGTCATAGAGCATCTTTTCGAAGTGGGGAACCAGCCAACGATCATCGGTCGAATAGCGGTGAAATCCGCCGCCGATCTGATCATAGAGCCCGCCGTAAGCCATCTTGTCGAGGGTGAGCGTCGCCATGTCCAGGGCGTGAGAATCACCAGTACGCTGGTAGTACCGAAGCAGGAACTCGATCGTCATGCTGGGAGGAAATTTCGGGGCTGGCCCAAATCCTCCCTCGCGCGCGTCGAATCGTGAACGGAGTCCTTGCACAGCCTGATCCATCAGGGAAATGTTCACGACGTCCGAGCCGTTTGCACCGCGCGTTTTCTGGTTCAGATGTTGACGCAAGCTCTGAGCGCTATTGACGACTTCGTCTTTTCTCGTCCGGTAAGCTTCGGCGACAGACTGTAGCAGGCGCGGGAAACCCGGCCGCCCGTAGCGATCTTCCGGAGGGAAGTAGGTGCCGCCGTAAAACGGTTCTCCAGTTGGAAGCAGAAACACCGTCATCGGCCAGCCACCACTGCCCGTCATGGTTTGAACGGCGCTCATGTAGATTTGATCGAGATCCGGGCGTTCCTCCCGATCGACCTTGATGTTGATGAAGTTGTCATTCATCAGTTTCGCGATCGCAGCATTCTCGAACGACTCGTGTTCCATCACGTGACACCAGTGACAGGCCGAATAGCCGATACTGAGCAGGATCGGTTTATCGCTGCTCCTTGCCAGTTCGAGCGCTTCCGGTCCCCACGCGTGCCAGTCCACGGGATTGTTGGCGTGTTGGAGCAGATATGGGCTGGTCTCTTGAATCAAACGGTTTGGCATGGAAAACCTCGGTACTGGTGAAACTAATTATTGTGGTTCGCGGATTCCGCGAGAGCGTCTTCGAGTGAATCTTCGGTTACGGCCCAGTGCGATGCGTGCCACACGGCCGCACCGTCTTTCAAAAGGATCGCCTGTGGAGATTCGTGAAGGATGTCGAATCGCGTTTCGATTTCGTTGGACACTCTCCTGGATTCGATGACCAGCACCAGTCCGCAGGGCAGCGATGGATTACTCTGATGAAACGAGTCGAACTCTTCTTTGACGGCGGCGCTTCGCGAACACTGCGTGCTATGCTTGAAAAGAATTACAGGCCCCTGTTGAAAGCGTCCCAGAAACTGTTGAAGGTCCTGTAGTTCGTGCAACTCAAAGATCATGGGTTCAGGTTATCAGATGCCAGGGAAAGAAATCACCGATGACCTCGATCTTCTCCTGAGCGTGATGCCGCCTCATCTGACGGAGTCGTTGCGCCGCCAGCAGGATTTGAACCATCTTGTCGAAGTGGTCCTGGACTTGGGACGTCCTCCGGAGGCGCGCTTTCCCAGTCGCGCCGTGTACGTCACGGATTCATCGATTACACGTGAAGATCTTGAATATGTAACTCACCGCGTCGGAGATTTTGCGGCGGACAACCGTGCCGGCATCGAAAGCACGCTGCATCGGATTTCTGCGATTCGCAATCGGCGCAATCTCATTGTGGGATTGACGTGCCGGGTCGGGCGCGCCGTTTATGGCACCATCGAAGTACTTCGCGACGTCGCCGAATCCGGCAAAAGCCTGCTGTTGCTGGGCCGTCCGGGAATCGGCAAGACGACATTGCTGAGGGAAAGTGCACGCGTGCTGTCCACTAATTTTCATAAACGCGTCATCGTCGTGGATACATCCAACGAAATCGCCGGCGATGGCGACATTCCCCACGCGGGAATTGGCACCAGCCGCCGCATGCAGGTCCCACGGCCGGAACTGCAACATGCCGTCATGATCGAAGCGGTTGAAAATCACATGCCGGAAGTAATCGTCATCGATGAAATCAGTACCGAGGCCGAGGCTCTGGCCGCGCGCACCATTGCCGAGCGCGGAGTACAGCTGATTGCGACCGCACACGGGAATTCCCTGGACAATCTTCTGATGAATCCGACCCTGGCGGACCTGCTGGGAGGAATTCATTCCGTCACGCTGGGAGATGAAGAGGCAAGACGCCGCGGCACGCAAAAGACCGTCCTCGAACGGAAGGCCCCACCCACTTTTGATACTTTGGTTGAAATTCGCACTCGCGATGAATTCACGGTCTTTCACGATACAGCGTCAGTTGTGGACGCCCATTTACGTGGACGCACGATCCGGCCCGAATTGCGGATTCGTAAGGATAAGGGATATGACGTCATCGAGTTGCCCGATGCGTCAAAGGAACCGGAACGCCGCACGCGCCGCTCAGAAATTCAAAAATCTCCGGCTGCGTCCGGGCCACGCCAATCGATTCGAATCTATCCCTACGGAGTAAGCCGCGATCGCCTGATGCGTGCGGCAAACGACCTTCATGTTCAGGTCACCATAGCCAGAACTCCCGCCGGCGCGGACATGGTGCTCACTCTGAAAGCGCACGAGAAACGGGAACCGCGGATATTGAAAGACCTGCAGGATCAGGGAACCGAGATCGCGGTGCTTCGCAGCAATACCGTGAGTCAGATGAAACAGTTTCTCCAGCGGGTATTTGGTATCGAAGAAAATCGAAACGAAGAGGAAGATGCGATTCACGAAGCGGAAGAAGCGCTGGAACGTGTGATGTCTCAAGGTTCCCCGGTTGAACTTGCGCCTCGTCCTGCGAATGTGCGCCGTCTTCAGCACATGCTGGTTGAGCAACACGGGCTCAGATCGCAAAGCCGTGGGGATGTGCCATGGCGTCGCGTGGTGGTCTTGCCGACACGCGGATAGGTCGGCAAACGGATTTGCTGGATCTGCCGCTGCTCCGCAGCTGTTCGTTCCTTGGCATGATCATTCCACCGGCTGACGCCGGTGGCTAAGGGGCCTGCCGCCGCTGACGCGGCTGGGAAGAGAATTCATTTGTTTGATAGTGGGTCAGTTTGAAATTTGCGACGGCAGCC
>JBGPBY010000575.1:0-4540 GCA_041481485.1 Terriglobia bacterium
AACATTTCTTCGAAGAAATGTTCATTGTTCAATGTTCACTGTTCAATTGTCACTGGAGGGGGAGTCGACGAAAACAATCAAAAGGGCAATCGATTCACGATTGCCCCTTTTTTCTGAAGTGAAAGCTTCGAGTGCTTACACGTTGGCGTTTTTCTTTCGCGCCACCAGGCCAACGCCCAGAATACCCAAGCCCAACATGATGATGCTTGCAGGCTCCGAAGCAGAAACCACCGTGATCGTAGTCTCGGGTGTCTGTGTGCCAATGGGTCCCGCCTTACCGGAGGCAATATCGCCGACATCTGCGGCAAAAACAAACCCATTCGCGTTGGCGCCAGTAAGGTCTGAGATTTCGGCATTGGCGACATGGAACACAATGTCGTTGGTAAAGGCGTCGGACATGCCGCCACCGCAAGAACTGCAGGAGATTCCAAACGCAAAGGCACCGGTGCCATTTCCGTTAAATGAACCGGTGTTCTTAGTCAGCGCCGGGGAATGCGCATCGATTGTGATATCACCTAAAACGATACCGGTCCCGTTGAATTTGAATGCCTGCATATCCACTGCCCCGGTCTTCGCGTAGGCGAACCCAGAATTGAGATGAACCGTAACGTCGACCCCGGTTCCGTTTTCCACCAGCGATACCGTTCCAAAAACTGTCCCAGCCGGGCCACACCCGCCACTGCAGTGGTCGACTGTCAAATCGTAGGAGACCGGAGTTGCCTGAAGCGACGATGCCGCTCCCAACATCAAAGTCGCGAACAAAACCACGAACATTATCTTCCCTGAAAAGCTTCTCATCATGCACCCTTTCCCAGCATCTTTACAGCATGTCATGCGGCCACTCCTCCGCAGCCAAATGTTCGCAAGCAAGATAGATGGCAATCGGGCGTCCAAACCGGCTTTGCGGAAGACACTGCGAAAGCCCTTTAGTTTGAGGGAGAACCACAAGGAAAGAAAGGTCTGCCCGGCGGGAGTTCTACAAAGTGGACAATTCCGGTATGTTATTCTGGCCTGATGATTGTGATGAAATTCGGCGGCACATCCGTCGAGGACGCCGTCGCCATCGACCGCTCCTGCGGGATTGTGGCCGAGCGTATTTCACGAAAGCCTCTTGTCGTGGTTTCAGCGCTCGCCGGAACCACCAATGGCCTGCTACAGGCGGCGAATCTTGCCGGCGACCGGAAGCTCGAACAGGCACTGGAGATCATCACACCGCTGGAAAGGCGTCACGCCGAACTGCTTCCTGCAACGGCCAGAGAATTTACTGCACTTCGCGAATTGCTTCGGGCCATTGATGCCATCGGCGAATTTTCTGCCCGATCCCGCGATCTGGTTGCTGCTTACGGCGAAGTGCTGTCGTCACGAATATTTACTGAACGTTTGAAAAGGCACGGAGTCAATGCCAAGCATATCGATGCCCGTGAATGCATCATTACCGACGACTCGTACGGCTCGGCGCATCCCATGTTTGGAATCATTCACGACAAACTTCAGCAGCATGCTCGTCCGTATTTGGAAGCCGGGCAGGTCGTGGTCATGGGCGGATTCATTGGATCCACGTCATCCGGGATCACCACAACGCTGGGACGCGGCGCCTCCGACTACAGTGCGGCCATCGCCGGAGCGGCGCTGGATGCCGAAGAAATCCAGATCTGGACGGATGTGGACGGCCTGATGACCACAGATCCGCGGATTGTCTCCAATGCATGGAAAGTGAAAGAGACTTCCTTTGCCGAAGCCTCCGAACTGGCATATTTCGGAGCAAAGGTTCTGCATCCGGCAACCGTGCTGCCTGCGGTCGAAAAGAATATTCCGGTCTATATCCTGAATTCACGCAGGCCGGCCGGCACGGGAACCCGCATCACGCAAGATGCAGTTCCATGCAGAAATCTCATCAAAGCGATTGCCGTCAAGCGCGGTATTACCGTGGTTACCGTATCGTCTTCGAGGATGCTCATGGCTCACGGATTTCTTCGCGCGCTGTTTGAGGTCTTCGATCGCCATCGCGCTTCGGTCGATATGATTGCGACTTCGGAGGTGTCGGTATCGTTGTCGCTCGACAACAATACCGTGTTGCCCGGAGTTGTCGAAGACCTGAAAAAACTGGGGGATGTGAAGGTTGACGAAAACCTGGCACTTCTGTGTCTGGTCGGTGCAAATCTGAAATATACCCCTGGAGTCGCCGCGGAGGTGTTCAACAGCATTCGGGATATCAATGTCCTGATGGTTTCTCACGGCGCCTCGAACATCAATTTGAGCTTCATGATCGATCAGAAAAATGCGGAAGCCGCCGTCCGAAAACTGCATGCCTACTTCTTCCGCGAGTTCGATCCCGCTGTCTTTGAACCGCCAATGGTCACGCAGGCGGCGCTGTAGGCGCGGTCTATGACCGCGCACGATCCCGAATTGAGGGATTGCGCGCGGTCATAGACCGCGCCTACAGTGGAAGCTCTACTTGATCCGGGCGCACCGTTCGTGATCGAATTGCAAAACTGATCTGAGGTGAGGGAAATGCTTTCAGGAACCCGTAAAATTGAGCTCCGATTAATCGCAGTAGTAGTGCTTTTAGCCGCTGTTTCCGGAACGGCGTACGCCCTTCCTCAAGCGCGAGTCACCGGACAGGCGGTGCCGCGCACGGCTGACGGCAAGCCGAACCTGCAGGGCATCTGGCAGGTCCGCGACAAAGTGGCAGGAGATCTTTACAGACAAAAGGCTTTGTCGAAGGAGGCGCGATTCCCTACCTTACCGCGGCCGCTGCCAAAAAACAGGACAACTTGAAGAATCGCAAAACCGCAGATCCGCTGGAAAAGTGCTTTCTCCCCGGCGTTCCGAGGATCATGTATCTGGAGTTTCCGTTCCAGATTTTCCAAAGCCCCGAACACGTTGCGATGACGTTTACCTGGTCTCAGGTCTATCGCCTGATCTATACCAACGGGAAGAAAGGCCGCGGCGGAATTGAATCCTGGATGGGGGATTCCCGGGGACGCTGGGAAGGCGACACTCTGGTAGTCGTGGTCAACGACTTCAACGACCAGACATGGTTTGATGCTGCCGGTAACTATCACAGCGATGCTCTGACGGTGGTCGAACGTTACAACTTACTCGACGCGGACACGATTCAATACGAAGCGACAATTACAGATCCGATGGTATTCTCCAAACCCTGGAAGATCAGCGTGCCGATCCACCGGATCAAAGACATGCCCCGCCTCCTCGAATATCAGTGCCAGGCGGAACACGAAGAAGCCAGTGGGGCCTTCGAGCGCGATCCCCGAACATGGTATTCACCACAGAACCCGAAGCCCACGCCATTGGCAAGCGTACCGGTTCTTCCGGATCCGCCTGCCGGCACGAACCTTAGACGCACTGCGGACGGGAAGCCAGACCTGACGAGTTTTTATGATCAGCCCGGAAGTGGTGCCAACTATGGCCTCGAGAAGGCAAGAGGTGTCGTGATCGATCCATCGAATGGAACTCTTCCTTACCAGCCGTGGGCAAGGGCAGAACGTGTGGACCGGGAACTTATCCAACGCGGGTACGATGATCCAACCGCTCACTGTTTCGTTGCCGGAGTGCCGCGAACCCACTATGTGCCGTCACCGATTCAGATCATTCAGGTCCCCGGCTATGTAATTATCCTGTCGGAACGGATGTCCTGGCGTCAGATTTTCATGGACGGTCGCGCTCATCTTCCGGACAACGTTCGCTTGTGGCAGGGCGACTCGGTGGGACACTGGGAAGGCGATACGCTGGTCGTGGACACCACCAATTTGAACGGAAAGACCTGGTTGAACGAGGCGGGAGACGTCGTCAGCTATGCGGAGCATGTTGTCGAACGTTTTATTCCAACCGCAGCTGGAATTACTTACCGGGCAACCGTGAACGATCCCCTGGTGTATACGCGCCCCTGGACACTCCAGGTCCCGTTAAACCGGAAAACGGATGAACTACTCGAAGTCGCATGCCATGAAGACAATGGCGATCTGCAGCATCTCAAGGATGTCCGGGACGAATTTCGGGCCAACCAGAAAAAGGAGAAATAGACAATGAAGACCACCACAGGGGGAAAACTCCTAGCAGTTGTCATCGCCGTCACACTGCTCGCGGGCACGGCTTATGCCCATCATTCGTTCGCGGCGGAATACGACCGCAGCAAAGCGGTCAAACTTGTCGGCAAGGTTACGCTCGTAAAATTCGCCAATCCTCATGCATGGATCTATATCGATGTCGACACGAACGGCAAGAAAGTGAACTGGGCTCTCGAAACCGGTTCGGGAAATGCGTTGATCCGGCGCGGATGGAGAAAGGAAGACCTTAAAGTCGGTACGGTCCTCGAAGTTGACGGATGGCAGGCCCGTAACGGCTCGCCCACCGCGAACGTAAACACCATCACACTCGAGATCAACGGAAAAAAGCAAAGGCTGTTTGCAGGCGACGGGGAAGCGCCGAAGTAGATGCACAGATCAATATAGACATAGAGAGACCCGGCATTGAGGGTGCAGCTGTAGGGGCGGTCTATGACCGCCCACAATTTTGAGGA
>JBGPBY010000576.1:0-4523 GCA_041481485.1 Terriglobia bacterium
AAGCATTGTGGAAATCCATCAAGAAAATGCCGCCGCAGAACTCCGATTACCGATTTCCACAGTGCGGCAGTTTCCACAGCGCCAGGCATGGTCACCCACTACAAACCCTGAATCCCCACCATTCCTGGAAGCATCTCTATGAGCGGAGGTGCGGCAGCGTTATCCGTCCAAAGCCAGGTTGCATTCCGTGTGGATGGCAGTGCTGCGCGTATTCCTGCATATCAAAGCGTTCGTATGGCAACCATCGCTGCGGACGGAACGTTCAAATTGACGGGAATTCCCCCGGGTCATTACCACGCGGAACTATTCCCCGCCCTCACTTCGAATCTGTATGTTGCGAATATCCTGCGCGGTGGTATCAGTGTGTTCGATTCCGGATTCGACGTCGATCCCGACACGCTTGGCGCGCTTCAAATTGAATTGAGTTCTGGAGCGGCCACCGTATCGGGGGTTGTTCGCGATCGCGAACGAAAACCGGTCGCTGGCGCAACGGTGGTCCTGGTTCCTCCAATCGAACGCCGCCAGAACCCCGGCTTATACAGGACGGCGGTCTCAGACACGATGGGACGATTCACTGTAAAAGGAATTGCTCCGGGCGATTACAAATTATTAGCGTGGGAATCCATACCGGCCAGCGCGTACCGGAATGCCGAATTCATGACGCGCTTTGAAGAGCGCGGCACAACCTTACAAGTGCTCCCAACTTCCACAGTCAATATGGACGTTACCGCAATTCCTGCAAATTAATAGATCGGTCCCCAGAGATCCGATCTCCGCGTCAGCGAAGTGGAATTGCGGGAACGTCGACTTGCTGGCGGCTTCCTTCCGCGACATGCACAAGCGTTCCCTGATCCTGCATGCGCTGGGCAAACGTCGGACTGAACCAGGCATTGGGCTCAATGTCCTCCCATGCGTAGAGCTTGTAGTCTCCGGGAGGAAGTTGCTCGAAATTGTAGCTGCCCATGGGGTCACTCACTTCCGTACGATACAGTTCGCGCCGCTCCAGATTAACGGGCGCCAGCAATACGGTCACATTCGACAGCTTTTCACTAGATGAGGTCACAGGCGATCCGGAAAGCTGGCCGCCGTTGGCGGCGATTCTGAGTTCCAGTGTCAATGGTTCGGGGCGCGTTTCAACATGGATGCGCGTTCCGTCTATATTCACATTCGAAATACTCACGGACTTCAAGTACGCGGCCTGCAGACCGTCCTGAAAACCAGAGAGCGAAAGAATGTAATCGCCTTCGAGAAATCCCTGGACCGTAAATGAACCGTCGCTCTTGACCGCTGCTTCCGGAATTGCCGGCAGGAATAGAGCCAGAGGTGTTCTGCGAAAAGCGATCCGGAGCTTCGACAGGTCTGCATTGATTCCTGCAGCCTGGCCTTCGACGAGGACTCGCCCTGAAATGGTTTGCGTCGGTTGCAATGGGAGGTTGATGTTCACCGGCGATGTTCCGATATCAAAATTCACCAGAGCGGTCCAGGCCGGAGTTCCCGCAGGATCGCGCTGGATTGCCACGGCCGTATAGGACCCGGAGGGAAGCGACAAATTGAGATTGAAGGATTGCGCGCTGTTGTTATTCGCAGGCGGGAGCAACCGTGTGCGCGTGGCCAGAGTCCCTTTGGTTATGAAAATGATTTCCGCGGATCCATTTCCGCCCGCCGGGTCCGTCGTGATCGTTGCCCTTACGGATTCGGTCGCCGTTGTGGCGCGCACATTCCCCAGTGTCACGTCGGTATTGGTGAAATCGGCGCCGGGACGGATCTCGATGATCGTCGCGTCGCGGTCGTCGAGCACATTCGGATAGTAGACCACTACGCCGGGATCGCGCCGACGGTTTTGATTGGCAGGATCTGCATCCGTCAGCATCGGGCCATGAGCGCTGGCAAACATCACAACTCCGGGAACCGGCGGAGTCTGACTGGCAGCTACAGGAGTAATCCCGACGTTGTTCGTATAGGTCTCCGCGCTCAAAATATATTGTCCCGGCGGCAAACCATATAGACGATACGCACCGAGATCGTCAGTCACGGTCGAACTGGTTACAGTCAGCATGCGCAGGCCATCGGGGTACCCGATGCGGCGGGCCTGCATTTGAACATATGCCAGAGGAAGACCCTTGCCGTCATAGGCATGTCCTGAAATTGCGCCGTTCGCCAGCATTACCAGACGAATGCCGCTAAGCTGTTGACCTGAGCCCACGGTTAATACGAATGCTTTTCCATTAGGGCCATGCTGGCCATATTCTCCATGGACATAACCGGTGTGCGATGCCGTGAGTGTGTATTGACCCGGAGGAATGTTGCGCAGCACGAACTGGCCGCGTTCGGAAGTCAGGCCCGGGAATCCCGGCGCTGTTGCATCGACTCCGCTCTGTTGCGGCAGCGGAAACGGACTATTGCCGAGTCCGCGCAGTTCGATGGATGCTTTTGCAATGGGCTGCCCGGTGATCGCGTCGGTAACGATTCCCTGTATCGATGCAGGCTGTTGCGGCGCAGCGGCTGCAGCGGAAATCCAAAGAAGCAAAAGTGCAGCAATGACTTTCATGGGCGATTGGTCTCCGATGGTGCTGCCTGTACGTCGAGGGTTTTTGTTTCCGACTGGCCGATCAGCGCAGTCACTCCCCGATATTCATAGACCCGCATAAAGCCCGGATCGAACCAGTCGCCGGAGCGAATATCGTCCCAGGCGAATATTTTGTAGTCTCCCGGAGCGATGCTGTCGAAATGAAATTTCCCGTCCGAGTCGCTCGAAGTTGTTTTCAACAGATCGATGCGATGCGGGCGCACTGTGGGATCGGCCGGGACCAGCACGACAACGGCCCCGGGATCCGGGTTCCGTTTGTCGTCGAGAACGTGGCCGTCCAGGGTTCCGCCATCGTCGGCAATCACGATCGATAATTCCTGCGGCGTTTCGCCATGGATCTGCAGTCCATCTTTCAAAATGTCCAGCGCGGCCGAGCGGATCGATTTCACATACGTGTTCTTCGGCAACTGCGTCACACTGACGCGGTAATATCCGGCGCCGATTCCGGTCATGAGCGCGCCCTGAGCCGTTCGCTGGGAACCTACTGCCATCGCTGGGGCTCCCGCCGGATCGGGATCGCGAACGAGCTTCACATTTATAGAAGAGGCCGTGCCGCCCGCCCTGGTTTGAAAATCCGCACGCCAGGACACATTAATTGTGGGAACAGTCCTGATCTCGAGATTGTCCACTCCGGACTTTCCGATTTCCAGCGGTTCGAATGCCGTCGGAGGATTGAAAAAAGGGAGAAGGTTTTCTCCCGGAGGCAGGCCGCCGGGCGGCAAAGGTTCGGCGCTGCCAGTTACGAATAAGAAATAAGATCCCGGAACAACACCGTGAATCACAAATCTACCCTGTTCGTTCGATGTCGCGACGGGCAGCACGACGCTGTGTCCTTCGGGTTTCTGCGGCGTGAGTATCAGGCTGGCATTCAGTGGCTTTCCGGCCGGATCCATCAAACTTCCGCGCACCTGAAGCGTGCGCGTCGGACTGGCGGCGATGTTGAAGTCTGCGTGGAACTGCTCTCCGGCGTTCAGCGTGATCGCTTTGGCGGCAAGGATGTCGGTGGTGCCCGGATAATAAATTGGCGACCAGGTCTCTTCCACGAGTTCGCCGTTATCCAGCGCGCGGTATCCCAGCATGGGCGTCGCCCAATACGTCGCTCCGCCGAACCGGTTTGCGAAACTCAGCGGCAAACCGTATGAACGCGTTTCAATCGGCATCGCACTGACGTAGTATTTGCCCGGAGCGAGCCAGTAAAGCCGATACTCTCCGTGATCGTCGGTCAGAACGCTTTGCACCACTTCGATTTTTCGCGAACCGCTGGGCTGATACACGATGCGAAATGCCAGCATGCTGGTGAAGACCGACGGATCGCCGTCTCCATCAGTGACGCGTCCACTGACAGACGCGGTCGGATTCATCGATAAAGTGATCGATGACATGTCCTGACCAGGCGCAAGGGTGATCGGCGTGCCCAGTCCCGTCGCCGTTCGCTGGCCAAATTCCACGGGAACAAATCCGTTGTCGGCTGTGGCATACAACCGGTACTCGCCGGGAGGGACATTCGTCAGCGCGAAACGGCCATCGCCGGCCGTGCGTGTTCGCAGAGGCGCCGGCATCGGCGTTCCTGTACGTCCAAACGCAGCGGGGGAGATTCCCAGCGCTGCCGCGGGAGGAGAACCTGCCGGCGATCGAACCAAGTCAATTGCCGCATCGGCGACGGGCTCTTTTGTCAGTGAATGAATGACGCGACCGGAAACTGTCGCGGGCATCGAAGGTGCAGAGGGGGAAGGCGCCGGTGTCTGCGCCAGAAGTAAGGAGAAAATTGCTCCAGGGATCAGCCTCATCAAATGTTCCTGCTGCGAAATAACGGCATGATACCGCGGTTGTCGATGCGAGTGCCATCGGCTAGGTGCTGCATCTCACAGATATGGTCACACAACGGAACGACGGAGGGACGTGTTCCCAGCCGCGTTAGCGGCGGCAGATCCCTTAG
>JBGPBY010000577.1:0-4485 GCA_041481485.1 Terriglobia bacterium
CTGCCCGGAATGCGAACAGATGGTTTTGGAAAATTCGGGACGGGCCCCGTCGACTGTAGGGGCGGTCTATGACCGCCCGCAATTTCTAAGTCTGCGAGAATGTGGGCGGTCACAGACCGCCCTACAGTCGGAAGGGGCCCGTCCCGGAATTTCCCTCGAAACATTTCGCCGGTTAATGCCATTTCATATGAGAGCGGAATCTGAAACGAGCAGAAGGAACCAATGAAACACAATTCTCAGTCTTTGCGGGTTTCAGAAGTGGGAATTCCAGACTGGCAACAGTATAATGACGTCCACCTCGAACATGCCGTTCGCATAAGACGCAAACGGTCTTACAGGGCGAGTATGACGTCACCGACCCCAAGGCAAGAAACCGACGCACTGACTCAGCAGTCATTCGATGAACTGCTCGGATGGCTGAATTCCGACCGTGAAATTGCCGGACAGATTTATGTAAAGATCCGCACTCGCCTGACCAAGATCTTTGTTTCCCGGGGCACGAACAACCCGGAAGATCTTGCAGATGCCACGATCAACAGAGTTGCGCGGAAGTTACCGGAAATTCAGCCAATCTATGTGGGAGACCCGGAAAACTATTTCAAGGCCGTGGTTCGCTTCATTCTCCAGGAATCTTACAAGAAGGAAAAGGCTCCTGTAGCTGCAATACCCATGCCAGTTCCAGCGAATTCTGATGACGAAATGGAACTGGACTGTCTGGACCGGGCCCTCTCCGAACTCACGGCGGAAGATCGCAACCTGATAATTGAGTATTACCGGTATTCCGGTCACGAAAAAATCGAACACCGTAAAGTTCTCGCGGAGCAAATGGGATTCGGGTTGAACCCTCTCCGCATCCGCGCCTGCCGGCTGCGAGGTAGTCTGGCCAGGCGTATCGAAGAGTTGCGCACTGAAGTATCGGCGAAACGAACGCTGTCCGGCAGTCGGTCTCAATGAGGAGCATGCGAGGGGAATGGATGTCATGGAAATAAAGACACAAGACGAAACAACGATTCGTAAATATCTCCTGGGGGAGTTGTCGATTGAGGACATGCAGGAGATAGAGTTGTGGCTGATGACGGATGACGGCGCCATGGACCTGATCAACGCTGCCGAAGACGACTTAATTGATGAGTCCCTCGCCGGCGAACTGAAAGGCAAAGACCTCGGGAAATTCGAATCTCACTTTCTTGCTGCTCCAGAACGGCAAAAAAAGTATCAGTTCAGCAAGACGCTTCATCGGCGCCTCCGGCCGGATTCGAACCCGAAGGTCCGGGAATCCGAAAAACCGAACCGCAAATCCGTCTGGACCGTAATCCGTGGTTGGTTCCAGTATCGATTGGAGCTGGGATATGCGGTCCCCGCCATGGTGGTCATCCTGACGGCGGGCATCCTTTACCATCAGAAAGTGACTTCGGAGGTTGTCTCCATCCAAGGGCAACGTGATGGAATCCAACTCACATTGAACAACACTAAAAAGGACCTGGAAGATCAAAGATCCATTAACTCCAATCAGGGACAGTTGGAGATCGTCCCCCTGATTGGCGGACCTTTGGCAAAGACGAGAACCACCAAGACTCTTAGAGTCATTCAGGTCAAATCCGAATCCGAACTGATCTACCTGGACATGGACCTTCCCGATGGCCGGTCTCAAAACTATCGTGCCGAACTGTATGTTGGAGACAATAAAGAACCGATCAGGACGTGGAACCGGATTCGCATCGTCGTCGATGGAACTCACCGAATTGCCCGTATCATTGAAGCCGGTGTCAATCTGCCAACGGGCGAACTGTCGTTGTCACTTAGTGAAGATTCCCCCTCACCGGCTTCGGACACTCTTGTCTATCGCTTTATCGTAAGCCGATAAACGGATTCTTCACTAAGAACTGATTCTCCACGTCAAAGCCAATTCCCCCCGAAAGCTTTGACTCGGAGGCGCCCGGCTGAAGATGGCCGGGCGCCTTTTTTGTTAAGATTTCAACACATGAAAATCCCGATGGTTCCGCTGTTCATTGCGTTGGCGCTTCTTGGCGCAGTTGTATATTTCGTGTCGACCGCCAGCGCGCCTCCTCGGTCTCGATTTGGCGCTCCATTGATCACGCGAATTGGGGACTTTGAAGGCGGCCTCGAAACGGAAGTCGCCATAGCTCCAGATGGTAAGCAGTACGCAACCATCGTCTCCGGAGATGTTTGGCTGTTAAACATTGCTGACGGATCGAAGAAACAGCTCACCGCAACCATGGAACCGGAAACCTTTCCCGCATGGTCTCCCGACAACCGGACTCTGACCTTCACCCGAGGCAGCGACACCTACAGCATCAACGCCTCGAGACCAGACGTGCCGGAAGTGTTGTTTAAGACAAACGCCACATCCCTCAGCTGGTCGCCCAGCGGACGAATGGCATTCATTCGGGGCCGCGAGCTATGGCTTGCGAATTCCAACGGACTGAACGAAATCGTCATTGTTCATTCCGATCCCGATCCGGATATCACGTATCGCTCTCCGAGATTTTCTCCGGATTCGGTTCAGGTTTCCTATATTCGCAGTCTGCAGAATCTAGAAGGACAAGTTTGGCTTATCGATGTGCTTACCGGACGAAAGCGGGAACTCATCAGTGATCGTCAATCGGAAAATCCGCTGGATACCGGTTGGATTATGGATGGAAAACAGTTGGTCTATCTGACAGACCGTTCCGGAGCATATGCGTTATGGACGGTGAACTTTGCCGATAACACTGTTTTGACCCTTACGACGACACTCAACGTCAAACCGGTCGAGCCCATCGGTATCTCGGTTTGGAAGGATCGCATCGTTCTGCCCCGACAGTTCGTGCATTCCGATATTCAGCTTTCGGACGGGTCGACTGTGGTTCACTCGGACACTCTGGCTTTCGATCCATCCGTGTCCCCCGACGGAAAACAACTGGCTTACACCGTTCAGTCGGACAATAAATTCATGATCTGGACTTGTGGAATTCACGGAGAAAATCCAGTGTCGCGCACCGAGGGACTCGAGCCGCGATTTGCTTCAAACGGAAACCAGCTTGTTTATACCCATATTGATTTGAACGGCAATCCCGATCTCCGGACCATCGACTTGCGAAACAACGAGACCGAAGGCATTACCGATACCGGCGAAATCGATGCTCAGGCAGATTGGCAACCCATGGGACGGACCATTGCATTTGAGTCCAACCATGGCGGCACAATGGCAATATGGACTGTTCCCGCCAATGGGGGACAGCGAATTCCGTTAAACCAAAGCGGTTACTTCCCGCGCTACTCCTCAGATGGGAAGTTCATACTTTATTGGAGCAACCAGGCTTTGTGGCGAATGGAATCCACTGGGGACGATCCCCGGGTAATGCGTCCTGGAATCGCGAAACCGGCTCCGGGAATGTTTACAAAGACCGGGCCAAAGTATTTCCGGGATCCCGAGGTTAGCGGCGGAAAACGGATCTGGCCTCGATTCGACATGCTGCCGGATGGTCGTTTTGTCACCGCCCCCATTGATATCCGCGAAAGTTCCCTTTGGGCGGTGGATCTCACATTTTTGTCGAAGTAATTTCAGCTCAAGTCGCCGCAACCTCGTCCAACACCTGTAGATGTCACCTCGTTATAATGGATGTAAGGAGAGCCCTCATGAACAACGCCGTTCTTCGAGACCAGCTGGCTGAGGCGATCTGCGATCACGAGGTCATTCAAAACAATCCCTACACGAAATGGTTCAAACGCGGGGAAGCCAATACCGCTCAAGTGATGGACCTGATTGTCCAATTCTCGGTGTTTTCAAACCATTTCATCCCGCTGGAGGCCAAGCGCATGGTCAACGCCGCCACCGAATCGGAAGAAAAGGAAGCGCGTGCCATTCTCGGGAGCGAAATCGGCGTGTCGATCGACGCGGCGACGGGGGATATCGAAGGTCACAAATTTTCGCACAATTCCGCACATATCAAATGGCTTCGCGACGTCGGTGAAATGCTCGGCCTGAACCGAAACCAGCTGGGCAAGTGGGCACTGGGCAGCGAGGCCACACACCGGTTCCTGCAAAAACTCGAGGAAGTCTATGGCAGCCCGGATAACAGCACCGGAGCGGGGGCCAGTTTCGCAATCGAGTCATGGGCGGGTTTCGGTATTGGCAAGGGCGAACATGCCGAGTCCAACAACTTCTGGCAGGAACTCATCACCGGATTCGAAGGCTACAACTGCAAACACCGCTCCAACCTGGGACTTCCCCCACTGAAAGTTGGTTTCTTCAAGTTCCATCTCGGACTGGAATCCGGTCACGTTGCCAACGTCGAGCACGAATTGGACGAGGTCTTCATGCGTCCTGACTTCGACCGCGAAAAATGGCTTTACGGAGCATTCCATGCCCTCGATGCCATTCTGGTGTTCTGGAAGGGTCTGGACGAAAAGCGAAAGACGCTGTAGGAACGGAAGCAACGGCAGGCGCGGTCAACGAATGTGCGAATGAATGCGATTCCCCAA
>JBGPBY010000578.1:0-4475 GCA_041481485.1 Terriglobia bacterium
ATTGTGGGCGGTCATAGACCGCCCCTACAGTGGGGAGCCACATTCATTATCACCACCGGCTTTGACGTGACCCTGCTTTTTCCCGGCGATGCTTTCCATTTGGATTCGTATCCGTCCATTACGCGTATCCCCCCATGGCCGTCATCGTATTCATCAGGTAGGTTCAGCTATGCACAAGTTCCGTTGGATGGTTCCACTGCTTGCCCTTTCCGGCATTCTCACCTACAGCGATCGTGAATACAGCCAGGGCACCCTCCAACCCGGGACACCAATGGAGCGAACTCTCGCCGTCGGTCAGAGTCATAATTACACCGTTGCGCTGAAGCAGGATCAAATCCTTCAACTGGCCATCGAGCAAAAGGGCATCGACGTCGGAATCCGCGCCTACTGGCCGAACGGGCAGCGACTAGGGGATTTCGACAGCCCGAATGGATCGGCCGGAACCGAAAGCGTTTCGGTCATCGCGGAGATTCCCGGGAATTACCGGTTTGAAATCATGCCGATGGATCAGTTCAAAAACCCGGCGCCTGGGCGATATGAAATCCGGATCGCCGATCTGCGGAAAGCCACCGATCAGGAATTAAAGCTCGGAAAATTCCAGGAGACTCTGAAACTCCAGGGGCTGGCCCTCCTTTCAGACATGAACGATGCCATACGAGAACTACGCAATCCGCAAACCAGCGCCGACTTTCAAATTCAAATGGCGCAGCTGTTGTGGCCAGCAGATGAGAAACAAGCCTCGAGGCTGATGCAGCAGGCCGTCGAGAATCTGAAGGAATTCATTGGCACGCTCGATGACGCCAACCGCGAAGACAATCAGAAGATTCAGGCTGCAATTCAGCTGCGCCAGCAGGCTGTATCCGCTTTGGCGCCACGTGATCCGGAAATGGCGCTGGCGCTGATTCAATCCACGCGTACATTGTCAAACCCGTATTCCAATCAGGACAGTGCGCAGCAAACGACAGACCTCTCGCTCTCCGTCGCCGGCCAGCTTGCGGTCTCCAATCCGAAATTGGCGTTCCAGATTGCGGACAACTCCCTTAGAGATTGGTCCTCACCGAGAGTGCTCGATACGCTAAACCGTCTGCGAGAGAAAAACCCGGACATGGCCGGGGTGCTCGCGCATGACATTTATGCCAAGCTCTCCAGTCAGCGCCTGATTTCATCGTCACAGGATACGGCCTATCTGGCCGGCAATTTTCTACAACTCCTGCGATCACCCCGGCCCGCCGGAACCGCCAACGGTCCACCTTCCAACTGGATATCGGATTCGGACTCAGCCGCTCTCCTTCAGAAAGTTGTCGCCGAACTCGTCGCTTATTCGCCACCTGATCCGAATACGTATTCGCAGCAGAGGAACTCCGCGCAAAATCTGGTCAATACCCTGAAGCAAATGAACAAGGATCTACGGTACCTGTCTCCTGAACAAGCTGCCGCCGTCGAAAAGAAGGCGATCGAACTCATGGGCGAAAGCAATGTGGCCAATCAGAATATTCAGAGTGCGATCGAGAGTGGAAGTGTGGACGACGCATTGAATCTTGCCGACCACGCGCCGGAGGAAATGCGCGATCAGCTCTACCAGCAGATCGCGAGCAAAGCCGCTCGTTCCGGGGATCTGGAACGTGCTCGCCAAATCATCAACCAGCATCTACAGAACCCCATGCGCCAACAGGCACTCCTTGATGCCGATCGCCAGGCTATTTATCAGGCCTCTTCCAGCAAAAGATATTTGGATGCGCTGCGCTTTATTCAAACTTTCCTGCCGGCCAGCGAGCGCCCAAATCTGCTGAATCAGTTTGCGTCGCAAATCGGACCGGGTTTGAAAAAGACCACGGCGTCCATGCTTCTCGGCCAGGCAGTGAATCTGTTGTCTTCGGCATCGCGGGCGGAGAACGACGCATCGATGAGAGTTCTGCTGACAATCAGCGAAGCCTACTCGCGAATCGATCCGCAGCGCGGATTCGATCTGGTTGAACCGTTGATCGATCAGTTCAACGACATTTCCTCCGCGGCAACGACCATGAACGGCTTTCGCGAAAAGTTCTTCGACAACGGAGAATTGATCCGGACCAACGGGAATATGGTGAACGATATCGGGGAACAAATTTCCCGAACCCTCGGAAGCCTGGCATTGACTAATATTCAGCGGGCAAAGTCCGATGCCGATCGCATCCGTCTGGTCGAAGTCCGATGCCGGGTTTATCTGAATATCGCACAACAGGCGATCCGTCCGCTGCAGTAATCAGGAAGGTGAAGCGCTAGCTGCAAATCCCCTGTCATGACCGCCTCAGTTGGAAACCCGTGTCTTTATCACAACAAACTCGTCGGAGTTTTGAATGTTGGTCGCGCGCGTTGGAAGAACGCCTCGGACATTCGGCAGAATCAAATGGAGTCGGTCGGCCGCTGGTGGACTGTCGGCAAGAGCATCCGGCGTCCGGCCAGGACTCGCGGACTCCTGAGTTTCCAGTTTCTTCAAGAACGTTACTGCCGCCTGAGGATCGTATCCGGATTTGTACAAGTACTGGAGGCCGAGAAAATCCGCTTCGTTCACATCGGATCGGGAGAAGCGAGCCATCGTTGCGGGCAAAAGGAATTGCTGGAACTCCCGATTCGCTATTTCGGGTGACACTCCGGATTTGGTGATGGCCGGCTGTAGTGCGATTTGCAGGATCTGGGCTTTCGCAGCGTTTGCAGTCACATGCCGGGCGGCGACATGACCCACCATCTGTGCAATGACGAGTGCGAGTTCGGCTTCATTGTCTGTAGAACGAATCATTCCCGTCGTTAAATAGATGAATCCTCCGGCCAGGACCGTGGGCGTTGGAATATCGGACTTCACGACCTTGATAACGACGGAAAATCTGGAATCGGAGTTCTTCACGATGTTCTGTGTCACACGATTCACGTAGTCATTCGTGGCCGGATCGTCGAACAGTGTCACGCCGCGCTCGAATTCAGCGGCCTGCTGCTGACCAAGTGTGATCTCGTTCTGTACCGACGTGAAGTTCGGTGTTCTCCGATTATTGATTCCGGCCAGATTCTGGCCCGCCGGCAAAAACCGGGAGAAGTTGATGCCTTCCACTATAGTCCCCGCCGAAATGAGCACCGGCTTTGCCGCAGACAAACTTTGCGTATCCGGATAGTACGTCGGCGACTCTACCGATCCAGCCGCGATGAAATAGCGGCCGGCCGGTACATCGAGCCGATAATGACCGGTACCATCGGTCAATGCCAGACTTTCAAAAATGGTGGGATTGTTGACGGCAGCGTTCGGATCGCCAGCAGGTATCGCATACACCCGCACTCCCTCGGCCGGCGTTCCAGGTGAAGAAAGCACCTGACCTGTTGCGGCGCCGGTCGGCGCCGGGTTCAGTTGTAGTAGCAGTAGAGCGAGAATCCATCCAGGCATTGTGGTGAATCATTCTTCATATCAGGTTCGAGTCAGGTTCGAGCAAAACAACAACTGAGGCTGAAAGGACTTTGTTCTTGCCCTCAGACTGACGAGGTCTTGATTGGAAAGCAACGAATTTTGCCCGACCACGGTGTTTCAACGACAGCCTATTTCCGGATAGGGTCCGCAAGAAATTGTTTGGGGATAACCCGACTTCATTCTCCGTGAATTCCGCGACTATTTTGCCAAAGAAGACGGAATATTCGGACTCAACGGGTTCGGACCAATTGTTCTTGTCTGCGGATTGACGACAAGGTCCATGTCCTCCATCGCAATCGCGCCCATCAGTGGTTGGTCTCCCAACACCAATGCACCGGTAAAGCACCCTCGATCTTCAAAATGAACATGAACGGGTCCGACGTATGGACATAACCGCGTCGAACCGTCGGCCAATGTCACTTCACGTTGATAGAGTTTCTCCAACTTCAGCTGATTGGCGATATGTTCGGGGATACACAGATACATCGTTCCTGTATCCACCAGTGCGTTCACGGTCACATGTTTTAGACCGGGTTCCCGTGGATTCTCGAGTGTGATTGCCGCGTGAAATACTCCCATACCCAGCTCCTCCTATATCATACAGCCGAGCTACCAAGCATCTCTCCTGCCACCCAGTCAGTGCGTCATGGAGTAGAGGACGTAGTTGATACCCAACTGATATCCCTGAACCGTCATCGCCGCAGGATAGTCCGGGCGGTCGGCGTGTTCCCAGGAATCGCCCATGTCCATGTTGAAATTCATGGCAACCATCAAACGATGATGATCATCGTAGATGCCGCGCCAGTGCGGATCGCCCGCCATCTGCACAACGGTTTCGCCATTGAAGCCACGACGCAAATGGCGGTCTCCAGGCAATTGCTTGCGATCCGTCAAATCGTAGAAAACATGCATGAGCGGATCGTTGTCGGGAATTTCGACAATTTCGCGGTCGGGAAGCACGCGGTGTATCTGTTCCTCAAAATAGTCCCATTCCCGTTCGCCGTGAAAGTCGTCCACCAGCAGGAAGCCGCCGCGCGCCAGATAC
>JBGPBY010000579.1:0-4455 GCA_041481485.1 Terriglobia bacterium
CAACTCGGCGCCGGAGGCGTGATGCCCAGACCCAAAAAACTCAATGATGCTTCCGCCAGCACTGCCGTCGCCATCCCGATACTCGCCTGAACCAGAACCGGCTGAATGATGCTCGGCAATACGTGCAGAAAAAAAATTCTCGCGCTCGATGCGCCCAGCGCCCGTGCGGCCTCCACAAACTCCAGAGTCTTGATCTTCAGGACCTGGCCGCGCGCAAGACGCGCATAGCCGACCCATCCGATGATGGTCAATGCGAAGACTAGCCGGTCCAGACCTGGCCCGAGAAAAGCCACCAGCGCAATGGCCAGCAGAATTCCCGGAAATGCCATCAGAGAATCGATAACAATGACTGTAATAAAAGTGTCCAGCTTGCCTCCGGCGTAACCTGCGAGCCCACCAATCAGGACTCCGGTCAATCCGGACAGCAGAACGACGGTCCCCCCCACCCGCATACTCACGCGGGCGCCCAAAAGTAAGCGAGACAGGATATCACGGCCTAACTCATCGTTTCCAAAAGGATGATGCCACGAAGGCGGACGCAACCGGTTAGCCAAATCCTGCGAGGCTGGGTCATAGGGAGCAAGCAGTGGCGCGGCAAGCGCCGCAATAACGAGAACGGCCGCGATGATGAACCCGGCGACGGCAAGACGATTGTTCCGAAATAATCCGGTCATACCCACTACGGCCGAATGCGTGGATCCACCACGGAATACATGATGTCGGTCAGAAAATTGATCACGATGTAACTCAGTGAAATGGTGAGGATGCAGCCCTGAACCAGCGGATAATCTCGCGCATTGATGGCCTGCACCGTCAATCTGCCGATACCAGGCCAGGAGAAAATCGTTTCCGTAATGATGGCACCGGCCAGCAACGATCCCATTTGCAGTCCCAGCACCGTGATGATTGGAATCAATCCGTTTCTCAGGGCATGCCGAAACAAAACAGTTCTCTCCGGCAAACCTTTGGCGCGCGCAGTGCGCACATAATCCTGGTGAATTTCTTCCAGCATCGAGCCGCGAACCATGCGCATGGTCATGGCGCCGAGCCCAGCGCCGAGCGTGGCTGCCGGAAGAATGAGATGAGAAATCCCATCGCGGCCGGACACGGGCAAAAGTCCAAGCGCGATCGAAAACAACAGAATCAGCAGCGGACCGAGAGCGAAATTCGGCAGAGATACACCAAACAGGCTGAACAATCCCAACGCCTTGTCCGGAAGACGTCCACGGTGGATAGCGCTGATGACTCCGGCGGGAATTGCAAACAACACCGACAAAATGAGAGCGGCAATCGTCAGTTCGATCGTGGCCGGATATCGGGTCTCGATCGACTTTGCCACAGGCTGCTGATCACGAAAGGAGACGCCGAGATTGCCGTGAAACAGATCGACGAGATACGTCTTGTATTGATCGAGAATCGGGCGGTCGAGGCCGAGCTCATGACGGAGCCGGGCCACTTCAGTGACAGACGCACCTTCGCCGAGCATTTGCGCAATGGGATCGCCCGGCACCAGGTGGATCAGCGCAAAGACAAGAGTCACGACAATCCAAACGACCGGCAGGGTCAGAAGAATGCGTCGAATGACATAGGCGAACATGAACCGGGGAGTATAACTGAGTGCGGATGGGGGTTGCGATGGATCGCGCCTTCTGCGGCCCACTCGGTCATCGAAGTTGTGAATGAATGCGAATCCCCAATGTCGGGGCGGTCTATGACCGCCCACAATTGAGAGGCCTGCATTCCTCCAAATTGCGGGCGGTCATAGACCGCCCCTACATTGGGGAATCGCATTCATTCATTTGACCCCATGAACATTTGGTCATTCGGTGACATTGGACAACAAATCATTTGAGAGCTCACACTTGAAGACATCCTGTGTTCAGCACGATAGAAGGTTTGATTGACATGATGTATTTACAAAATTACCATGGTCGCGCACGATGGAGGGGGAGGGACAATTTCGAATAATGGGAAAGACTTCACTGTCTGCAGTCTTTCCAGCGTATAACGATCAGCACACCATAGGGGGAATGGTCCGTACTGTCGCCGCAGAAATGAAAAAGGTGACAGACGATTTCGAAGTGCTTGTTGTCAACGATGGGAGCCGTGACAATACCCGCGAAGTGCTGGTGCAGCTGCAAGCCGAACTGCCATTTCTTCGCGTCATTCACCACGAAACCAATCGTGGATATGGCGCCGCTTTGATTACGGGATTCACCAACGCCGCCAAAGACCTCATCTTTTACACCGACGGTGACGGCCAATACGACGTCCGCGAAATCCACAACCTGCTTGCCGAACTCCAGCCCAACATCGATCTGGTCAATGGATACAAAGTCAAACGCTCCGATCCGTGGTACCGCATTCTGATTGGCGAAATATATCGCCGGACCATTCGGTTCGTTTTCCGCCTTTCCATTCGCGATGTCGATTGCGACTTCCGCCTGTTTCGCCGCCGGATTTTCGAGCGGATCACACTGGAATCGCGCAGTGGCGTGATTTGTGTGGAAATGGCGCGCAAGTTCGATATCGCCGGATTTCGCATGTCCGAAGTACCGGTGAGTCACTACCCTCGAATGCACGGCTCGAGCGAGTTTTTCCGCATCCGTCATCTGCAGCACACGCTGCGCGGCTTGATTCGAATCTGGTGGAGCCTTGTCCTATCGCCAAAACTTCCGGTATGGATGACTTTCGCTCCCAAAAAGTCCTCATAACCGGCGGCCTCGGTTTCATCGGAAGCAATCTTGCGATCCGGCTCGTCGAGCTGGGCGCATCCGTGACGATTGTCGATTCGCTCGATCCCACCTGCGGCGCCAACTACTTCAACATCGAACCGATTCGCAAGGACGTCGAAGTCATCGAAGGCGATACCTGCGATTTTGCCCTGATGCGCAAACTGGTCCGAGAGCGCTTCTGCGTTTTCAACCTGGCCGGGCGCGTCAGTCACATCGAATCGATGGACGATCCGTTCAGCGATGTTCACGCCAACATCTCCGGCCCGCTGACGGTCCTGGAAGCCTGCAAACAGGAGAATCGAGAAGCGCGGATCGTTTATTCCGGCACGCGCCAGTCCTATGGCAGACCGGATGTCCTGCCGCTGGTGGAGACTCAACTGCTGAAACCCGTCGACATCAACGGCGTGAACAAAATGGCGGGTGAGTGGCATCACATTGTGTACAACCGCGCATACGGGATGCAGACCGTTTCACTGCGGCTGGTCAATACCTACGGCCCGCGCCAATTGGTGAAGCACGCAAAACTGGGATTCATCGGCTGGTTCGTCAAACTCGCGATCGATGGCGAGGAAATCCAGCTTTACGGCGATGGAAACCAGTTGCGCGGCTTCAGCTACATCGATGATGTCATCGACGCCTTGCTGGTTGCAGGAACGCACCAATCCGCGGTGGGAGATTACTTCAATCTCGGCGGAATCCGCCCCATCACTCTGGAATCGCTGGTGCAGATTCTGATACGACTGACGGGAAAGGGGTCCTACCGCACCATTCCCTTCCCTGCAGAAAAGCGTGCCATCGATATCGGCAGCGTGTACACATCCTGGATGAAATTCAACTTCGCCACCGGCTGGCAGCCGCGGGTAACGCTGGAAGATGGGCTCGCGAAGATGGTTGAGTTTTATCAACGGAACAAGTCCCATTACTGGTAAACATGCGCGGTGTTGACTATGAATTCATGTTCAACATCGAGGAAAAGTTCTGGTGGTACACCGGCATGCGGCGGATCACCGATACCCTGCTTGCAGATCAACTCCGAGCCAACGGCCTGAAAATCCTCGATGCCGGCTGCGGCACGGGAATGAACCTCGTGCACTTCGGGAATGCGGGGCACTCGGCATTTGGATTCGATTTCGCATCCGAAGCGATCGCGAGAGCCCGGCGGCGCGGACTTGCAAATATTACGCGCGCATCGATAACTCAGATTCCATATCTTTCAGAATCCTTCGATCTCGCATATTCGTTTGAAGTGATCGATGAGGTACCGGACATCGGGAAGGCACTTGCGGAATTGAATCGTGTGCTGAAGCCTGGCGGATATCTGCTGTTGCGGCTGCCCGCGTTCGACTGGCTGCACTCGCCGCACGATGTCGATATCGGAACGCTGCATCGATTCACGCTGAAAGAGATGAGGGAGAAACTGGAAACCGCCGGATTTGAGATCGAGAGCGCAACATATGCGAATTGCCTGCTGTTCCCGATTGTGGCGATTCGACGATTGTTGAAGCGTTTGGGGATTGGTGGCGGCACCGATACAAAACCGATGCCGGCGGGGCTGCAGTGGCTGGATCCGATTTTCTTGTCGATGCTGAAAATTGAAGCGGAAATTATTGGAAGAGGTGGCTCGCTTCCGTTTGGGCTCTCGGCAATCGTACTGGCGAGGAAACTGTAGGGGCGGTCTATCAAGAAATCCCTCTCCCAACGGGAGAGGGGGCCGAAGGCC
>JBGPBY010000580.1:0-4446 GCA_041481485.1 Terriglobia bacterium
AGTACACGTACACACCAAGGCCGCCGACGCCGGATGAGTCTCTCGGAAGAGCCGAAGAGATTTTGTGTTTTCCATTTGCGCAAATCCGGATTGTCGCGCCGCGTTTGACTATCGCGAAGGGCAGCTCTTTCGATTTCATAAGGCCTATCCTGCTGGTGAAAAGCCCCCGAACACACACTCCGTCCAGCACTTCTGGCTGTGCGGAAACTGCTCGGCGGACTATACGCTGGCGTACGAAGATGGATACGGCGTTGTGATCCTGCGACGGGCGGACACGGCGGGGCGACCTGTGCCGTGCCGGTTCGTGGCCGCTGCCTGAGGTGATCGCGCTGTGTCAGGAAATCCTCGCGAGTCCGGCCTCGGTTTTCGCGACAGCTTGCGGTTGGGTTTCGGAAGGAATCTCTGTCCGTGGATAGTATGCGTTTGATACGTACTGCGACAGCATGCGTTGCGTGTTGAAGAAAGAGCCGTTCAGGGCGATCGCGGATCGCATGACTTGCGCATACATCAGAGGCTGCGAGTAGTACATCGGTAGAATCACCCGTTCCAGCTTGTCGTACAAGGATGCGACCTCGATGTCGTGCCGTTCAGGATCTTCTTCGTAACCGATGGACCATCCGGTTGTGCCTTCGAAGTGCCCTTCCGCCCACCAGCCATCGCGTACGCTGAGACTGGGAACGCCATTTATGGCGGCCTTCATGCCGCTGGTGCCGGACGCTTCGAAGGGACGGTGCGGTGTATTGAGCCAGAGGTCTGCGCCCGCCGTGAACAACCCTCCCCAACGCATATCGTAATTCTCTATATAGACGACGCGAATAGATTCCCTCAGCGCCGCTGCGGCCTCGAAAACTTTCCGAATGACAGTTTTCCCGGCTTCGTCTTTTGGGTGTGCCTTTCCGCCGAAGACGATTTGGAACGGACCGGTTTTTTCACGGATGGCACGGAGACGATTTAGATCAGAGAAGACGAAATCGGCGCGTTTGTATTCGGCCGAGCGCCGCGCAAAGCCGAGTGTGGCGACATTCTCGCTGAGATGTACACCCGTGGCTTCTCCGATGGATTGCAGCAATTCGTGCTTGGCGCGAACATGCGCCTGTTGAATCTCCTCCAAGGGCAGGCCGATGGCGTAGCGGAGATATAGATTGTCGCGACGCCACTCGGGAATATGCCGGTCGTAGAGCTCGCGAAACGCCGCGGAGGTCCAAGTGGCCGCATGAACCCCATTCGTGATGGCATGAATGGGATAGTTGGGGAACATATCGTGCGAGATTTCCCCGTGATGCATGGCGACACCGTTGACGTAACGCGAGAATCGCAGGCCGAGGTACGTCATGTTGAGTGCGCCGGTAGGGCAGCAACCGGCTTGGACCAACGAGCGGACGCGGTCTTGTCCAAGAACGCGTGCGGTGAGATCGAGAGAGAACTGGTCGAACGCGGCAGGCACGGGTGTATGAGTCGTGAACACACATTTTTGACGGACGTTTTCCACGTCTTGCGCAGTCACCTCCGCAAGATTTCGGCTTCCCATTTCCTCTTCGAGAAGAGCGAGCGAAAGAAGGGCCGAATGCCCTTCATTCATGTGGAAACGTGAAATTCCGTCGCAGCCGAGAGCGCGCAGGAAACGCACTCCGCCGATGCCCAGAATGGCTTCCTGGCACAACCGGTAGGTTTCATCTCCCCCGTACAGAGTGCCTGTTAGGGTTCGTTCCCACGGCGGGTTTTCCGGGAGGTCCACATCCAGAAAATAGACCGGTACGCGGTACCCGGTGACGCCGGCGATGGAGTTACGCCAGGCACGCACTTTTACCTCGCGTCCGTTGAGGTTGATCGAAGCGACCTGGTCGAGCCGTTCCAGGACGGTTTCAGGCTGCCAGGATTCGGGCTCTTCAGTTTGCCGTCCCTGCGCATCGAGATGCTGGCGGAAATAGCCACGGCGGGGAAGGAGCGTCACTCCCACGATGGGCAGATTCCGGTCTGCGGCCGAACGGAGCATGTCTCCGGCCAGTATGCCAAGTCCGCCGGAATAGGTCGGCCAAGAGGGATCAGCGGCAATCTCCATGGAGAAATAGGCGATATCAATTTCAGCAGAGAGAGTCATTCGGCCCTTTGCATCACGCGTTGGCGATGGTCAGCGTGGCAGCGATCAGCTGCGAACGGTCAGCACCGGGCACTCGGCGCGGGAAACGATTTTGTGTGCCGTCGCGATTGGGAGATGTGTCGCCGCGCCGGGAACGCCCTCTTCCGGCTTGACGCCAAGAACGATGAGGTCCGATGAGCGCAGGTGGGCGAGTTCCAGAATTCTGTCGGATGGACTTCCGTGCTCCACGAAGAATTCCGGTTCGCACCAGGCCTGGGCTTCCTGGGGAACTAGTTTGCGCAGAAGCTCCTTCGCAGCGCGTGTGACTTCGTTAGCAGTAACGAGATCGCCCGGTTGCGGTTCTGGGATCACATGCAGGAGGATAAGCCGCGCCTGAAACTCTTGCGCCAGTGAAACGGCGTACCCAGCGGCGGCCGGCGACGCGGAAGCAAGATCGGTCGCGTACAGGATTTCACGGATTTCCCCGTCAGCACCGCGGGAAGAATCGGAACGCGGGCCAATTGTAAGTACGGGGCAGAACACGGTCCGGAGAATCTCTTCGGCGACGGAACCCATCAGAACTTTCCCGAGCCCGGTGCGGCCTCGAGTTCCCAGGACCACGAGATCGGTATTGTTCTTCTGGATTGCTTCCTGCAGCCGGGACCGGATATCGCCTTCTTCGACGAGCACGGTCGTACGGATTCCCGCAAACGTGCCGAGAAGTTCGTCGCGGTACTCTTCCTTGCGCTTTCGAGTGGTTTCTTCGTCCGGCCAAGTTCCCGGTTGGGTCATGGGGTTAACTGCGGGGGGTTGTACGTGCAATGCAACTAGATCTGCGTCATAGTGTTTTGCGATCCTCTTGACATAAGGAATCGCATGCGCGGCAGCGGACGAAAAATCGGTAGCAAACAGGATGTTGCGGAAACATACGGCGGTTCGCGCGGTGGCGGTTTTCATAAACTTTGTCCTCCTAAGCGAATCTTGGGTTGGTTGCGATTCCCAAGCTGTGACGAGCATCACTTGGGGCGGTGACGGAGCTCGCGTTGCCTAAAGCCAAACCGCGCTATTGTGATCGGAAGCACACGGCTGAATTCGCTCGTTCGGGACGGCATCAGCGACGCGCCCGCGATGCAGGCCGCAACCGTGGGGATCGCCTTCAGGTACGAAAACGACATCACGGGAGAGGCAGCGAACGCCGTTGTTCTTGGGCGGTCACTTGAGAAAGTGGATGAACTGATTCACATTGGCGGACGCATGCGGAAGATTGCACTCCAGAGCGCCGTGGGCGGTATGGTGACGATACCGATTGGAGCTCTCCGTGATTTCTGAAGAGGAAAATCGATCGGCGTTGGGATATTTCTTTTCACCGGCTTCGGTCGCCGTAGTCGGAGCTACGGACCGCGAACGAAGCGTGGGCCGTACAATCGTTCGGAATTTGCTCGAAGGCTCCTACAAAGGACGCGTCTATCCGGTGAACCCTGGTCGGGCGAAAGTGAATGGTCTTCCCTGTTACGCGTCAATTGCCGCCGTACCCGAAGCGGTTGATCTTGTGGTTGTTGTGACGCCGGCGAGTACGGTACCCGGGGTTGTCGCCGAATGTGTCAGCGCAAACGCGAAATCAGTGGTGGTGATTTCCGCGGGGTTCAAGGAACAAGGCCCGGAGGGAGTTGCGCTCGAAAAACAGATCCAAGCGGAACTGAAACGCGGCGCGACACGATTGATCGGACCGAATTGTCTGGGTTTGATGAATCCCTTGATTGGACTGAATGCCACGTTCGGCCAGGACATCGCGCGGCCAGGGAACGTCGCGTTCCTCAGCCAGAGCGGCGCGTTGCTGACGGCGATTCTCGACTGGAGTTTCGGCGAGCAGGTCGGTTTCAGCGCGATTGTTTCCACAGGTTCGATGCTCGACGTGGGCTGGGGTGACCTGCTTTCTTTCTTCGGTCAGGATGCCACTACGAAAAGCATTCTCCTCTACATGGAGTCCATCGATGATGCGCGTTCGTTCATATCCGCCGCCCGGGAAGTGTCGTTCACCAAACCGATCATCGTGATCAAAGCTGGGCGGTCGGAAGCGGCCTCGCACGCGGCGGCTTCGCACACGGGCGCCATGACGGGAAGTGACGAAGTATACGACGCCGCATTTCGCCGCTGCGGCGCGATACGTGTTCAGAATATCGCGGAGCTTTTCCATATGGCCGACGTTCTCGGCAAACAGCCGCGTCCTCGCGGACCACGGCTGACCATCCTGACCAACGCCGGCGGGCCGGGAGTCCTGGCCACGGATGCGTTGCTTGGAGGCTGCGGTGAACTCGCCGCGTTATCCGATGGTTCCGAAAAGGCGCTCAGCGCGTTTCTTCCAGCACACT
>JBGPBY010000581.1:0-4439 GCA_041481485.1 Terriglobia bacterium
ATCACAAAATGTGGATTCCAATTAAAATATAGGGTAATACAAATTCGGAGCAGGGAGGACACAATCAAACTACTGCAATGACGTGACTTTTCAGAGGTGAGATTTCTCCAAACAGGCGTCGCTCAGTAAACTCCCGCTAGATGATGCCTTCACATCGCTGGCCGAGTTTCCGGAAAGGTGCCCAATCGCTGCTGAGAGTGTCAGATTCCCTTTTGAGGTGCGCCAGCTCTTTTATGGGCGAAGTCCACATGTCTACCGCATTCTATTTACAATCTCAGGCAGCACCGTAATCGTACTCCATGTCCGTCACGGCAAGCGCAGAACCTTAGATCCGACGACTTGATACAAGTGCTTCTACCGTTTGTCGTGTATCACGTTGGGATCGACCGGCAGTTCTACTCCGTTGAGATTCGCACTCGCAACGACAATCGACTTCCCGTATGCATATGAACCACCCGATACAGTGGCGTATCCCATATACGTCCCGGGGGGAACACCTCGGATTTCAAAGGTTCCATCGTCACCGAGAGGGGAGTAACCAAACGCTCCGGATCCGGTCGCAAGTAGCACAACCATCAGGGGACCGCGGGCATACGTATTGGACGTACTGTCCGGGAGACCCGTCACGCGTCCGCGAACGGTAACGAAATTTCCCGCAGAGGCCGGTGGAGTTGTCGTGACCGTCCCGATGATGTCCGAAATGGCTGGGCCAGTGACATTCAGAGGTGCACGAAGAAGGTCTGTGTTGCCGTAAGAGAAGGTCTTCATGTAGTAACCAAACGGAAGTTCAAACGAAATGGGATGTTGCCCCACGGGCAAGACGAGTAGCGCTGCGCCGGCAGGCGATACGCTCACAACGGAACCATCAGGGCCATCCGTCCTGATCTTCGCACTACTGTCCGTACCAAAAGTTGGCAGATTTCCGCCATTTTCCAATCCGATGTGCGCTGCGACGAATAGAGGGACTGGAACCTCCACTCCACTCACGTCTGTCTGGGGAACAACGACTTTGTATCCGAGCGGTTGTTCGTAATTCACTTTGTATCCGAGCGGTTGTTCGTAATTCATTGACGGTCCAGGAATAGCTGGCTGTCCGGGAAAGGGAATGGGTCGCCCATTTGTTGTTGCAGCCGAAAACACTCGCAGAGCGTAGATACTCGGCGGAACTACTGGAAACTCAAACGACCCATCCGGGTTGACTGGGAAAAGACCGATAGTGGGAAAGTACGGGGCGTAGGAAAAGAAATCAGCGGAATTTCCGACTGGCGGTCCTGATCCCAAGCCGACCTGCAATAACGAGGCAGCAGGTCCGGGGGCGGGAACGAGGCGTCCGCGAACCCGGACCGCGGACGATGGGTCGAGCCGGAAGTCCAGTCCACCTACCGTTTGTCCTACGGTAACGACAACACGGACGGCGCGGTCGGCGTCCGTGACTCCGGGATAATATGTCGATCCTGCTATCTGCCAGGCTATTGCGTAGCTTCCGTCAGGCAGTTCCATTCGATACCGGCCTTCGCTGTCGGTGCGGCTGCGTCGGACGATGGTCCAGATTTGCGCACCGTTGTGCTCGACCGGTCCTTGCATCGCCACGACTTCCGTGTTCGGCGCTGGCCTGCCGTCTGCAGTGAACAGCGTCCCCATTGCAAGTCCCATGTCTTTCGGAATCTCGGGTGCATTCTGTCGTCCCGCCGCTACCGGCAACGGAGCAGGTGCAATTGGAGGTGACGATAACGCCGGCGGTGGAGGTGGCGGGAGTGGAAAGGAAGCCTCAATTCGAAGTTGCTGGGGCATCCCAGTTACGCCGAATGTTGCGGCAATACAGAAAACCGGCGTTGCAATCAGTCCCAACATGGCGGCCGACTGTCCCCACCGTCGAATAGGAACGCCAGAAGACGCAAGAACCATATCCACACGCTTGCCGAGACCCGAGGTTCCGGCGATCGCGAGCCCGGGCAGTGTCGAGCGATGCCCCGCGCGATGGATACACGCTGCGAAGTCGAGCAGAGTCTGTGCGTATGCCGCTGGATCCTCGGTCGCCTTCACCGCTGCGATGTCGCAAGCCATTTCGGATAACTCAGAGATCTTCCGTACCAGCCACCAGGCCAGAGGGTGAAACCATAACAACGAAGTCACTGCTCTTCCGAAGGCGGAAACCAGAGTATCCCGACGCCGGATATGCTCGAATTCGTGGGCGAGCACTGCGCGTCGCAGGCTGGAATCCCATTCGCGCCATCCCGCCGGGAGAAGGACTACCGGCCGAAGCATCCCGGCAGTAACGGGAACAACAACATCGCCGGATTCCCGCAGCAGTCCTCGACTCAGGGAACTCGACCGCAACAGCACGCGGCGCAGCATGATCGAGCCTGTAACGCGGTATGCAACCATTACAGTCAGTCCCGCCAGGTATACCCAGATGACGAGCATTTCAAAATCAATGGGCTTGCGCGCGGAAGGTTCCGGGACTGGCCGAAGAGAGGCGCCAACCGCGAGTACGAGAACCACCGGCCGGAAGATGGAGGCTTTTATCAATTCAAGAGCGAGGGATTCCCACGTCATGATCTTCTTCCTTTCTTCAGATTAGCCTCCGCTTTTCTGGTTCTCGCAATTCGTTCCGCGAGACGCTGTAGTTCCTTTTCATCGACGACACGGTGGTCGACAAGTCCACTCAGTAACTCTTCGAGGGAACCACGGCAGAACCTCTTCACGATGCCAAGCACGGCTTCAGCCGCAACGCTTCGAGCCTCACGAACGCTCGAATACACAAATTGGCGGTCTTTTGTTTCGTGACGGACATACTGCTTGGCTTCGAGGCGCCGCAACACCGTTCGAATCGTTGAATCCGTCAGGGAGCGCTCCCTGCCGACGGCAGCCCGCACTTCCTCGCCTTTTGCAGGTCCGTGCTTCCAGAGGAATTCCATTACCTGATGTTCGAGATCTCCCAGTCTCTTGTGCTGCGGCATTTGTGATGCGACCTTTCGTAGCGTTACGAACCGTAACGTATCATGATTCTGGAATCAGATCTAAGAGAATTCCGGGGGCGTCCCCTGTAGGCGCGGTCTATGAGCGGAGCGAATGCAAGCCCGACAGGGCGCAGCATCAAAAAATTTCCGCGCACAATCTCTCGTTCATGGATTCCCAACTCGAGGAATCCCTGTGTGAAAGACTGTGCGCGGTCATAGACCGCGCCTACAGGGGAACGGGGACGAAAAAGTCAGTGTGTGGATGTCCAGGCTAACGGAGCGCTGTTTCGATGGCGTGCATCGACAACATGGAGCAAAGAATCGTCAGGAGAATCAACAAGGGAGTGATCGAACGTGGGATGCCCATTTCTTCTGAGACATGCATGATGTGCTTTAGCGTCGCAATGGCCTGATCGTCGAATTCACGGCTGGCAGTCCGAAATCTTTCCGAACAGCGAATCAGACCGATCGACGAAATAATAATCAGAATCTTGGCAAGAATAATCACAAGGCCGAGCAATTTATGACAGTGTCGGGCTGACGTCAATGCTGAATCGATACCGGCAGATATTTTGCCTGAATAGGTCCCGTTGAGCAAAATTCTATCGCCTTTAATCGCGTCCAGTTTCACTGAGCACTTTGAAGAACTACGACTGTTGGGCGCCGCTGCTCAACACTCATTGTCCCTTGATGGCTTCGTTGGCGGGTTATTCTTTGCCAAATCTGTGGGCAAGTGTTCTGCATTAGATCGCAGGTGGGTCGATTTTGGATGATAAGATCCGGTGCGACATTGATCAGCATTTCGCCGCTAACGCTGTCTGTATCAATGAATGATGATGATTGTTTGATCCCAACGTTCTTGAATGTAAGAGGGGATTGTGAAGGAAGGAATCCGCCGGATTACGCGCCAGCCAGACAACATATTCGGCCCTCTTTCTCAAGTTCCACGTATGGAGGTGTCTGAAGAGCGCACGACGATCGAATCTCTGATACGCCGGGATCGACTCATCGTCTCGTTTGGACTGGCTTCGATTGCTGCCGTTGCGTTGGTCTACCTCCTTGATCTCGCAAAAAAGATGTCAGGCACGGATATGACCGGTATTGGCATGATGAAGGCCGCGGCCGTACCCGATATGTTGGCGCGGAACTTAAGTGGATTTCTTCAAACGTTCATCATGTGGACCGTCATGATGGTTTCAATGATGACGCCATCTGTTGCTCCGATGGTGTTCGAGTTTGCTGCGATCCGTCGCAGACGTTATGACCAGCATTCGGTCGTTGCGTCCGTTTCCATTTTCGTATCCGGTTACTTCCTTATCTGGACGCTGTTCAGCGCATTCGCGACATTGGTTCAATGGCGGCTGCATTCTGCGGCATTCCTTTCTCCTGCCATGGCGGTGAGGAGTCGCGAGCTTGGGGGAGTGTTGTTCGTCGTTTCAGGCGTGTTCCAGTGGACGAAATTGAAGCACCGTTGCCTCC